>CBDDSA010000105.1:0-29967 GCA_965233185.1 uncultured bacterium
GGCGATGAGGTAAGGCAGGATCAGCTGGTTCTCGTTGCCTTGGCCGGCGAGCAGCGGCCCGACCATCTGCGGGTCGATGAGCAGCGCCGAGTACGCCAGGTAGATGGGGACGAATGCCATGCAGAAGTACAGCAGGCCGCCCAGCAGGGCGCCGCGCACCGCGGTATCCGCGTCCTTCGCCGCCGTGACCCGCTGGAACACGTCCTGCTGCGGAATGGAGCCGAGCGCGGCGGTGACGAACGCCGCGACGAACGCCAGCGCATCGCGCAGCTCGAGCTTCGGCCAGAACTCGAACTTGCCGGCGGCCGAGGCATGCGCCAGCACGCGCTCGAAGCCGCCGGCCGGGCCGCTGAGCAGGAAGGCGAGGTAGAGCAGCCCGACGATGATCACCGCGCTCTGGAAGAAATCCGTGTACGCCACGGACCACATGCCGCCGAAGATCGTATAAAGCAGCACCACCCCGGCACCGAGCACGATGCCCCATTCGAGCGAGATGGCGCCGCCCGACAAGGTATGGAATACCAGGCCCAGGGCCGTGAACTGCGCCGAGGTCCAGCCCAGGTAAGACAGCACGATGCACAGGCTGGTCGCCACCTCCACCGGCTTGTTGTAGCGCTGGCGGTAGAAGTCGCCGATGGTCAGCAGGTTGAGCCTGTAGAAGGCGCGCGCGAAGAACAGCGCCACGATCACCAGGCAGAACGAGAAGCCGAACGGGTCGGCCACGATGCCGCGCATGCCCTCGTTGAGGAAGGTGGCCGACACGCCCAGCACGGTTTCGGCGCCGAACCAGGTGGCGAACACCAGCGCCGTGCTCATGTAGAGCGGCAGGCTGCGGCCGGCGACGACGTAGTCCTTGGCATTATGCACGCGGCGCGCGGCCCACAGGCCTATCGCGACCGTCACGAGCAGATAGAGGGCGACGAACGCGATCAGCATTGGGGCCGCATCATAGCCGCCGCATCCGGCGCTGCCAAACGCGCCTGCGCGTCAGAGCGCCACGAAGGCGAACAGCACCAGGGCGATGCCGGCGACCAGCAGGAAGCCGACCAGGATGTCGTTGCGCCGCGCGTTCTCCTCGGCGAGCCGCTGCACCGCGTCGTGCAGGCGGCCGAGCCGGTCCTCGGCGAGGGCGCGGTGCGCGAGGCGCGGAAGCTGCGGCAGCGTGGCGGCCCAGAACGGGGCTTCCTGGCGCAGCGTGCGCACCAGGCCGCGCCAGCCCACCTGCTCCCGCATCCAGCGCTCGAGATAGGGCTTGGCGGTCGCCCAGAGGTCCAGCTCGGGATCCAGCTCGCGCCCCAGGCCCTCGATGTTGAGCAGCGTCTTTTGCAGCATCACCAGCTGCGGCTGGACCTGGACGTTGAAGCGGCGCGAAGTCTGGAAAAGCCGCAGCAGCAGCTTGCCGAAATAGATGTCCTTGAGCGGACGGGCGAAGATCGGCTCGCACACCGCCCGGATGGCGCCCTCGAAGGCATCGATGCGCGTCGCCGCCGGCACCCAGCCGGCGTCCAGGTGCGCCTGGGCGACGCGCCGGTAATCGCGGTTGAAGAACGCGAGGAAGTTCTGCGCCAGGTAGCTTTTGTCGGTTTCGGTCAGCGTGCCCATGATGCCGAAGTCGAGCGCGACATAGCGTCCATCGTCGGCCACCAGGATGTTCCCCGGATGCATGTCGGCGTGGAAAAAGCCGTCGCGGAACACCTGGGTGAAGAAAATCTCGACCCCGGCGCGCGCCAGCGCGGGGATGTCTATGCCCTTCTCGCGCAGCGCCTCCACGTGGGATATCGGCGTGCCGCGCATGCGCTCCATGATCATCACGCGCTGCGAGCACAGGTCCCAGTACACCTGCGGCACCCGCAGCAGCGGCGAGCCCTCGAAATTGCGCCGCAGCTGGCTGGCGTTGGCCGCCTCGCGCATCAGGTCGAGCTCCTCGTCCAGGTGGCGCGCGAACTCCGCCACCACCTCGCGCGGACGCAGGCGCCGCCCATCGGCCCAGACCCGCTCGACCTGGGCGGCGGCCGTATCGAGCAGGGCGAGGTCGCGCGCGATGGCCGATTCCACGCCGGGACGCAGAACCTTCACCGCGACCTCGCGGCCGTCTTTCAGCGTGGCGAGGTGCACCTGGGCGATGGACGCGCTCGCCACCGGCAGGCTGTCGAAGGCGGCGAACACGGCGGAGATCGGGCGTCCCAGCCCGCGTTCGATCTCGGCCATGGCAAGCTCGGAGGCAAATGGCGGCACGCGGTCCTGCAGGCGCGCGAGCTGGTCGGCGATGTCCAGCGGCACCAGGTCGCGCCGCGTGGACAGCACCTGGCCGAACTTCACGTAGATCGGCCCGAGGGTCTCCAGCGCTTCTCGCAGGCGCAGGCCGCGCGGCTCGCGCGTGCGCCGCGCCAGCAGGCGAAGCATCCAGTTGCGCGAGTACTTCGGCACGAACTCGTGCAGGCCGAAGCGCACCCCGATGAGGAAGATGCGCAGCAGCCGCGCCAGCCTAGCCAAGGCGGCGGGTCCGCTTGTCCAGGCGCTCCACGGCATCGCGCAGGCGGATCACCTGCTCGGAGAACTCGCGCAGCTCCTGCGTCGAAACCAGGAGGCGCTTTTCCTCCACCGCGTAGTCGGTCAGGCCCTCGGCGAGGCGGCGCGCCGCATCGGCCTGCCACGCGACAAACCCCCGGGCGAGGCCGGTTAGCCGGTGGGCCGCCACGTCTCCCACCAGCTTGGACAGGTCCTCCTCCGCGTCCCAGCGCAGCCGGCGCATCAGCGCCATGACTTCGGAGGCGAGCCGCGGATCGCCCGCCGCCTCCACCTCGCGCATGAAGTGCGCCTCGCCTTGCAGCAGCGCGGGCAGCGCCTGCCCGCGCAGGGTCAGGACCAGCGCCGCATCCTCTCCGCCCGCCTCCAGCGTACCGCCGGGCAGGATGGTGAGGCGCACGCTGGGAAGCGGCGGCGCGCGCAGCTCCACGGTCATGCCGGCGAACGCCGCCAGAGTCCCCCGCGCGACCGGGTCGGCGCCGAGCAGGCGGTTCAGGGCGAAAGAAAAAGGCCACCCGAGAGTGGCCTTCGCATCGGGGGTCAGAGCCCGGATCAATGCATTTGCTGAATGCCGGCGAGCAACCAGCCGCTCGAGCCGTCGACCGGCTTGGCGAGATGCCAGAGCTCGGAAAAGGGCTGCGGCTCACTGCCCGGCGTCTCGCGAACCTGCCCGGAAAAACGCACGCTCGCCCAGTGGTTGGCGCCTTCGGTGGCCACCTCGACAAGCTGCGCATCGAGAGCGACGACGTCGGTTTGTTGGCCGGCCTGGGTTCGCTCCCGGCTGAGCTCGGCGAACATCGCATCGGTGGTGAACTCGCGGATTTCCTCGAGCGAGCCGGCGTCGTTCGCCAGCTGCAGCTTGATGAAATTGGCTTTCGCCCCGCGCAGGAAGGCCTGCGCGTCGAAGTCGGCCGGCGCCGGCAGGCCGCTTGTCGCGCGCACCTGCCCGGCGGGCGGCGCGGCGAGCGTCTCGCCACCCAAGCCCGCGTATTGCATGCGCTGGGGCGCGGGCGCACGCCGCTGCGCAAGCAGCCGGAACGCCATCACCGCGGCAAAGGCGAGAAGCCCGAACAGCAGGACGGCGGCGAGCCCCTGGCCGGAAAACAGATACGCGAGGATTCCGCCGAGCGCGAGGCCGCCGAGGATCGGACCCCACTTGCTGCCGGCAGCCGCCTGCTGCTGCGCCGGCTTCGCGGGCGTGGCCGCCGGCGGTGCTTTCTGCACGTTGCGCTGGATGCCGATATTGCGGCCGCCGCCGAAGCGGCGCGCCTCGGCCTCGGGCATCGCCAGCACTACGCCCAAAGCCAGCACGAAGAATCCCAATAGCCATTTCATGAAGTCACCTATCCGTTCGTGTCGCGTTCGCTTCAGCGGCCCATCGTATCAAATCCGGTACCCGCGATGCAGCGCCACCACACCGGCCGCGAGATTGAACACTTCGACGCGCGCCAGGCCGGCGTGCTCCAGCATGCCGGCAAGGCGCGCCTGGTCCGGATGCATGCGGATCGACTCGGCGAGGTAGCGGTAAGGCGCCGCATCCCCGGCCACGCGCTGCCCGAGCCAGGGAAGCACCCTGAAGGAGTACAGCTCGTAGGCGCGCTCGAGCGGCTTCCACACCTTGGAGAACTCGAGCACGATGAGCCGGCCGCCGCGCTTGAGCACCCTCGCCATTTCGGCCAGCGCGGCCTCCTTGCGGGTCATGTTGCGCAATCCGAACGCCACCGTGACGCAGTCGAAATAGCCCTCGGGAAAGGGCAGCCGCTCGGCGTCGCATTGCACCGCCGGCGCGAGCAGGCCGTGATCGGCGGCGCGATCTCGCCCGCGCTGCAGCATGCTGCGGTTCACGTCGCTGAGCCACACCTCGCCTTGCGGGAGCACCTTGCGCCCCATCGCCAAGGCGAGGTCGCCGCTTCCCGTAGCCACGTCCAGGACTCGCTCTCCCGGCCGCGGGCGCGCCACGGAAACCGCGAAAGCCTTCCATACCCGGTGCAATCCGAGCGACATGAGGTCGTTCATGACGTCGTAGCGCTCGGCGACGCGGTCGAATACCGCGCCCACCCGGCGCGCCTTCTCGGCCTCGGGGACCTGCTCGTATCCGAAGTGGGTCTTGTCGCTCAAAGTAAGCGGCTACTCTCGCGTCTTGCCGGCGGCTGCGAGCTTGGCGAGGTATTCGTTCCAGAGCGCTTGCTGGTTCTCGCCGAGCTCGTAGAGATAGTCCCAAGAATAGATGCCGGTGCTGTGGCCGTCCGAGAACACCGGCTGGACGGCATAGGAGCCTACCGGCTCGAGCGAGCGGATATCCACTTCCCGCTTGCCCGCCTGCAGCACTTCCTGCCCGGGCCCGTGGCCCCGTACCTCGGCCGAGGGCGAATACACCCGCAGGAGCTCGTACGGCAGGCGGAAATCGCGGCCGTCGGAAAACGAGATTTCCATTACTCGCGACTTCTGGTGCAGCTTTATCTCGGTGGGAAAGCGCTCGCCCGGCATGGGAGCCGAATCATACTAGGCCGGCTCGTAGGCCACCCGGTCGAAGTCGGCGCCGCGCTCGACGAGCTCGGTCAGCCGCACGCTCCTGGGCTTTGCCCCCTGGACTTCGAGCACCCGCCCGGGCTTGAAAGTGCCCATGGGCAGCACGAGGGTCGCCGGCGCCTGCGCGCTGGCGACGGCGGCGAGCGACAGGCCGAACAGCGAGCGCTCGGTCTCGTTCAGGCCCACGCCGCGCAGCGTGACGCCGCTCGGAGCGCCCGGAAGCAGCTTGATGCCGGCGCGCAGCTCGCCGTCCGCCGCGCAGAGCAGCCAGCGCACCTGGCCGACATGAAAGGCCTTGCCCTCGGCCGGGCGCACCGCCACCAGCTGGCCGTGCGAGTAGCGCTTGCCGGCCGTGCCGGCCGGGCGCGTGATGCGCAGCTCGAGCGGGCTGTCGTCGTCGAGCTGCCAGGATTCGAGCATGAAGCCGTGCACGTTGCTGTACTCCTCGTCGGGCGCCGTGCGAATGCGCCCCAGCGTCTCGAGCTCCAGGCGCTGCGTCTGGGTGAGCTTGGTGTGGTCGACGGTCTTTTGAGCGGCGCCGCCGGAGATGTAATGGTGGATAGCCGCCACCTCGGTGCATACCTGTGCGCGGCGAGCTGCGCTGCGCTCGGGCGCGGCCGGACGCATCTGGCACCATTGCCGGAAAAGGTAGACCAGGAGCTGCTCGCACGAGGGCTGCACGCAATCCTCGCCCAGGGCCAGCTTGGCGGGGGACTCGCCCTTGCGCAGCAGGCCGACGCGGTTGCGCAGGCTCTTTGCCAGCTTGCGCGTGTCGAGAAACCGCGGCTCGACCGCTTTCAGATCGCCGCGGCTGGGGCAGCGCTCGCCCGCCAGATCCGCCACCAGCGGCAGCAGGCCCTTTTCCTCGACCACCGGCGTGCCGGAGATCTCCAGCTTGACCGCCCAGCGCTCGAGCAGGAAGGCGACGAAGGTGATCTGGCGCTGCGCCAGCTCCTGCGGATTGCTCAACGCCATGAGCACCGCGCGCGCATAGGCGATGCGCGGCGAGGTGTCGTGGATGTCGCGGTTCAGGTAATCCTTGACCGCCTCGTCGGCGACGCCGAGTCGCTCGGCGTGCGCGTACGCCTGATGCAGCCCGCGCCAGTCGCCCGGCGAAAGCTCGCGGTAGGCGCGCTGGCAGTGAAACATTTTCAGGCCGATGTAGGCGCCCAGGCGCTGCGTGATGAGGGCCGCCTGCGCGCGCATGCCCGCGTCGCGCGCGAGCGCCGCCTCGAGGCAGCGCAGATAGCCCAGGCGCATCTGCTCCCACAGCTCGATGGTGTCGTCGAATACCTTCTTTTCCGCCTCGGCCATCGGCAGCGGCCGGTTCATGAAGCGCTTGGCCTGCTCGATCTGCACGAAATTGACCGCTTCGCGCACCGTCTCCAGCACGCCCAGGCGGTTTGCCGCGGAGGTGGGAAAGCCGTTGAACTCCTCCAGCTCGTCGAGCAGGTCGTGCTGCGCCGCGCCGACGTTGGCGAGCGGCAGCTGCTCCAGCCAGGCCTTGCAGGAGGCGGCGTCGACGAATTGCGGCGCGGCGCTAGGCGAGAGCTCGGGCAGCTTCATGGCTTTTCGGCTCCGAACACGTCACGGTAGCTTACATAAAAACTCGCGAACAGCGTCGGCAGCATGATCAGCAGCAAGGGAAACACGAGCGAGGCCACCGCAACCCCGAGCTCGGCGCCGCCGAACGCCCGCAGTGCGAGGAGCGCGGCGAGCGGCACTGCCATCATCATCGCGGCGACCGCCGCGCCGTAGGCGAGGAAGGCGCGCCAGTTCATCAGGCAGGCGACGAAGCTGAAAAACAGCGCCTTGAGCGCCCCGGTGGCATGCCACGAGGCAAGCGGCGGGGCGAACCAGAACAGCATGAGCACCGGCGCATACGACAGCGCGAAAACCGCGAGCGGCAGCACCACGTCGCCCAGCGCGGCGTCCCCGGCCGCGGCGCGCCCGGCCAGAACGGCGCGCAGCCTGCCTTCCGGGTCGGCAAGCGAGGTGCCGCCGAACACCAGCATGGAGCACAGGAAGTACACCGCCCCGAGCGCGAGCTGGGCGCGTCCCTCGGTGCGAAAGCCTTCGGCCAGCATGCGCACGCTCGGCTGCGTGCCGTGCGAGGCGGCGCGCGCCGCGCCCATCATGCCGACCGTGAGCGCGGGTACGATCATGAGGGCGGCGACGAAGCCGGCCAGGGGAACCAGCGCCAGGACGTTGGTGCCCAGCAGATAGACGCAGGCGAGCGCCAGCCATGGAAGCGGCGCCACGCGAAACAGCCGCCAGCCCTCGCCCAGCCAGCGAACGCCCTGCATCGCCGGCACGATGCGCGCCTGCGTCATCCATCCATCCAGGCGGCATCGCCCTGGGCGCGCAGCTCGAGGATCCTGCGGAAATGCTCCGGGTCGTGCGCGTGCACCATCATGCCGGGACGCGGCAGATGAAAGTCGTAAAGCCGCGACAGCCAGAAGCGCAGCGCCGCGGCGCGCAGCACCACCGGCCAGGCGGCGCGCTCCAGCGCCGTGAACGGCCGCGCCGCGTGGTAGGCCGAGAGCAGCGCGCGCGTGCGGCCCTCGTCCAGCTCCAGCTTGCTCGCCGGGTCGCACAGGCACCAGTCGTTGACGCACACCGCCACGTCGAACAGGAAGGTGTCGACCCCGGCAAAGTAGAAGTCGATCACCCCCGAAATGCGGTCGCCCTCGAACAGGGCGTTATCGCGGAACAGATCCGCGTGCACCGGGCCGCGCGGCGCATCGGCGAAGCGGTGCTCGGCCTGGAAGGCGAGCTCCGCCTCCAGCAGCGCCTTCTTTTGCGAGTCCAGGAACGAGGACACTTCCCGGGCGGCGAAGCGCCACCACCGGGGGCCGCGCGGGTTGTCGAGGTAGGCGGCGTAGGAGCGCGCCGCGAGGTGCATGCGCGCGAGCAGCGCGCCGAGCTCGGCGCATTCGCCGGCGCCCGGGCGCTCGACCGACTCGCCGGAGAGCCGCGTCACCAGCACCGCCGGCTTGCCGTTCAGCCGCTGCAGGTACTGGTCGGAGAGGTCGGCGATCGGCGCCGGGCACGGGATGCCGTGGCGCGCGAGGTGCGCCATCAGGTTGACGTAGAACGGCAGCTCTTCGGCCGGCAGACGCTCGAACAGCGTCAGGACGTAGCGCCCGTGCGTGGTGGTGACGAAATAATTGGTGTTCTCGATTCCCGCCTTGATCGGCTCGCACGACAGCAGGCGGCCGACGGAGTAGTGCTCGAGCCAGGCCGCCAGCTCGGATTCGGAAACCGGCGTGTAGACCGACAAGTCAGTCGAATTCGAGGATGGGAAACATGGGCACGGCAAGCCCGGTGTCGAGCGAGTCGCGCCGCATCCAGTTGCCGTTGCCGCTGGTGTCGATGAGGAAGTACGGCTTGCCGTTCGGCGGCGTGACGCGCACCGCGATCACCACGCCGTTGCGGCGCACCGGCTCGATCTTGTCGCCTTCCTGCACCGGGATGCGCACGCGCGGCTCGTCGGCCGGGCCCTCGGGCAGCGGCGGCGGCGGGGGCGGCTCGGGCAGCGGCTCTAGCTTCGGCGGCGCGGTCTGCGCCCATGCCGCGAAGGACGCGATCAGGAGCAGTGTGAAAGCCCGGCGGCGCACGCGATCGATTCTACAGGTTCAGCAACACCTCGCGCTCGGCGGGTGAAGGCTCGAAGCCGCGCTTCTCGTAGAAGGCGAAGATCGTGTCCACCACCTGCTGCGGCTGGTCGCATACCTGCAGCAGATCGAGCTCGCTCTCGTCGATCATGCCCTCGGCGGCCAGGCGCTCGCGCATCCAGCCGAGCAGGCCGCGCCAGAACGGCTCGTGCACGAGGATGATCGGCATCTGGCGCGTCTTGCCGGTCTGCACCAGCGTGAGCGCCTCGAACAGCTCGTCCAGCGTGCCGTAGCCGCCGGGCAGCACGATGTAGGCGGTGGCCACCTTGGCGAACATCACCTTGCGCGTGAAGAAGTGCTTGAAGCGCAGGCTGACGTCTTGGAAGCGGTTGCCGAACTGCTCGCGCGGCAGCTCGATGTTGAGGCCGACTGCGAGGCCGCTGCCTTCGAAAGCGCCCTTGTTGGTGGCCTCCATGAGGCCCGGCCCGCCGCCGCTCACCACGGCAAAGCCCGCATCCGAGAGCAGCCGCGCGGTCTGTTCGGCGAGCTTCCAGTACAGCGTGCCCGGCTTGACGCGCGCGCTGCCGAATACCGAAACCGCGGGATGGATGCCCACCAGGCGCTCGGTCGCCTCGACGAACTCTGCCATAATGCCGAACACCCGCCATGCTTCGCGTGCGGTCACCTCTTGGGCCATTTCGGCCAGCTTCGGTTGCTTGTCGGTTGTCATCGTGTCGGGAATGGATCCTGAAAAGACGCTGCTGCTGGTCGACGGCTCGTCCTACTTGTACCGCGCGTTCCACGCGCTGCCGGAGCTAAAGAGCCCGAAGGGCGAGCCCACCGGCGCCATTTACGGCGTGCTCAACATGCTGCGCAAGCTGGCGACGGATTATAAGTCGGGCGCGCGCGCCTGCGTGTTCGACGCCAAGGGAAAGACCTTCCGGGACGAGGTCTACGCCGAGTACAAGGCGAACCGCACCCCCATGCCGGATGACCTGTCGTCGCAGGTGAAGCCGCTGTGCGAGGCGGTGGAGGCCTTGGGCTGGCCGGTGCTGGTGGTCGACGGCGTCGAGGCGGACGACGTCATCGCCACGCTCGCGGAGCAGGCGAAGCACGCCGGCTGGAATACCGTCATCTCCACCGGCGACAAGGACTTCGCGCAGCTGGTGGAGGAACGCGTCAGCTTGGTGAACACCATGTCGAACGAGAAGCTCGACATCGAAGGCGTGAAGCGCAAGTTCGGCGTACCGCCGGAGAAATTCCTCGATTACCTCGCGCTGATCGGCGATGCGATCGACAACATCCCCGGCGTCGACAAGGTGGGCCCGAAGACCGCGTGCAAGTGGATCGAGAAGTACGGCTCGCTGGAGGGCGTGCTCGCCCATTCGGGGGAGATCAGCGGCCTCGCGGGCGAGAACCTGCGCAAGATGGCCGACTGGCTGCCCAAGGCGCGCCTGCTGCTGACCATCAAGCGCGACGTCCCGCTGCCGGTCAGCATCGACGACCTCACGCGAGGCAGGCCCGATCCGGCCCGCCAGCGCGCGCAATACGAGCGCTTCGGCTTCAAGACCTGGCTTCGCGAGGTGCAGGAGGGCGCGCCGGCCGCGCCGGCGCCCGCGCCGGGCGAGGGCCCTCGCAAGCGGCGCTACCGCAGCATCCTGGACGAGGACGCGCTGAAGGACCTCCTGCTGGCGATGCAGGCCGTGGAGCTGGTGGGCTTCGACACGGTGTGCGTGGGCGAAGAGCCGCTGAGCGCACGCCTGGTCGGGCTGTCGTTCGCTTTCGGCGACGAGGCGGTCTACCTGCCGCTCGGCCACGATTATCCGGGCGCGCCGGCGCAGGTGCCCCTGGAGCGGGCGCTCGAGCTGCTCAGGCCCTGGCTCGAGCACGCCGGGCGCCGCAAGGTGGGCCGGGACGTGAAGCTCGACAGCCACATCCTCGCCAACCACGGCGTGCATCTGGGCGGCGGCGTGCACGACACCACGCTCGAATCGTACGTGCTCGAGGTGCACGAGCGGCACGACCTGGGTTCGCTCGCGCAGCGTCACTGCGGCTGGTCTACCCTCGGCTTCGACGAGGTCACCGGCAAGGGCGCCGCGCGCATCGCCTTCTCCGCGGTGGAGATCGGCCGGGCGACCGAGTACGCCGCGGAAAAGACCGATTGCGTGCTCGCGCTGCACCACCTCCTGTTCCCGAGGATCCAGGCGGACGACAAGCTGAAGCGCATCTACGAGCGCATCGAGTCGCCGGTGCTGCCGGTGCTGTTCCGCATGGAGCGCAACGGCGTGCTGCTCGATCGCGCCCGGCTCGAAGCGCAGAGCCACGAGCTCGGCAAGGAAATGCTGCTGGCGGAGCAGAAGGCCTACGAGGCCGCCGGCCAGCCGTTCAACCTTGGCTCGCCCAAGCAGATCCGCGAGATCCTGTTCGACCGGCAGAAGCTGCCGGTGAAGAAGAAAACGCCCACCGGCGAGCCTTCCACCGACGAGGATTCGCTCGCCGAGCTGGCGCTCGACCACCCCCTGCCCAAGCTGATCCTCGAGCACCGCGGGCTGTCGAAGCTCAAGTCCACCTACACCGACAAGCTGCCGAAGAGCGTCAACCCGCGCACCGGGCGCGTGCATACGACTTACTCGCAGACCACGGCGGTCACCGGGCGGCTCTCATCCAACGAGCCCAACCTGCAGAACATCCCGATCCGCACGTCCGCCGGGCGGCGCATCCGCGAGTGCTTCATTGCGCCGCCGGGCGCGTGCATCCTGTCTGCCGACTACTCGCAGATCGAGCTCAGGATCATGGCGCACCTCTCGGGCGACGTGAACCTGCGGCGCGCCTTCAGCCAGGGCGAGGACGTGCACCGCGCCACCGCCGCCGAGGTCTTCGGCAAGCCGCTCGACGAAGTCGGCGCAGATGACCGGAGGATCGCCAAGGTGATCAACTTCGGCCTGATCTACGGCATGTCGTCGTTCGGCGTGGCGCAGAACCTCGACATCGACCGCGGCACGGCGCAGACGTACATCGACTCGTACTTCGCGCGCTATCCGGGGGTCAAGCGCTACATGGATGAGACGCGCAGGAGCGCGCGCGAGCAAGGCTACGTCGAGACGGTGTTCGGACGCCGCCTGTGGCTGCCCGAGCTCAGGAGCGGAGCGCCGGTGCGCCGGCAGGCGGCCGAGCGCGCCGCGATCAACGCGCCCATGCAGGGCACCGCCGCAGACTTGATCAAGCTGGCGATGGTGGCGGTGCAGAATTTCCTCGATGACGCAGGCCTGGGGGCAAAGCTCATCATGCAGGTGCACGACGAGCTGGTCCTCGAGATCCCGCATGGCGAGCTCGAGCAGGTAAGAAGCCGCGTGCGCGAGCTGATGCAATCGGTGGCCAAGCTCGAGGTGCCCCTGGTCGTCGACGTCGGCATCGGCGACAACTGGGACAAGGCGCACTAGAGTCGCACTGAAGACGCCCTAAACCTTCAACGCGCCGAACACCTTGCGCAGGATGGCCGTGCCCGCGCCCACCGGGTCTTTGCGGATCTTTCGTTCCTCCTCGGCGACCAGCAGGAACAGGCCGTCGAGCGCCTGCTGCGCCACGTAGTCGTCGAGATTGGCGTGCTCCTTCTTCACCAGGCCGAAGGCGGCGCCGCGCTGGGCGTAGGCGTTGTACTGCCTCGCCAGGCCCACCTTGGCCGTCGCCCGCTGCACCACCGGCAGGAACCGCTGGCGCAGCCGGGCTTCGGTGCTGCGCCGGAAGTACGCCGTGCCCGCGCTGTCACCCCCCTGCAGGATGCCCTTGGCATCCTGCACGGACATGTCGCGCACGGCAGCGACGAAAAGCTGCCGCGCCTCGGGCACGGCGGCCTCGGCGGCGCGGTTCATGGTGAGGACCAGCTCGTCCGCGTAGCGCCCCATGCCAAAGCGCCGCATGGCGCGCTCCGCGCGCTGCAGCGACTCGGGCAGCGCAATGCGTACCTGCGGGTTGCCGAAGAAGCCGTCGGTGCGCCCGAGCGAGGCCACCGCCGCCTGGGAACCTTTCTCCAGCGCCGCCTTCAAAGCCGAGGTCGCCTCGCGGCTGGTGATCCTGTCCAGCTGGCCTAGCGCGGCGGGCGCACAGGTCACGACGGCGAAGCAAAAGCACGCGACAATGGCGTTTCTCATGAAAACCAAGCTTATCGTTGGCATCGGCGCCGTGGCCATCGCGGCCCTCGCTGCCGCCGCGCTCCTCGTGCAGCCTTCCACCGCGCCGCAGGTGAATTTCGCCACGCTGTCGGGCGAGAAGCTGGTCACCTCCGACCTGCGCGGCAAGGTGCTGCTGGTCAACTTCTGGGCGACCTCATGCGTGGCATGCGTCAAGGAGATGCCGCGCATGGTGGAGACCTACAAGAAGTTCTCGCCGCGCGGCTACGAGATGATCGCCGTGGCGATGAGCTACGACCATCCCAACCAGGTCGCCGATTTCGCCCAGCGCCGCGCGCTGCCTTTCAAGGTGGCCGTGGACGGCAGCGGAGAGATCGCCCGCAGCTTCGGCAATGTGCGCGTGACGCCGACCACCTTCCTCATCGACAAGCGCGGCCGCATCGTCAAGCGCTACCTCGGCGAGCCCGAGTGGGGAGAGTTCCACGCCCTGGTGGAAAAGGCGCTAGGCGATCCGGCTTGAATTCACGGCCCAGGCGGGCCGCGACAGCTCGATGACCTTGTTCTCGGCGCGCGCCCGGCATTCCGGGTCCACCCACTCGCAGATCGGCATGAACTGCTCGCGCTCGGCGGCCGAGAGCGAGGCCTCCATCTCGAAAATGCCGGATCCGGTTTCCGCCGCTTCCACGTAAGCCTCGGAATCCGACAGGCGTGCGAGGAACGGCAGGCCGAGCGAGCTGAGGAAGCGCTCCAGCGGCTGGTATACCGGCGAGCTCCTGCGCACGCGGTTGGCCACTACGCCCAGACGGATGTTGCGCGCCCTCAGTCGCCCGCCCAGCAATAGGTCGCGCACGAAATTCGCCGTCGCATGGATGTCGATGGACGAGGGTTGCACCGGCACCACGACGCAATGCGCCCGCGACAGCAGCTCCTGCAGCAGGAGGCCGCAGGCACCAGCCGGTGCGTCGATGATCAGCTGACGCACGTTCGCCGGCACGTGCATGCCGATGCTGCGCAGCCCGGTTTTCTGCGGCGCGGCATTCGCGCCATGGATGTGAAAGGCGTGCGGCGCCCGCAGCCGCAGCCAGTTCAGCGAGGAGCCCTGTGCGTCGTAATCCATGATGGCGGCGGGCACGCTGTTCGCGGCGAAATAGCTTGCGAGGTTGGTCGCGACGGTGGTCTTGCCCGCGCCCCCCTTGGAGTTGATCACCAGCGTGGTGTTGGTTCTCATGCCCGCCCCTCCCGCCGGACCGGTCATCTGCAGGGTACGTAAAACCGGGCACTGCGGCTGTTAACTACTTCTCTAGTACGGCGTTCCGTCCTTGTGCGTGAAGCGCCAGCCGCCGTCGGGGGCCCAGAGCGCCTTCAGATCGTCGTCCGGGTAGGACGCTTCGTCCCCGGCGGCGCGATCCCCCACCTCAAGGTAAACAACGTCTTGGGCACCGCGATTGACCAGGTGGTGGCCATCGCCGGTCCCGGCCCTGAATCCGGCGCACATGCCGGGCTCCAACGCCGTCTCCCCGGCGTCCGTGACGAGCGTAGGGTGCCCCTCCAGTACGTAGATGAACTCGTCCTGCCGGGTATGGGCATGCCGCAACGCGGATACCGCGCCCGGGGCGAGGCGGGTGAGATTCACGCCGAAGTTGCGCAACCCGAACATATCGCCCAGCGGGCGCTTCTCGCGCCCCGCCATGCGCGCAGCGAACGGCTCGGGATAGCTCGATGCCTTGGCGCGGGCGGGGGCCTCGCGCGCCCGGATGGCCCTAGGCGACTCCGGCTTCATGCGCCTGCTGGTCGGCGTGGTAGGACGAGCGCACCATCGCGCCAATGGCGGCATGCCTGAATCCCATGGCGCTCGCCTGGCTTTCGAAAAAGCCGAAGGTCGCCGGCTCCACGTAGCGCTCCACTGGCAGGTGGTGCAAAGACGGCTGCAAGTACTGCCCGACGGTGAGCATGTCCACGTCGTGGGCCCGCAGGTCGCGCATGACCTGGAGAATCTCCTCGTCGGTTTCGCCCAGCCCGACCATGAGCCCGGATTTCGTGGGTACGCGGGAATGAAGGCTTTTGAACTGCTGCAGCAGCTTCAACGAATGCCCATAGTCGCCGCCCGGGCGCGCCTTGCGGTACAGGCGGGGCACGGTCTCGAGGTTGTGGTTCAACACGTCCGGCGGCGCGGCGGCCAGGATCTCCAATGCCCGCTCCAGCCGCCCACGGAAGTCGGGCACCAGCAGCTCGATGGTGGTCGCGGGCGAGGACTTCCTGATCTCGCGGATGCAGTCGACGAAGTGCTGCGCCCCGCCATCCTTCAGGTCGTCGCGGTCCACGCTCGTCACCACGACGTACTTCAGCTTCAGGGCGGCGATCGTTTCGGCGAGATGACCGGGCTCCTGCGCGTCGGGGGCGAGCGGCCGGCCGTGCGCTACATCGCAGAACGGGCAGCGGCGGGTGCAGATGTCGCCGAGGATCATGAAAGTGGCCGTGCCCTTGCCGAAGCACTCCGCGATATTGGGGCAGGAGGCCTCCTCGCACACCGTGTGCAGGCTGTGCTTTCGCAGGATGTCCTTGATGTCGTGGAAGCGCGAGTCGGGGCTCGCCGCCCGCACGCGGATCCATGGCGGCTTGGGCAGCGGCGTGCGCGGCACGATCCTGATGGTCTTGCGCGCGCCCTTCTCCTTTACGCCGGCTTCACGCATTGTCCAGCCTGCCGATGAGGTGCCGCGCCAGCTTCTCGCCCATGGCGCGGGCATCGTCCTCGATGCCGAGGCTGCGCGTCTGGGTCACCGCAAGCCCTGGGTAGCCGCACGGATCGATCGCCCGGAAAGGCGACAGGTCCATGTCCACGTTGAGCGAGAGCCCGTGATAGGCCCTGCCTTGCCGCACGCGGATGCCGAGCGCGGCGATCTTGGCGCCGTCGACATACACGCCCGGGGCGCCCGGCCTGCGCTCGCCGCGGCCGCCCAGCAGATCGATCACCGCCTGCTCCAGCAGCCGGACGAACGCCTTTACCTTGATGCCCCGGCGTGCCAGGTCGATCAGCGCGTAGAGCACGATCTGGCCGGGACCATGATAGGTAATGTCGCCGCCGCGGTCGGATTTGACCAGCGGGATGCCCCCCGCCACGCCGGCATGCGCGGCAGCCTGTCCCAGCGTGTAGACCGGAGCATGCTCGAGCAGCCACAGCTCGTCGGGCGTTTCCCCGGTCCGGGCCGAGGTGAACGCCCGCATGCGCTCGAGGGTCGGGACGTAATCGACCCGGCCCAGCCTCCTGATGAGAATTTCATCCACCAGCGTCATAGAACCATCACGACCGCGGGGTGGTCGCAGAGCTCCCGGTAAAGCGCGTCGAGCTGCTCGCGCGAAGTGGCGCGCACCACGCAGGTCAGGCTCAGGTATCTTCCCTGGCGGCTGGGCCGCATCTCCACGGTGGCCGGGTCGAAGTCGCCGGCATGCCTGCGCACGATGTCGGTGATGCTCTGGGCGAAGTCCCGCTCTTTCCTGCCCATCACCTTGATCGGAAAGTCGCAGGGGAAGGCTAGCGCCGAGTCAGGCAGAGACCGCCTCGCGCTTTCCAGCGCGCATGACTTTCTGCTTGAACTCCTGGTAGAGCTGATACATGCGCGCAAATACCGGCCCCGGGCGGCCGTTGCCGACCCTCGCGCCGTCCAGCGACACGATGGCCAGCACCTCCTTCGAGGAGGAGGTGACCCAGATCTCGTCGGCGCCGCGCACTTCATCCTCGGACACTTCGCGCGACTTGAGGGCCAGCTGGTTCGCCTGGGCAAGCTCCGTGATCACGTCGTAGGTGATGCCGGGCAGGATGAGGTGGCTCTTGGGCGGCGTCAGGATCACGCCCTGCCTGACCGCGAATACGTTCGAGGCCGACGCCTCGGTCAGCTTGCCGTCGCGGAACAGGATGGTCTCGGCGGCCCCCGCCTCGGCCGATGCCTGGCGCAGCAGGCAGTTGCCGATGAGCGAGATCGACTTGATGTCGCAGCGCAGCCAGCGGTTGTCGCGCGCGCTTACCGCGGCGGCGCCGTTCTCCACCAGCTCGCGCGGCGGCGTCACCAGCGGGTTGGCCATCATGAAAACCGTGGGCTCGGCGCCCTTGGGCAACGCATGGTCGCGCTTCGCGACGCCGCGGGTCACCTGGAAATACACCCCCTGGTCCTCGAACGGCTGGGCATCCACCAGGCGGTAGATGATGTCGCGCCATTGGGCGCGCGTGTAGGGGTTGCGAATCTTGGTCTCGCCGAGGCTGCGCTCCAGGCGGGACAGGTGTTCGTCCAGCCGGAAGGGCACGCGCGAGTACACCGGCACGAGCTCGTAGACGCCGTCGCCGAAGATGAATCCGCGGTCCAGCACCGGGATCTTGGCGTCCTCCATGGGCAGCAGCTTGCCGTTCAGGAAAACCATGCCTGCGCCTACTTCAGCCATAGCCTCAGTGTATCCCAGGTGCGACCGAAGATCCCGGCGACACCGACGCCTTCGAGCGCCACCAGCGGATACTCGCCGAGCGGCTCCCCGTCGTAGCTCACGCGCAGCGTGCCGACGCGCTGGCCTTGTGCCACGGGGGCGACCAGCGGTTGCTGCGACAGCAGCTCGGCCTTCAGCCTTTCCGCGTGGCCCTTGGGCACGGTGACGATGATGTCGCCCGCAAAGCCTGCCTTGACCTCCTCGGCGGCGCCCTTCCACACCTCGATGGCCTTCACCAGGTCCTTCCCCTTGTGCAGCTTCACGCTGTCGAAGAACTGGAAGCCCCAGTTCAGCAGCTTCTGCGATTCCTGCGCGCGGGCCGACTCCGAGGTGGACCCCAGCAGCACCGACAGCAGCCGACGGCCGCCGCGGCTGGACGAGGCGATCAGGCAGTAGCCGGCCGCCTCGGTATGGCCGGTCTTCACGCCGTCCACGCTCGGATCCAGCCACAGCAGCCGGTTGCGGTTGGGCTGCGAGATGTTGTTGTAGCGGAATTCCTTCTGCGAGTAGTACTGCGCATACTCGGCGGGGAAGTCGCGGATCAGCGCCGCGGTGAGCAGGTGCAGGTCCTGCGCGGTGGTGTAGTGCTGCGGATCGGGCAGGCCGGTGGCGTTCATGTACCGGGTGCCCTTCATCCCCAGGCGCGCGGCTTCGCGGTTCATCATCTGCACGAAAACTTCCTCGTTGCCGGCGACCGCCTCCGCGAGCGCGATGCAGGCATCGTTGCCCGACTGCACCACCATACCGCGGATCAGCTCCTCCACCGTCACCGGCTTGCGCGGCTCGATGAACATGCGCGAGCCCGGCGCCCGCCACGCGCGTTCGGAAACCGGCACCTGCTGCGCAAGCTGCAGCTTGTTCTCGCCCAGCGCCTGGAACACCACGTACGCCGTCATGATCTTGGTGAGCGAGGCCGGCTCGATGCGCTCGTCGGGCTTGTGCGCGGCAAGGATCTGGCCGCTCGACAGGTCGCCCACGATCCAGGAGCGACTCATCACCGATGGCGGCTGGGGCGCCGCCGCCTGCGCCAGCGCGGCAAAAGCGAGCAGCGCGACTAGGAGCAATTTTTTCATCGGCAAAAGTGCGCGATTATAAGGCGCTGCTAGCGAATGACGAGCAGCGGGCGCAGCTTGAGCTGCGCCTCGATGCGCTCGGCGACCGGGCGTGCATCGTCCTGCGAGCCGTAGGGGCCGACGTGCAGGCGCCACAGGCTGTCGGCGAGCAGCACTTCGATCTTGTCCTGAATCCCGGCGAGCTCGCCGGCGATGCGCGCGCGCATGCTCTCGGCATTCTCGCGCGAGCGGAATGCGCCCAGCTGCAGCCACACCGCCTTGTTTTCGACCAGCAGGCTTTCGACCTCGACCTGCGCGTGCCCCGCCTGGACGTAGCCGAGCCTGTGCGCCGCCGCGTAGGACAAGTCGATGATGCGCCCCGGGTGGAACGGCCCGCGGTCGTTCACGCGCACCACCACACTTCGGCCGCTGGCGACATGCGTGACGCGCACGTAGCTGGGGATCGGCAGCGTCGGGTGCGCGGCGGTCATGGCGTACATGTCGTAGGGCTCGCCGCTCGCGGTCGGCCTGCCATGAAACATCTTCCCGTACCAACTGGCGAGGCCGCGCTGCCTGAACGGTTGAACTCGAGTTAATGGAATGTAGTCCCGGCCAAGCTGCGTGTACGGCCGGTTCGCATAGCGATGCAGCGGCTCGGCGCGCGGTACTGCGTCGGGGACCTCCGCCAGGTTGGACGGAGGGTTGTCGTGCGGCCCGTCGTCCTTGTAATAGCCGCCCTTGGCCGGCGCCTGGGGAACGGCATCGGCCGGCGCAGAAGGCGGCAGCGCGGGATCGTGATGCGGCGGCGCCACGCTGCAGCCGGCGAGCAGCGCCATCGCAAAAAGGGCGAGGCGTTTCATCCTTCGTACACCACGTTGCCCGCCACCACGGTATAGCGCACCCGCCCACTGAGCTCGTAGCCCAGGAAAGGCGTGTTCTTGCCCTGGCTCTTGAGGGTTTCGGCCGACACGCGCAGCGGCGCTTCGGCATCGAATATGGCGAGGTCGCCCGGCGCGCCCGGCGCGATGCGCCCCGAAGCCACGCCGAGAATGCGCGCCGGCTCCGAAGTGATGCGCGAGAGGGTCGCGGCAAGCGGCAGCTTTTGCGCGCTTCCCCACTTCAGCGCGAGGGGCAGCAGGAGCTCGAGGCCCGTGGCGCCCGGCTCGGCCTCCGAAAACGGCAGGTGCTTGCCATCCTCGTCCACCGGCGTGTGGTCGGACACCAGGCAGTCGATCGCGCCCTCGGCGAGGCCGCGCGCCAGCGCGTCGCGGTCACGCTGGCCGCGCAGCGGCGGCTCGAGCCGGCACTGCGCATCGAAATAACCCAGGTCCATCTCCGAAAGGTGGATATGGTGGATGGCGGCATCGCAGGTCACGGGCAGCCGGTCCTGCCTCGCCCTGCGCATCATTTCCACGGCGCCCGCGGTGGACAGCCGGCACACATGCACCTGGGCGCCGGTGGCGCGCACCAGCTCGAGCACGGTGCCCAGCGCGATGGTCTCGGCGAACGATGGAATGCCGGGCAGGCCCAGGCGCGTTGCCACCTCGCCGTCGTGCGACACGCCGCCTTTCGCCAGCCAGGCGTCCTCCACGCGCAGCCACACCTTGTAGCCGAACGTCGCTGCGTATTGCAGCGCGCGCCACAGCACCTGCGTATCGGCGAGGGGCACGTTCGCCTGCGAGAAGGCCACGCAGCCGGCGTCGGTGAGCTGGCCCATCTCGGTCAGGGTTTCGCCCTTCAGCTTCACGGTGAGCGCGCCGATCGGATACAGCCGCGCGCGCGCCAGCGCCTTGGCGCGCCGGCGCAGCATGTCGACCAGGCCGGGCTCGTCCAGCGGCGGATCGGTGTCGGGGGGACAGGCGAGGCTGGTCACCCCGCCGGCGACCGCCGCGTCCATCTCGGATTCGAGCGTGGCCTTGTATTCCTGCCCGGGCTCGCGCAGGCGCGCGGAAAGGTCGATGAATCCCGGGGCGACCACCAGCCCGCGCGCGTCGATGACGCGGTCGGGCTTGAGCGCCTCGGCAATCCTTCCGTCCGAGACGAAGACATCACCAGGCGCGTCGTGCCCGCTTGCGGGATCCACCACCCGGCCGTTCTTTATGTGCAGGCGCATCAGTTGCCGGCGACGATGCTCATCACCGCCATGCGCACCGCAATGCCGAAGGTCACCTGCGGCAGGATCACCGAGTGCGGACCGTCGGCGACGGTGGAGTCGATCTCGACGCCCCGGTTCATGGGCCCGGGGTGCATGACGATGGCGTCCTTGCGCGCAAGCGAGAGCTTGTCGGCGTTCAGGCCGTAGTGCTTGAAGAACTCCTGCGCCGAGGGCAGCAGCGCGCCGCGCATGCGCTCGTTCTGCAGCCTCAGCATGACCACCACGTCGCAGTCCTTGAGGCCGGCGCGCATGTCGTGGAACACGCGCACGCCGAGCGCCTCGGCGCCCGCGGGCGGCAGCGTCTGTGGGCCGATCACACGTACCTCGGGCGTGCCGAGCGTGGTAAGCCCGTGGATCAGCGAGCGCGCGACCCGCGAATGCAGTACGTCGCCCACGATGCCCACGGTAAGGGCGGTGAAGTCCTTCTTGTAGTGCCGTATGGTGAACAGATCGAGCAGGCCCTGGGTGGGGTGCGCATGCCGGCCGTCGCCCGCGTTCACCACATGCTCGTGGGGCTTGACGTGGCGCGCGATCAGGAACGGCGCGCCGGACGAGGCGTGCCGCACGACGAAGATATCCGCCTGCATCGCGGAGAGGTTGGCCACGGTGTCCAGCAGCGACTCGCCCTTGCTGGCCGACGACACCGCGATGTTCAGATTGATGACGTCCGCCGACAGCCGCTTGGCCGCGATCTCGAAGGTGGTGCGGGTACGCGTCGAGGGCTCGAAAAACAGGTTGAACACGCTCTTGCCGCGCAGCAGGGGGACTTTCTTCACCTCGCGCTCGGTGACGCCGACGAACGAGTCTGCGGTGTCGAGGATCTGCAGCAGGATCTCGCGCGGCAGCCCGTCGATGGACAGCAGGTGCTGCAGCTCGCCCTTGGCGTTGAGCTGGGGGTTACGCTGCACGAACGGGCTCGAGCGCAAGCGCCAGCCTGCCGTCGTCGCCGCGCTTCAGGCGCAGGCGCATGCCCGCCGGCACGTCGAGGCGCGCGCCGCAATGCTGTGCGCAGATCGGCAACTGCCGGCCGCCGCGGTCGGCGAGCACCACGAGCGAGATGCTCTCCGGGCGGCCGTAGTCGAACAGCTCGTTCATCGCCGCCCGCACCGTGCGGCCGGTGTAGAGCACGTCGTCCACCAGCAGCAGCTCGCGGCCGCTGACGTCGAACGGGATGCGCGTGCGCTTCGGATCGTGATGCAGGCCCTGGGCGTGGTAGTCGTCGCGGTAGAACGCGATGTCCATGAGCCCGAGCGGCTCGCGCACGCCCAGCATCGCGTGCAGGCGCTCGGCGAGCCAGGCGCCGCCGGTATAGAGGCCGATCATCGCGGTTTTCGGGCCGATGCGCGGCTTGAGCTCGCGCGCGAGCTCCTCGCAGATCTTCTCGGCGTCAGGCAGCTTCATCAAAATACTGCTCCAGGATCAACTGGGCCGCCACGGAGTCTACGGGCTTTTTCTTGAGGCCCCGCAGCCGGCTTTCCGCTTCTACGGACGTGTAGCGCTCGTCGATGCGCGCCACCGGCAGCTTGAAGCGGCGCTCCAGGCGCCGCGCGAAGTCCTCGGCCTGGCGCGTCATGGCATGCGGCTCGCCCTGCGAAGAGGTCGGCCGCCCCACGACCAGCGCGGCAGGACGCCACTGTTCGACGAGCTTTTCGATCTAGGCGAAATGCGCTACGGCAGGGAGCGGGTGCGCGGTCCCGAGCTCGGGCTCGCCGACGGCGACCCCAATGCGCTTCAAGCCGAAATCGAAACCCAGGACGGTGCGGGCGCCCGGCCTAGGCATGCCCCGCTGCGTCCTGCAGCTTGGCGAAATCCACCCCGAGCAGCTCCATCGCCGCCGGCAGCCGCTCCTCGGCCGGCGTGTCGAAGATGATGCCGTCGCGCGCCTCGACCGTGAGCCAGGCGTTCTGCGCGAGCTCGTGCTCGAGCTGGCCGGGCGACCAGCCGGCGTAGCCCAGCGTGACGAGGATCTGCTCCGGCCCCTCGCCGCGCCCGACCGCCTCGAGGATGTCCTTGGAGGTAGTGAGGCCGATATGGCTGCCCACGCGCAGCGTGGATTGCCAGTTTCCCGCCGGCGAGTGCAGCACGAAGCCGCGGTCGGTCTGCACCGGGCCGCCGAAATACACCGGCGCGTCGGCGATCTCGTTTCCGCGCAGCGAAAGCTGCAGGCGCTCGAACAGCGCCTGCAGCGTCATGTCGATGGGCCGGTTCACGACCAGCCCGAGCGCGCCCTGATCGTTGTGCTCGCAAATGTACGTCAGCGACTTGGCGAAGTAAGGATCGGCCATGTTGGGCATGGCGATCAGGAAGTGATGCGTCAGGTCGATCGAGGACATGCGGCCACCCTGGAGTTTACTGCATGGAGGGTGTTAGAGCCGCGCTTTCCCCGAAAGTTTAGATTTCGACCATCTCGAAGTCGTCCTTGCGGGCGCCGCATTCGGGACAGGTCCAGTTCATGGGGACGTCCTCCCAGCGGGTGCCCGGCGCGATGCCCTCATCCGGCAGGCCGGCGGCCTCGTCGTACACCCAGCCGCAAATGAGGCACATCCAGGTCCGGTACTGCACTTGGCTTTCGGTCATTCGAAGATCGCGAGGAAACACGGCAGTAGAATGGCCGTGAATATAGCGCATGTCTTCCTGCCCTCCGATCGTGCTCACTTTCGCCGCGAGCGATCCCTCCGGCGGCGCCGGACTGCAGGCCGACCTGCTTACGCTTGCCGCGATGCGCTGCCATCCGCTCTCGGTGCTGACCGCGATTACCGTCCAGGACACCTGCGGCGTGGAAAGCATGCACGCGGTCGAAGCCGACCGCGTGCGCGCGCAGGCCGAGTTGCTGCTCGCCGAGACGCGCGTGGCCGCGTTCAAGATCGGCGTACTGGGCTCCGCGCTCAACGTTCGAGCCGTGGCGGCGATCCTGGAAGAGCATCCCGATGTCCCGGTGGTGCTCGATCCGGTGCTGGCCTCCGGTCGCGGCGACCCGCTGTCCGACGAGCCAATGCTCGAAGCGCTGCGCGAGCGGCTCGTGCCCCAGTCCACTGTCGTGACCCCGAACAGCATCGAGGCGCGCCGCCTGGGCGGCGCAACGGCGCTGCTGGATGCCGGCTGCGAGTTCGTGCTTCTTACCGGCACGCACGAGCCGGGCGATGAAGTGGTCAACGTGCTCTACGACCGGGGCGGCATCGTGCGCGAAGACCGCTGGCCGCGCCTTGCGGGGAGCTATCACGGCTCGGGATGCACGCTCGCCTCGGCCATCGCCGCCGGCCTCGCGCACGGACGCGGCGTCCCCGAAGCGGTGTGCGAGGCGCAGGACTACACGTGGCAAGCGCTAGCCGCGGGCTTTCGCACGGGCGCGGGTCAGCTCCTGCCCGACCGGTTCTTCCGGGCCGGCGAAGCCGCCAGGCAATGAAACTGCGCGGCCTTTACGCCATTACGCCGGAGCCCCTCGACATGAAAAAAGTCGAGCAGGCGCTGGTCGGGGGCGCGGTGCTCCTGCAGTACCGGCGCAAGCAGCCCGGCGTGGCGCAGGCGCGCGAGGTCGTCGCCCTCGCCAGGCGCCACGGCGTGCCCGTGATCATCAACGACAACGTCGAGCTCGCGCTCGAAGTCGACGCCGCCGGGGCCCACCTGGGTCGCGACGACGGCGACCTCGCGGCGGCGCGCAAGCGGCTCGGCCCGCGGATCCTCGGCGCGTCGTGCTACAACGATGCGCAGCGCGCCCGCGCTGCAGTGCGCGCGGGCGCCGATTACGTCGCGTTCGGCAGCGTCTTTCCCTCGCCGACCAAGCCCGCGGCCGTGCCTGCGCCGCTGTCGCTTTTCTCGGCAGATATCGGCGTGCCGCGCGCGGCGATCGGCGGCATCACGCTGCACAACGCGAGAAGCGTAATCGCGGCGGGCGCGGACCTTGTTGCCGTGATCACCGACCTTTTCGAGGCGCCCGACATCGCCGGCCGCGCCGCCCAGTACCGGGAGCTGTTCGCATGAGAAGCCGAGCATTGTTCGAGCGCGCGCAGCACGTGATCCCCGCAGGCGTGAATTCCCCGGTGCGCGCCTTTCGGGCCGTCGGCGGCTCGCCGCTGTTTTTCGAGCGCGCCTCGGGCGCGCACTTGTGGGATGCAGACGGACGGCGCTACATCGACTACGTCGGCTCGTGGGGGCCGATGGTCGCCGGGCACACGCATCCGGCCGTGGTCGAGGCCGTGCAGGAGGCGGCCTCGCGCGCGCTTTCCTTCGGCGCGCCCACCGAAGCCGAGGTCGAGCTGGCCGAGCTGCTGTGTCGCCTGGTGCCTTCGCTGGAAATGCTGCGCCTGGTGTCCTCGGGCACCGAGGCGACGATGACCGCGATACGCCTCGCGCGCGGCTTCACCGGCCGCGACACGATCGTGAAGTTCGAAGGCTGCTATCACGGCCATGCCGACGCGCTGCTGGTGAAGGCCGGCTCGGGCGCCCTCACCTTCGGCAATCCCAGCTCCGCCGGCGTTCCCGCGGCCACGGCGTCCCACACCTTGGTCCTGGACTTCAACGACAGCCGGCAAGTGCAGGAAGCGTTCCAGCGCAACGCCATCGCCTGCGTCATCGTCGAGCCGGTCGCGGGGAACATGAATCTGGTGCTGCCCGAGCCGCGCTTCCTGCAGACGCTTCGCGAGGAGTGCACGAAGCACGGCGCGCTGCTGATTTTCGACGAGGTGATGACCGGGTTTCGCGTCGCCCTGGGCGGCGCACAGGCGCTCTATGGCGTGCGCCCCGACCTCACCACCCTGGGCAAGGTCATCGGCGGCGGGCTGCCGCTCGCCGCCGTCGGCGGGCGGCGCGACATCATGCAAAAAATCGCGCCGCTCGGGCCGGTCTACCAGGCCGGCACGCTGTCCGGCAATCCCGTGGCCGTGGCCGCTGGACTCGCAACATTGAAGCTCGTCCAGGAGAGCGGCTTCCAGGAGCGCATCGAAGCCACCACCAGGTCATTGGCGAAATCACTGACCGCTGAAGCCGAAAAGGCGGGTGTGACATTCGCCGCTCAATCCATCGGCAGCATGTTCGGCCTGTACTTCCGCGAGACGCCGCCGCGCAGCTTCGCCGAGGTGATGCAGTGCGACCGCGAGCGCTTCAATCGCTTTTTCCACGAAATGCTGAAGCGCGGCGTCTATCTCGCTCCGTCCGCCTACGAGGCGGGGTTCGTTTCCGCGGCCCACGGCAGCGACGAGATAGAGCAGACGTGCAAGGCCGCACTGGCCGCCTTTGAAACGCTCCGGTAACGGCTCTGGTATGGAATTTGCGAAGCACATGCAGATTCCGATCCGAGAGCTCACGCGGCTGGAGCGGCCGGCGCTGGAGCGGCACTTTCTCGCGCTCGAGGCCGATGACCGGCGCCTGCGTTTTGGCGCTCCGCTGAACGATTTCGCCGTGCGCCAGTATGTCGCGCGCATCGAATTTGACTCGGACGCCGCCTTCGGCGTCTTCGACGACGATCTGCACTTGGTGGGCGCCGCGCACCTCGGCCGCCTCCGCGAGCACGCCGAGCTGGGCGTGTCGGTGCTCGTCGGGCATCGCGGCATCGGCATCGGCGGGGCGCTGCTCGCGCGGGCGCATATGCACGCACGCAATTGGGGCGTGCGGGCGCTTTTCATGCACTGTCTAACGGAGAACACCGCCATGATGCGCCTCGCGAGCAAGCAGGGCATGCGTGTTGCCGCGGCGGCGGGAGAAGCCGATGCGTGGCTGGGCTTGCCACCGGCCGACGCCTCAAGCCTGTTCGGCGCCGTATTTGCGCAGCGCGCGGCGCTGTTCGACTATGCGCTCAAACAAGGAAGATCGTGGCTAGCCCCAGGAAAATGAAAAAGCCGCCGGAGTCGGTCACCGCGGTGATGAGCACCGAGGAGCCGAGCGCGGGGTCGCGGCCGAAGCGCGCGCGGCCCCACGGGATGGCCACGCCCATCAGCGCCGCCAGCACGAAGTTGAGCATCATGGCAAGCGCCATCACGCCGCCCAGGGCCACGTTGTCGTAAAGGACGTAGGCCATCGCGCCGAGCAGCGAACCCCACGCTGCGCCGTTGAGCAGCGCCAGGCCGATTTCCTTGCGCAGCAGAGTGAGCCAGTACGCGCCGTGGATCTGGCCCAGCGCCAGGGCGCGCACGATCATGGTGACCGTCTGGTTGCCGGAATTGCCGCCGATGCCGGCCACGATCGGCATCAGCGCGGCGAGCGCCACCAGCTGCGCGATCGAGTCCTCGAACGCGCCGATCACGCGGGAGGCGATGAACGCGGTGACCAGGTTCACTGCCAGCCAGGCCCAGCGGTTCTTGAAGCTGTCCAGGACCGGGGCGAACACGTCCTCTTCCTGCTGCAGCCCGGCCTCGGCGAGGCGCGATTCCGCGCTTCTCTGGCGGATGTAGTCGACCACCGCGTCGACCGTGAGCCGGCCCATCAGCCGGCCTTCGGCGTCCACCACCGGCGCCGAGACGAGGTCGTAGCGCTCGAAGGCGTTCGCCGCCTCTTCTGCGGGGTCGCGCGGCTCGAGCTTCACGCTCTCGGGCACCATCACGCGGCCCACCGGCTGGTCGAGGTCCGAAACGATGAGGCGCGGCAGCGGCAGGCTGCCTTTCAGCCGCCGCTCGCGGTCGACCACGAACAGCTGGTCGGTGTGGTCCGGCAGCTCGTCCAGCCGCCGCAGGTAGCGCGTTGCGGCCTCGAGCGTGACGTCCTCGCGCACCGCCACGTAGTCGAAGTCCATCAGCGCGCCGACCGAGCCTTCCGGGTACGACAGCGCCGAGCGCAGGTGCTCGCGCTCCTCGGCGGGCAGCCGCTGCACCACCTCCTCGATCACGCTCGGCGGCAGGTCGGGTGCGATGTCGGCGAGCTCGTCGGCCTCCAGGGTCTGGGCGGCGGCCACCAGCTCGGCCGGGTCCATGGCCTGGATGAGCGATTCGCGCACCGCGTCGCTCACCTCGAGGAGGATGTCGCCGTCGCGGTCGGCCTTGACGAGCCCCCAAACCGCCAGGCGCTCCTCCAGCGGCAGCGCTTCCAGGATGTAGGCAATGTCCGCCGGGTGCAGGCGGTCCAGCCGGGCGTGCAGCGCGGCCGGCGGCGGCTGCTCGCTCAGCAGCGCCTGCACCTCGGCCACGTGCTGCTGCAGGTCCTCGAACTCCAGGCGCTCCTGCATTACGGGATTTGCACGGCGGGCATGCGCGCGAGAATGGTTGCGACGCGCCCGTCGAGATAGGCGGTGGTGCGCCCGCGCTCGTAGCGGCGCGGGCTGGGCAGGATGGAAGCGAGCCAGGCCGCCTGCTCCTCGCTGAGCGCCGCCGCCGACTGGCCGAAATGGTGCCGCGCCGCCGCCTCGGCGCCGAACACGCCTTCTCCCCACTCGGCGAAGTTCAGGTACAGCTCGAGGATGCGGCGCTTCGACATGGTGGTCTCGAGCATCCACGTGATGAGCGCCTCCTGGGCCTTGCGTAGCCAGGAGCGGCTGCCCGAGAGGAACAGATTCTTGGCGAGCTGCTGGCTGATGGTCGAGGCGCCGGCCACGATCCTGCCGCGCCGCTCATTGCGCGCCATCGCTTTCTGGATCGCTTCCCAGTCGAAGCCCTCGTGGTCCAGGAAGCGCGCGTCCTCGGCCGCCACCACCGCGCGCTTCAGGTGCGGCGAGATGCGCGCGTAGGAGGTCCACTGGTGCCTGAGCCCCGCCTTCGGATTTTTCTCGCGCAGTACCTCCAGGCGCCGGTCCATGAACGACGAGGTGGCGGGCTCGAAGCGATTCCAGTACAGCACCTGGCTGAAGAACCACAGCTGCACGGCGATCGCCGCCAGCACCAGCGTGCCCAGGGTGAAGCAGAACGCTTTCCAGGCGAAGAGGAGGCGACTGAAGCGCTTACGCCGCACGCAGCCGGTGTGGCATCAGTTACGCGCTTCGGTCCAGATCTTGTCGCCCTGCCCGAAGAACCACGTGCGCGTGATGACCAGGAGGTCGGTGTCGCGGCGGATATTGGGCGGGAAGGCCGCGAAAGGCGTCGCCATGCGCACAATCTTGAACGCCGCCGCGTCCAGGACCTTGAGCCCGGAGGAGCGGTCGAGCTCGATGGATTCCACGCTGCCATCGGGCCGGATCGTGACCGTGAGGCGCAGGTTGCCGTAGTGCCTGCCGCGCGCCTCGGCCGGGTAATTGAGCGTGCCGACCCGCTCGATCTTGACGCGCCAGTCCTCCTCGTATTGCGCGAAGCGGTATTCGGCCGCCCGCGCACCGATGAACTTCTTGCGCGGGCGCTTCTGGTACTGCTCGGTCTGGCGATCGATCTGCGCCTGCAGGCGCATCGCCGCGAGCGAAAGGTCGGCGAGGTCGCGCCCGCTGGGCTGCGGCGCGGCGTCCTCCGCCGGCGCCGCGCGCGGCGACTCGAGCGGCACCTTGCTTGCCGACGAGCGCGCCTGGGCGAGCAGGCGGCGCTGCTGCACTTCCAGTTGCTGCACGCGGCGCTGCGCTTCCGCGAGGTCCTTGCCCGGCTTGCGCGGCTCGGTCACCGGCAAGGGCGTCTTGGCGCGACGCTCCTGGTCGACGTTGCCGCCGCGGTCCAGGTTGGACTGCGCCAGGACCTCGGCGCGGGTCGGGCGCTCGCGCGTCTTGGCGTTGACCAGCACCACCTCGAGCGGCTGGTTGGCGAAACGCGCGCGCGGGTCGGGCATCTTGAAGTGCACCGCCATCAATGCCGCGTGCAGCGCGATCGACAGCCCGAGGGCAGCGCCCAGGACCCGGTCGTTGCGAGCGGACATTAAGTACATTCTACAAGCCTTTCATCTTCTAGGCTTTTTGTACAGCAGGTGCACGGTACACCAGGCTCAAGGTGCGTTCCAGGAAATCCATCTCGCCTACTTCGAGGCGCACGCGGCTGCCAGGTTCCAGCTCCGGCAACGAAGACACGCGCGTCACCAGCGGAAAGCCGTCGGCGCGCACCAGGTTCTCGCGCAGCACGACCGCGTCGAATTCCCGGATGCCTTCCTGCTCGAGCCACCGCAGGGTCCAGTACATCTCCATCCCCCGCTGGTGCTCGTCGTAGCGGGCATACGTGAGTTCGAAGGCGCGCATCGCCGAAAGGAGGCCGTCGGAATTGCGCGCGAACGGCGCGCGCTGGCCGCTCACGGCGGCGATAAGCTGCCGCTGGTTCAGGAGATCCACATAGCGCCGCAGCGGCGAGCTCAGCCAGGCGTAGCCGGTAACGCCCAGGCCTTCATGCGCTTCCGGGTAGACGCTAAGGCGCACCTTGCCGATCGATTGCACGCGGTAGATGGCCGCCACGTCGCGCTCGGCGAGCAGCTCGCCCCAGGACGTATTGGCGAGAATCATCAGCTCGGACACCAGCTTGTCGAGCGGCGCGCCGCGCTTGCGCGGCACGATGCGCACCCGCTCGCCTTCGACGTGAAAGCTGTAGTCGAAGGTCATGGCGCCCGCGCTCGGGCGGCCGCGCCGGGCTTCCAGCCCCTGGGCCACGCGCCACAAGGTGCGCAGCTCCCCC
>CBDDSA010000106.1:0-6997 GCA_965233185.1 uncultured bacterium
GGCCGCTTGTAGCCGGTGAGCTCCTTCTTGCAGTGCTCCAGCACGTCGGCCTCGGTGAGCTGCGGGTCCTTCTTCACCACGAATACCTTGGGCACCTCGCCGGAGTGCTCGTCGGGCACGCCGATGGCCGCCACCTCGAGCACGCCCGGGTGCATCGCCACCACCTGCTCGATCTCGTTCGGGTACACGTTGAAGCCCGACACCAGGATCATGTCCTTCTTGCGGTCGATGATGCGGATGAAACCCTTGTCGTCCATGACGCCGATGTCGCCGGTGTGGAGGAACCCATCCTTGCCCAGCACCTGGGCGGTCTCCTCGGGGCGCTGCCAGTAGCCCTTCATCACCTGCGGGCCGCGGATGCAGATCTCACCCGCCTCGCCCAGCGCCACGTCGCGGTCGCTGTCGTCGCGCAGCACGATCTCGGTGGAGGACATGGGCAGGCCGATGGAGCCGGTGAACTCCCTGATGTTGAGCGGATTGGCGGTGGCCGAAGGCGCGGTCTCGGTGAGCCCGTAGCCTTCGATGAGCGGCGTGCCGGTGACCTGCTTCCAGCGCTCGGCCACCGCCTTTTGCACCGCCATGCCGCCGCCCACCGCCAGCTTCAGGCTGGAGAAATCCAGCTTGGCGAACTCCGGATGGTTGAGCAGCGCGTTGAACAGCGTGTTGACGCCGGTGATGATGGTGTACTTGTGCTTGGCGAGCTCCTTCACGAACCCGGGGATGTCGCGCGGGTTGGTGATGAGCACGTTCTCGCCGCCCAGCACCATCATGTTGAGCGCGTTCACGGTGAGCGAGAAGATGTGGTAGAGCGGCAGCGCGGTGATGATCACCGGGCGCTCGTTGCCGATGGCCGGCTGCAGCCAGACCTTGTACTGCAGCAGCGCGGCGATGAGGTTGCGGTGCGTGAGGATCGCGCCCTTGGACACCCCGGTGGTGCCGCCGGTGTACTGCAAAAAGGCGATGTCCTCGTGCAGCAGCTGCGGCGTGGCGAGGCTTTTGCCTTTGCCTTCACTCAATACGTCCTTCAAAGACAAGGCACCCGGAAGGTCGAAGGGCGGCACCATCTTCTTCACCTTGCGCACCACCAGGTTCACGATGTGCCCCTTCAGGCCGAGCATCTCGCCCAGCGAGGTGACCACCACGTGCTTCAGCGGCGTCTTGTGGCGCACCTCCTGCAGCACGCGGCCGAAGTTCTCCAGCACCACGATGACTTCGGCGCCCGAGTCCTTGAGCTGGTGCTCGAGCTCGCGCGCGGTGTAGAGCGGGTTGACGTTGACCACCGTGCAGCCGGCGCGCAGCGTGCCGAGCATCGCCACCGGGTACTGCAGGCAGTTGGGCATCATGATGGCGACGCGCGCGCCCTTGGCGAGGCCCTTGGATTGCAGCCAGGCGGCGAAGCTGCGCGACAGCCGCTCGAGCTCGCCGAACGTCAGGCTCTTGCCCATGCTGTGGTAGGCCGGGCGCTCGGCGTACTTGCGCACGCTGCCGTCGAACAGCTCGACCAGCGAGCGGAACTCGCTCGGGTCGATGTCGGCGGGCACGCCGGGGGGATAGCTCTTAAGCCAGATGCGCTCCATGTCTCCTCCTCCTTTGCCTGCCTGCGCCTACCTCGGCGACCGATTCATTCTAACCACTAGCGGCGCGACCAGGCATCCGGCACCGATGGCGGCGTAGGCGACGACCCAGGCGGCATGGCTTTCGGCCCCGCCGGCCGCGTCCAGCGCCGCGCCGAACACGATCGGCCCGAGCATGCCGCCGCCGAAGCCCAGCAGGGAGTAAAGCCCCAGCGCCGCGCCGCGCAGCTCGGTCGGGGCGGCGGCCACCAGTCCGGCGGTGAGGGTGCCGGAGTCGGCCATGATGAACACCGAGTAGACCAGCAGCAGCGCGAGCACCAGCGACCAGTGCCAGCCGGCGCCCGCGCCGAGGAGCAGTCCCGTCAGGCTGGAGGCCAGCATGGCGATCAGGATCCAGCGGCGCCGCCCCAGGCGCACGGCGATCTCGTTGCCGACGATGGAGGCCGGCACCGAGGCGAAGTTCACCACCGCGGCGATGGCGGCGAGGTTCCAGGGAAAGTCGTTGCCGAAGTGCCCGGCCGAGAAGGCGAGGAACGCCACCACCCACGCGCGCGAGCCGAACAGCTCCAGGCAGTGCACGGTGTAGCCGAACGTGTAGCCGGCGCAGGCCCGGTCGGCGAGCACCCGGCGCCAGGCGGCGACCGGGAAGAGGGTGGCCAGCGAGAAGGCGGGGAAGCCCTTGCGCTGGGTGCGGTTGATGACGAAGAACACCCAGAACCCCGAGATGAGCGGCCCGATCGCCGAAATGACGAACGCCGCGCGCCAGCCCCAGACCGGCGCGATGAAGCCGGCGATGGCGAGCGACAGCGCAATGCCGATGCCGAAGAACGAGGTGTAGAACGAGATATAGCGGCTCTGGAACGGGCCCGAGATGCGGTCCGAAAGCAGCCGCAGCCCCGGCATGTAGGTGGCGGCAATGCCCACGCCGAGCAGCATCTGGAACAGCACCGCGGACACGAACCCGGAGGCCGCCAAACCGAAGCCCGCGCCGCCCGCCGCCGCGATCAGACTCCCCGCGAGATACACGTTGCGCGGATCGGTGCGGTCGGTGAGCGCCGTCCAGAACGACACCGTGGCCGCATACCCGGCGAAAAACATCCCGCCGACGATGCCAGCCTGCGAATTGGACAGCACCCACGCGTCGCGCAGCTCCGGCAGCAGCGCCGCGTAGGTCGAGAAGCCCAGCATCGACAGGATGTGGGCCCCCAGGAGCGTTAAGGCTGTTCTGTTTATGGTCTTGATTTCTGGGGACAGGTTCCGGATCCTGTCCCCAAACCCTGACCCCGTTATTTGTTCTTGAAGGTGGGCTTGCGCTTTTCGACGAAGGCGGCCATGCCTTCTTTCTGGTCCTCGAGCGCGAACTGGGAGTGGAATAGGCGGCGCTCGAACAGCACGCCTTCGGACAGGCTCGTCTCGAATGCGCGGTTGACCGATTCCTTGATCATCATGACCACCGGCAGCGAGCTGTTGGCGATCTTGTCGGCGACTTTCAGCGTCTCTTCCATCAGCTTGTCGAGCGGCACGATGCGCGAGACCAGGCCGGCGCGCTCGGCTTCCTGCGCGTCCATGGTGCGGCCGGTGAGGCACAGGTCCATCGCCTTCGCCTTGCCCACCGCGCGCGGCAGGCGCTGGGTGCCGCCGGAGCCGGGCATGATGCCCAGGTTCACTTCGGGCTGGCCGAACTTGGCGTTGTCCGCGGCGATCACCATGTCGCACATCATGGCGACCTCGCAGCCGCCGCCGAGCGCGTAGCCCGCCACCGCGGCGATCACCGGCTTGCGGATGCGCCGCATGTGCTCCCAGTCGCGCGTGATGTAGTCCGACATGTAGGCGTCCATGTAGCTGTAGTCCTTCATGGCGGCGATGTCGGCGCCGGCGGGAAAGGCCTTGTCGCTGCCGGCGAGCACGATGGCGCCGATGCCCGCGTCGGCGTCGAGCTCGTACAGCGCGGCGGCGAGCTCCTGCATGAGCTGCGCGTTGAGCGCGTTCATCTGCTTGGGGCGGTTCAGGGTGATGACCCCCACGCGCCCTTTCTTCTCGACTAGGACGAAATCAGCCATGGCGTTTCTTCAGTTCCGATAGAGGAATGGATCCGGGAATGTCGATGCGCTTGCGGTCGGGCTCGACGGCGCTGAGCGCTTCCACTTCCCGCATGGTGGTGGCGCTGCGCAGCGCGAGCTGCTGGTAAAGGCGCATGTTGTCCTTTTTCCAGCGCAGCTCCTCCTCGGTGAGGATTCTGATTGGCCGGGCCGGGATCCCGGCGACCAGGGTTTTTGTCTCAACCCGGGCCTCGGCCTTGACGAAAGCGAGCGCGGCGACCATCGCGTCCTCTCCGACCACGGCATTGTCGTTGACCACCGCGTTCATGCCGATGAGCGCGCCGCGCCCGATCACGCAGCCGTGCAGCACCGCGCCGTGGCCGATGGTCGACTCGGCGCCCACCACCGTGTCCTTGCCCGGAAAGCCGTGCAGCATGCAGGTGTCCTGGATGTTGGCGCCCTCTTCCACGACGATGCGGCCGAAGTCGCCGCGCAGCGAGGCGCCCGGGCCGATGTAGGCGCGCGGCCCGACGATCACGTCGCCGATCAGCACCGCGCTCGGATGCAGGTAGGCGCTGGGATCGACGACCGGCACGATCCCGTCGATGGCGTAGACCTTGGGCACGGCCGAATTCTAAGTCGGATGAATCGGGGTCAGAGCCCGAATTCAAAATCGGGGTCAGAGCCCGAAAGGGATATCGGGCTCTGACCCCGATTTCCTTGAAGCCTGGTGTAAGCTTTTCTCATGTCTTCGATCCTCGTTTCGCTGGACGGGGGCGTCCTCGCGGTCACGCTCAACCGCCCGGACAAGCTGAACGCCTTCAACCCGCAGATGCACCAAGACCTGCGCAAGGCGCTCGAGCAGGCGCGCGACGACGCGCAAGTGCGCGCGGTACTGCTGACCGGCGCCGGGCGCGGCTTCTGCGCCGGGCAGGATCTGTCCGAGCGCAATGTCGCCGCCGACGCGCCGATCGACCTCTCGGTCAGCCTGGGATCGCACTACAACCCTTTGGTGCGCCGCCTGCGCGAGCTGCCCAAGCCGATCGTGTGCGCGGTGAACGGCGTGGCCGCGGGCGCCGGCGCCAATATCGCCCTCGCGTGCGACCTGGTGATCGCGGCGCGCTCGGCGAGCTTCGTTCAGTCGTTCTCGCGCCTGGGCCTGGTGCCCGACTCCGGCGGCACCTGGTTCCTGCCGCGCCTTGCGGGCAGTGCGCGCGCCATGGGTCTTGCGCTCCTGGGCGACAAGCTGCCGGCGGAACAGGCCGAACAGTGGGGATTGATCTGGAAGGTGGTCGAGGACGATGAGCTGCCGAAGATCGCTCTGGAAACTGCCAAAGCGCTGGCGGCCGGCCCCACGCGCGGTTACGGCCTGGTGAAAAAGGCTTTCAACGCCTCGTGGGGAAACTCGCTCGACGCGCAGCTCGACCTGGAGCGCGACCTGCAGCGCGAGGCCGGCCTGTCGCAGGACTACCGCGAAGGCGTCGCCGCCTTCATGCAAAAGCGCAAGCCGGAGTACAAGGGGAAGTGAGCCAGGCGCAACGCATCGCCGAGGCGATCTGGCCCGCGGACGCGGCCTCGCGCTGGCTCGGCATGAAGATTGAAGAAGTGCGCGCCGGCTATGCGCGCCTTTCCATGCGCGTCACCGCGAACATGGTCAACGGCCAGAACGTCTGCCACGGCGGCCTCATTTTCGCGCTCGCCGACTCGAGCTTCGGCTACGCGTGCAACTCGCACAACCAGCGGGCCCTCGCCGCAAGCGCGTCGATCAAGTTTTTGGCTCCCGGTTCGCTGGACGAGGTGCTGGTGGCCGAATGCGTGGAAAGCGCCAAGGCCGGCCGGCGCGGCATCTATGACGCCCGCGTCCTGAATCCCAGGGGCGAGACCATTGCCCTCTTCCGCGGCGAGTCAGCCATCGTCAGGGGAACGTGGATCGAATGAAGGCCTTCCCGCTCGAGCCCATCGAGAAATCCTCTGTCGACGAGCTGAGGGCGCTGCAGCTGGAGCGCCTGCAATGGTCCCTGCAGCACGCCTACGACCGCGTGCCGCACTACCGCAAGAAGTTCGATGCCGCGGGCGTGAAGCCGCAGGACTGCCGCCGGCTCGAGGACCTGGCGAAGTTTCCGTTCACGAGCAAGGCGGACCTGCGCGAGACCTATCCGTTCGGCATGTTCGCCGTGCCCATGGACCAAGTGGTTCGCATCCACGCCTCCTCGGGCACCACCGGCAAGCCCACCGTGGTGGGCTACACGGCGAAGGACATCGACACCTGGACGCACGTGATGGCGCGCTCGATCCGCGCCGCGGGCGCGCGCCCGGGCGACAAGGTGCACGTCGCCTACGGCTACGGCCTGTTTACCGGCGGCCTGGGCGCGCACTACGGCGCCGAGCGCCTGGGCCTCGCCGTGATCCCGCTGGGCGGCGGCATGACCGAGCGCCAGGTGCAGCTCATCCAGGACTTCCAGCCGCAGGTGATCATGGTGACGCCGAGCTACATGCTGGCGATCGCCGACGAGATGGAACGGCAGGGCGTGGATCCGCGCAAGACATCCTTGAGGGTCGGAATTTTTGGTGCCGAACCGTGGACCGACCAGATGAGGAAAAACATCGAGGAACGACTGAGCATCGAAGCCATCGATATCTACGGCCTGTCCGAAGTGATGGGGCCGGGCGTGGCGCAGGAGTGCGTCGAGACCAAGGACGGCCTCACCATCTGGGAGGACCACTTCTATCCCGAGATCGTCGATCCGGCGAGCGGCCGGCCGCTGCCCGACGGAGAAAGCGGCGAGCTGGTGTTCACCTCGCTCACCAAGGAGGCGCTGCCGGTGATCCGCTACCGCACGCGCGACCTCACGCGCCTGCTGCCCGGTACCGCGCGCACCATGCGGCGCATGGCGCGCATCTCCGGGCGCAGCGACGACATGCTCATCATCCGCGGCGTAAACGTGTTTCCCTCGCAGATCGAGGAGCTGATCCTGAAGCAGCCGGGCCTGTCGCCGCACTACGTCCTCGAGGTCACCAAGGACGGCCCGCTCGACCACCTCACCGTGGTAGTCGAAGGCGACCCTAAGGCCAGCGCCGGCCTGCAGCACCACATCAAGTCCTACATCGGCATCAGCGCAGACGTGAGAATCGGCGCGGTGGAGCGCTCCATCGGCAAGGCCAAGCGCGTCATCGACAAGCGGCCGAAATAGATTGGGGGACAGACCCCTAGGGGTCTGTCCCCTACGCGAAAATGGGGTACGTCCCCACTGCTGTCCGGTTAACTTCGTCGACTGAAGCGAGAAATCCATAATTAACGTGGGCTTACGGCCGATTTCGATTGGTGCCGACTTGAACGCGATGGCGTGTATCTGTGATGTTTCCGGGATTGCAATACCCGGGGGC
>CBDDSA010000107.1:0-3372 GCA_965233185.1 uncultured bacterium
GGCCTTCGACGCGGCCGGCCACCAGCGCGATGCGCTTGGCGACCAGCAGGCTGCCGGCGCGGTTGCGCACCAGCTCGCCCGCGCGCTCGAGCTCGGCGAGCGCGGCGTCGAACGCGCGCCGCTCGCGCCCGCGGATATCCATCCGCGCCGCGAGCTCGTCGGCGGTGAGCGGCGCGCCGGCGCTGTCGAGCGCTTCCAGGATCTCGCGGCCGTATCCGGCTTGCGGCGCGCTCGGGGCGGGCGCTGCGCTCGGCCGTTCCGCGCGGTTTCGGCGCCTAAGCGCTGTTTTTTTTGGCTTCTTCTTTGACACTCAAGAGTCCTGCAACTAAAATCCCGCCTCCCCTGCCGAGGTGGCGGAATTGGTAGACGCACTAGGTTCAGGTCCTAGCGGTGGCAACACTGTGGGGGTTCGAGTCCCTTCCTCGGCACCAATCTGACGCCAGCGGCCCAAGGCGCTGACACTAGCGGCCCAGGGCGGATTCTAACCCTGATATGCCGTTTCCCCGGGTACTACCGCTTCGATTCCACGCCTTTGAGTAGCTGAATAATATCCCGTGGATCGGCGGGCTTCGTCAGGTGTGCGTCGATGCCTGCCTCGGTCGCGCGTTGCTTATCCTCCGGCTTGCCATAGCCCGTGACTGCAGCGATGTACAGCGTTTGGGGTTCCGGTTGCTGGCGGCGCAGCGCCCTTGCGACTTCGTAGCCGTCCATGCCGGGGAGCCCGATATCCAGGAGCGCGACGTCCGGCGGAAAGCGCTTGGCCATTTCCAGTGCGACCACCCCGTCGCGCGCAGTCATTACGTCGTAGCGCTCATACCGAAGCACGGCGGCCAGCGTTGCAAGCGTGTCCTTGTTGTCCTCCACGACCAGCACGCGCATCCCTTGTCCCCTCTCGTCAGCACGCTGTAGCACCCCAGCGACAGATTTTTCCCTACAGTAGTTTCCCTAGTCAGCCCGTATGATGCGCGAGCCAATTCAAGCTGACTAGTGAAACATTGGCAAGTCGGAAGGTTCGCCAAGGCTCCTGGTACAACGTCAACTCACCATTGATGCTTTGAAGGCGAGTCGCTGATCGCCGAGCCCGGGGGCGCGGTCATCGCTTAGCACAGAGACCATGAGTGGTATTTGAGCTCCGGCGGCAGGTACACGCGGCTGGAATGCTGCGCGCGTTGAGGTGCATTTTTCTTCCAGCAAGTATCTTCGGTCGCGCCGGCTGGGTTCGTTCGAAGACTTCTCCTCCATTGACGGCGTGAAGGACTGGTATTCGCACGACCTTGGGCAGCCACTGGAAGACATGGTGCTCGAGCCGGCCTAGTCGCGCCGCTCGAAGGGCTGCGAGACGCGGCTTCTAAACCCGCCGCGCGCGGTGCTCGATGGCTTCCAGGCTGAAAAGCACCTGCTCGCGCAGCGCGTCAGTTCGCCGGTCGCGGTGGGAGTAAAGCTGCTCTGCGCAGCGCTCCACGTCGACGAGCTCCAGGCGAAATCCCGGATCGCCGGCGCCCGCGGCCTGGCACAGCTCGCGCACCCGGTGCAGCGTGTCGCGGTCGAGCCAGCCCCCCGCCTGGCGGCGGAAGATGGCTTTCAGATCTGCGCAATGCTTGAGCGGGTCGTCCATGCCGGTGCTCCCCTTTTTTCCGCAACGCGCCGCAGCGCTTCCAGGCTGTAGAGGCGGCTCGCCAGTAGCTCGAGCGCGTTCAGCACCTGCTGGCGCAGGAATTCCGCGCCGGATACCGCATCGCGGCCCCAGCGGGCGTGATCGGCTCGCCCCAGCATTTCCGCGGCGTACTCGCCGACCAGGCGCAGCTTCTCGCGGCAATACTCGTCGTCGATCGCCGCGTCCGCGGCGTCGCATAGCGTGAGCACCCGCCGCAGCGCGCGCAAGTCAGCCGCTTGCCCGGCGTAGGACACGAAGAATTGCTTGAGCGCCTTGTGGTGCCTGCGCCCCGCTTCCAGATCCATGGTTCGCATGTGTTTGTGATCCCTGGCGCCGATTGTCCACGCGAGCGCGGTTTTGCGCTGTCGCGGGGAGCGACTACGCAGGGTCGAGCGCGTGCGACGCAGCGTCGCCTGCCGGTGACAGTCCGGTCCTGCAAGAATTACGACGACCTGTAGCTTTTCTACGGCTCACTGCCGTTGCAGCGCGGCAGGCGCTTAAAGCGCGCCTGGAATTCGGCGAGCAGCTCTGCCCGCCGCTCGAGGGGCTCCAGGCACAGCTCCCAGCCGTAATGGGTTGCCTGCTCGGTGCATGGCCCATCCGCCCCGGCAGCGTGCCGGCGCAGCGCCCGCTGAATGGTGAAGTCAGGCCCGGGGGCGCAGCCCAGATAAATGAGCTCCTCTCGCTCCCATAATGCGTAGATCCCGTGGTCCTCCGGCGCGCCGTCGATCAGGTTCGCGGCAAACCGGTACTTCGGCCCTGCGATCGGCATGCGTCTTGTCCCATGCGTGCACCGAACGCCGGCTGTTGCAAGCCGCGGACCGCGCGATAATCCGCCGGTGCGCCGGCAGCTCATCGTGCTTTCGCTCGCGGGCATCGTTCCCATGGCGATCATCGCGATGGTGATCCTGGCGGTTGTGGCGCGCTCCCACCCGCTTCCCGACCGCTCGCTCGGCGCCCTGGCCGCCCTGCTCGCGCTGGTGCTGCTCGCGAGCGGCCTGTTCGTCTGGCTCGCGGCCCGCCGCCTGGCCGGATCGCTCGCCGCCCTTCCCGCGCAGGACGCCCGGCGCTTGCAGGAGTCCCTCGAGGAAGAGCGGCGCACGCGTCAGGCCGCCGAAGCCGCAAGCCGGGACAAGGACGAGTTCCTCGCCTTGCTCGGTCACGAGCTGGGCAACCCGCTCGGGGCCCTGGACAACGCCGTGCGCGTGCTCGAGCGGGTGCCGGCGGGCAGCGCCGATTCGAAGGCCGCGCGTGAGGTGATCGGAAGGCAGACAGAGCATCTGGCGAAGGTGGTCGAGGACCTGCGCGACGTCGGCCGGGCGGCCAGCGGTCGCATGGCGCTGCGCCGCAGCCTGTTCGACCTGGCGCCGATGGTGGCCGGCGCAGTGGCCGCCCACAAGCATTCGTCGCCGCACGAGTGGCGCCTCGAGCTGCGCCCGGTGCTGGTGAGCGCCGATCCGGCCCGCGTGGACCAGGTCCTCGCCGCGGTGCTGGGGCAGGCCGCACAGGCATGCGCGGCCGGCTCGGCGATCTCGGTATGCCTACACGAAGACGCCGGCCAGGCGCTGCTCGAAGTGGAATGCGGCGGATCCTCCCCGCCGCAGGAAAGCATCGCCCTTGCGCTGGTGCAGCGGTTGGCCGGCCTGCACGGCGGCCGCTTCGACGCGCAACCGCGCCAGGACGGATCCGGCGCGCGCCTCGTGCTGCGCCTGCCGGCC
>CBDDSA010000108.1:0-27572 GCA_965233185.1 uncultured bacterium
ACGGTCCGGCCTTGGCCACGGCGCTGCGCAGCTCGTCGCGCGACACGCCGAACTCGTTGCTCCAGTACGCCACCTCGTGGTCCTGGTCCAGGTTGATCCGGGCGTCGTCGGCCTTCCCGGTTTGCTTCGGGTCATCGGCCACGCGGCCTCCAAGTAGATAAGCGCGTTGTGTCATCGCCGGTAACGAGCAATGGGCAGGCCAGCTCTGCGTCCGTCAGCATGCGCCGGGCGGACTATCCAGTTCAGCTCTCCGCAGAAATAACCAGCGCCGTGCATTCCTCCTGCTTGCGCGGGAACAGCCAGGTTCGGGTGCCGGCATCGAAAGTCGCGAAGATCTCGTGGTCCAGGAAAGCCACGCCGTCGTACATCGAGAACCCTTTGCCGCGCCTGGCGACGCCGTCGCTCGGCGCGCAGCCTTCCCCGGTCACCAGGACCGGGCCGTCGGACTCCACGCGGTGGTACTGCTCTTCCCCCATGCGCCACGTGTTGCCCTCATGAAGCGCGATCAGCATCCGCGCCGGGTACGCAAACAACTGCGCACACCTTCGATCGGATACGAGGGCTGCGGCCCGGCGTACCGGGTCTTCACGGCGCTGATGAAGCGCAGCTTGAGCACGATGCGCAGCAAGAAACGACCCCGCCGAAGCGTCTGGCGCCTTCAACGCGCCGGGCGTTGCGTGCCGGCGCTGCCCTGGATGAGCTGCTGCACCAGCGTGCGCACTTCGCGCGCGGTGCGGGGTCCGAGCGAGGTGAACTCGATGCCGTAGCGGCAGCCCTGCGGCTGCACGTTCACGATCCGGCCGTAAAGGTCCTCGGTGCGGTAGCCGGTGAAGGGCAGCTCGGCTTCGAGCTTGAGCTCCTCGAGCACGCCGAGCTCGCGCTCGAGCTCGACCAGCACGCCGCCGTAGCCCACGTCGACGATGGCGCCGGGAAAGCGCGCCGGCGACACCATGTCGTTGGCCAGCAGCCGGTAGGAGCAGGGAATGCGCACCTGCACGCGCGGGCTGCGGCGCTCGCGGCGCGGCACGCGCTTGCCCAGCGGCGGAATGCCGTGCACCTCGCGCAGGCGCACGCTGCCGCCGCGGCCCTTGATGTGCACCTCCATCGGCTCGCCGGTCTGGGCGAAGCCCTCGCACAGCGCGCAGGTCGCCTCGCTCGCCAGGATCTGGCCGCGCAGGCAGAACGCCTCGATGCGCGCCGCCACGTTCACTTCCTCGCCGATCACGGTGCGCGCCGAGTGCAGCGCGGAGCCCAGCACCCCGGCGATGACCTCGCCGCTGTTGATGCCGATGCCGATGGCGATGTCGGGCAGCTCGCCCTGGTGCTCGCGGTTGATGCCCTCCATGGCGAGCTGCATGTCGACCGCGCAGGCGACGGCCCGCTTCGCATCGTCGAACAGCACCATGATGGCGTCGCCGATGAAGCTGTCGATGGTGCCGCCGTGCGCCGCGGCCACCTCGCTCATGCGCACGAACCAGCGGTTGAGCACCTCGAACACCGTCTGCGGCGGGCCGGCGGACAGGATGGCGCTGAAGCCGCGCAGGTCGGCAAACAGGATGGTGGCGTGGCGAAGCTCCATGCAGGGATTATCATGCCCGGCGGTCGCCCGAGAAATGCAAGCAGAGAAACAAGAACAATACGGCTGGGTGGTGGTCGCCGCGGCCTTCACCCTCATGTGCGTCGGTTTCGGGGCGGCGTACTCCTTCGCCGCGTTCTTCACCGCCTTCGAGGCCGAGTTCGGCGCCTCCCGCGGCCACATTTCGCTGGTGTTCTCGCTGGCGGCGCTGGCGTGGTTCGTGTGCGGCGCCCCGGGCGGCGTGGCGGCGGACCGCTTCGGCCCGCGCCGGGTCGCGCTGGCCGGCGTCGCCTGCCTTGCCGCGGCGCTGGCGCTGGCGAGCGCCGCGCAGTCGGTGACCATGCTGTACGTCACCTACAGCATCGGCATCGGCCTGGGCGTCGGGCTGGTCTACGTGCCCTCGGTGGGGGCGGTGCAGCCGTGGTTCGCCGCCAACCGCGCGTTCGCCTCCGGCCTCGCGGTCGCAGGCATCGGCGCGGGCAACATCGCCGGGCCGCTGCTCGCTGCCTGGTGGATCGCCGCGCTGGGCTGGCGCGGCGCCTACCTGGCGCTTGCCGCTGCCATCCTGGTGGTAGGCGGCGCCGCCGCCCTGCTCATCCGGCAAAAGCCCGGCACGCGCCAGCACGCCGCGGGCGGTACCGGGCTGCGGGCGGCGATGCACACGCCGGCGTTCTGGCTGCTGTACGCGTCGCTGGTATTCAGCTGCATCGGCACCTTCGTGCCGATGGTGCACCTGGGCCCCTATGCCCAGGATGCGGGGCTGTCGGCGGCGCAGGGCGTCACGCTGGTGAGCCTCATCGGCCTGGGCAGCCTGGTCGGGCGCTTCACCATCGGGCCGTTTGCCGACCGGCTGGGGCGCCAGGGGTCGCTCGCCGCCATGTACGCCGGGCTGGGGGCGATGCTGCTCGTATGGCTGGCGGTGCAAAGCTACTGGCTGCTCGCGGCGTTCGCGGTGGCGTTCGGCATGTGCTACGGCGGCTACGTGGCGCTGCTGCCCACCCTGGTGATGGACCGTTACGGCGCGCGCTCGGTGTCGGGCATCATCGGCTTTCTCTATACCGGCGCCGGCCTGGGCACGCTGCTCGGGCCCTGGCTCGCCGGCGTCGCCTACGATTACCTGGGCGCCTACGACGTGCCGATCGTGGCCGGCGCGCTTTTCGCCTTCCTCGCCTCGGCCTGCATCCTGGTACTCATGAGCAATGAAAAAGCGCGCGCCCACCATCGCGGTTAGCGACGCCGGCGGCTATCGCTCGCTGCACGTCGGCGGTGAGGCGATCCAGAGCACCATGAAGCTCGGCGACCCGTTCGCCCTGGCCCTGGACTACACGCGCTGCATGATGGCGTTTTTGCTGCTGCATCCGCAGCCGCGCGAGGCGCTGATGATCGGGCTGGGCGGCGGCTCGCTCGCCAAGTTCTTCCACCGGCACCTGCCCGCGACCCGCGTGCGCGTCGTGGAGCTCGACCCGCGCATCGTCGACACGGCGCGCGCGCATTTCGCGCTGCCGCCGGATGATGCGCGCCTGACGGTGGAAATCGGCGACGGCGCCGAGGCGCTGTCGCCGCAGTGCTGCGACGTGCTGATGATCGACGCCTACCACGACGAGGCGCATGTGCCCAAGCTCGCCAGCGCGCCGTTCTACGACGCCGCCTACCTCGCGCTCGGGACCCGGGGCGCGCTGGTGGTGAACTATATGAACGACGACCCGATGTTCGACCAGTACCTGCAGCGCCTGGAGGCCGCCTTCGGCGGCGCGGTGCTGATGATGCGCGCGCTGTACGATCCGAACATCATCGCCTTCGCCTACAAGGGCCTGCCGCGCGAGCTCGACTGGGAGGCGCTGCGCCGGCGCGCCCGAACGCTGCAGGCGCGGCTCGAGCTGCCCTTTCGCAAGTACGTGGCGCGGCTGCGCGCGGCGCCATGATCGGCGCCGGCGAAATCGCCGCGCTCGCCGCGATCGCCTTCCTGGGCGCGCTGCTGTTCGGCATCACCGGCTTCGGCGCGGCGCTGATCACCATCCCGCTCGCCACGTATTTCGTGCCGCTGCCCTTCGCGCTCGCCCTGTTCGCGCTGGGCGACCTGGCGATGGCGCTGAGCGTCGGCCTGGAGAATCCGAGGAACGCCGTGCGCAGCGAATGGACGCGGCTCGTGCCGATGATCCTCGCGGGCACCGCGCTCGGCGTGACGCTGCTGGTCAACCTGCCGCGCCAGGCCGGCTTGCTGCTGCTCGGGCTATTCGTCTTCTCCTACGCCTTGTATTTCCTGTTCGGCGGCATGCGAGCCGGGATCATCGCCGCCGGGTGGGCCTGGGTAGCGGGCCTCGCCGGCGGCATTACCAGCGCGGTGTTCGGCGCCGGCGGCCCGCCGTACGCGATCTACCTTTCCCACCGCGGCCTCACCAAGGAGCAGTTCCGCGCCACCATGGGATTTGCCACCATGACCAGCATCTCGCTGCGGGTGGCGGCCTTCCTCATCACCGGACTTTTGCTGCAGACCGAAGTCTGGAAGGCGGCGCTTGCGGTGGTGCCGGCCGCCTTCGCCGGCATCCTGATCGCGCGCCGCGCCTTCATCCGGATCTCGCGCGAGGCGCTGCTGAAGGCGGTCAGCGTGATGCTCCTGGTTTCCGGCGCCTCCCTGGTCGTGCGCGCTTTGGCCTAATAAAAGGTCACGCAGCGCGCTTGTTGCGGGCGCGCTCGACTGAGGCAAGGTCGCGGTTGGCGGGGCCGTTGAGGACCTTGCCGCGGCAGTCGAAGCGCGAGCCGTGGCAGGGGCAGTCCCAGGTCTTCTCCGAGCCGTTCCAGCGCACTACGCAGCCCAGGTGCGGGCAGGCGGCCGAGCGCTCGTGCAGCACGCCCTGTGGGTCGCGGTATACCGCGATCTTGTGCAGGCCGCGGCGCAGCACCGCGCCGCTGTCTTGCGGGATGTCATCCGCGGACTTCACTTCGCCCGGGGTGAGCCAGTCCGCATACTGGCGCGCGACATTCAGGTTCTCGCTCGTGTACTCGCGCGCCGCGCCCACGGTCTTGCGGCCCGGGTCGTACAGCGCCGCCCAGGGGTTGTGGCGGCCGAGCACCAGATCGGTGAGCAGCATGCCGGCGATGGTGCCGTGCGTGAGCCCCATGCCCGAATCCCCGGTGTGGATGAACACGTTGTCCTTGTCCATCGGATTGCGGCCGGTGAAGGACAGGAAGTCGACCGTCTCCATGACGATCCCGCCCCAGCGGAACGCGACTTCGCCCGCCATGGGAAAGCGCGCGCGCGTCCACGCCTCGAGCCGGGCGTGCCGCTCCTCGGCATCGTGCGCCTGGCCGCTCTTGTGGTCCTCGCCGCCGACGATGAGGATGTCCTGCGCCACGCGCACATAGTGATAAGGGTCACCGGTGTCCCAGGCGAGCACCGCGGGGACCGAGCCCGGCGGCACGCGAACCCCGATCACGTAGGTCATGTACGGCGCCTGCTTGGTGTGGATGGCCACCCGGTCGTTGACCGGCGTGTTGGTCGCGACCACCACGGCATCTGCCGTCACGATGCCCCCGCCCACGTGCACCAGCGCCGGCGTGCCGCCTTCGATCGCATCGACGTGCGAGCCGGTGTAGACGCGCCCGCCGTAGCGGTGCAGCGCCTGCGTGAGGCCGGCGAGGTATTTCAGCGGATGGAACTGCGCCTGCTTCGGAAAGCGCAGGCACGGCCCGCTGGCGAACGCCGGGGCGCGCTCAACGCGCTCCACCTGCGACAGCCCCGCGCGCCGCGCCGCTTCGAGCTCCCGCTCGAGCGTCTCCGGGCGGTCACCTTCGGCAAGGAAGAGGTATCCGTCGACGCGCGCGAAATCGCACTCGATGCTCTCCTCGTTCACGATCGCCTCGATGCGCTCGATGGCCGCGGTATGGCTTTCGGCCGCCAGGCGGGCGCCGACGCGTCCGTGGAGCCGCTCCAGCTCGTGATAGCGATCGTCGATCGCGTGAGTGAGGTGGCCCGAGGTCATCTGCGTCATGCCGCCGCCGATCGGCCCGTCGTCGATCACCGCGACCGACTTTCCGGCCTTGGCCAGCAGGAAGGCGGTCGAGAGCCCGGCGATGCCGGCGCCCACGACGCACACCTGCACGTGGAGGTCTTCTTGCAAGGGGGTGCAGATCGGCATCTGCGCCGTCGCTTGCCATACCGATTTGTGAAGGGTCATGATGCTTCTTCAGCAAACTACATTCCCGATGGGCTCGATCGAAACGCAAGTCGTCCCCGCGACGCGGGACCTGGGCGATGGATTCAAGGTCCGCCGCGCGCTGCCTTCCATAAACCGGCGCATGGTGGGCCCGTTCGTGTTCCTGGACGAGATGGGCCCGGCGCAGCTCGCCCCGGGAACCGGCCTGGACGTGCGGCCGCATCCGCATATCGGCCTCGCCACCGTCACTTACCTTTTCGATGGCGAAATCCTCCACCAGGACAGCCTGGGGGTGCGCCAGCCGATCCGCCCGGGCGACGTCAACTGGATGATCGCCGGTCGCGGCATCGTGCATTCCGAGCGCACGCCCGCGGCACTGCGCCCGGCAGGTCCGCACACTTGGGGGCTGCAGGCCTGGCTCGCCCTGCCGGCAAGCGAGGAGGAGCGCGCGCCGAGCTTCACGCACCATGCGATGCAGGAGCTGCCTTCGGCGTCCGAGGCGGGGATGAAAGTGCGCGTCATCGCCGGCGAGTTCCTCGGCCTGCGCTCGCCGGTCGAAACCCAGTCGGCATTGTTCTATGCCGACGTGGCGCTCGAGGCGGGCGCGCGCCTGGCCATCCCGCCCGGGCACGAAGAGCGCGCGGCCTACATCGCCGAAGGCAGCATCGCGGTGGACGGCGAGCGCTTCGAGCGCGGCCGGCTGCTGGTGTTCCGGCCCGCCGCGCAGGTGCTCGTCGAGGCGGCCGCGCAGGCGCGCGTCATGGTGCTGGGCGGCGAGCCGCTCGGCCCGCGCTTCATCTGGTGGAACTTCGTCTCCAGCTCGCGCGAGCGCATCGAGCAGGCGAAGGCCGACTGGCGCAGCGGGCGCTTCGCCGGCGTGCCCGGAGACGACGAGCTCATCCCGCTTCCCGCGGAGCGCAAGCCGCGGGTCGATTATCCCTAGCGCAGCGCGCTTTTCTCGAACACCTGCACGTCGCCCGGGCACACGAACCACTTCTGCTTCGAGCGCGTCCAGCCGTGGCGGTCGATCTTCAGCCAGTCCGGGTGGTCGAACGAGCCGCCCGCGATGGCGCGGATTCCTTCGAGCGCCTCGGCGGTCCAGCTTACCGTGGTGCCGCAGCGCGGGCAGAAGTGCGTGCGCAGCCAGCGCCCGCTTTCGTCCGAGCGGTACTCGTAAGTGCGCAAGTCGCCGCGCAGCTCGACATCCGCCGCCCTGAAATACGCGCCGATGCCGAATGCGCTGCCGGTGCGCCGCTGGCAGTTGCGGCAATGGCAGATGCTGGTGCGCACCGGCTCGGCCTTGACCGTGTAGCGCACCGCCCCGCACAGACAACCGCCTTCATGCATCGGATGCTCCCTGTTCGCGCACCGCATCGCCGCACGCGATTCTCCCCGGATTGACGACTTCGGCATACACGCCGAATTGCAGGTCCGCGGCGCGCGCGATGCGTTTCAGCAGGCCAGGGTCGGCGGGCAGGTCGGCTTGGGCGAAGGTGGTCATCACGCAACGTTCGGTCGGTTCGATGATGCGCAGCACGGCGGTCTCGCCTATCGCGAGGGTCTTTCCGATCCACCTTTGCTCGACCGGCTCATCGCCGCGCAGGTCCACGACGATGTTCGGGCGGAACCTGCGCTCGTCGACCTGCAGCCACCTCAAAGAGGCGCGGGTGACCAGGTGCACCGGGGCGCTGTCGTGGTGCGAAACTTCTTCCTCGCGCGCGAGCGTCACCGGTAGCCCGAGCATTCGCGACAGAGCCTCGTGCACGCCGGGGTGGTCGAACGCCAGGCGGCGTCCGTCGGGAAAGACGACGTGGCTGTCTTCGGCTCGATAGGCGAAAAGCCCCTCGATATGGCGGAAGCGATGGGTCGTCTTGCCGCTGCCCAGCTTGCCTTCGGCGGTGCACACTGCATACGCACGATCTCCGCGAGCGCCGCGGCTGTCGAGCTCGAGGCGCTCGCAGGCCTCGCCGAGCATCGACTTCACGGGATAACGCCACAGCGCTGAGACGACCCCGAGCGGCATCGGGCTATTTCAGCAGCAAATCCAGGCGCGCGGCAAGGCGGGGGGTGAGCTCGAGGATGCGGTCGATGGTGGCGCGCACGTGCGCGTCTACGGCGGCCGCGTTGGTGCGGTAGTCGAGCACCGCCTCCTCGATGTCCGGCGGCGCGCCGGCGAGCTCGCCGCAGGCTTCGAGGAACAGCGGCGCCGCGTGGCCGAAACGGTCGCGGATGAACAGCTGGTGGTCGGTGCTCATCGCGATGACCAGGGTCGCGTCCTTCAGGATCGGGGCGGTGAGGGTGCGGCGGCGGTGGGCGCTGACGTCGAAGCCGCGCGAGCGCAGGTATTCGCGCACGTTGGGGCGCACCACGTGCGGATAGTCATCGGTGCCGGCGGAAGAGACGTGGACCTCGGGGCGCGCCTGCACGGCCTGGCGCAGCGCGTGCTCGGCGGTCAGGCTGCGGAAGATGTTGCCGGTGCAGACGAACAGCACCCGAGCCGTCAGGCGTGCACCTTTTCGCGCAGGGTGACGAACTCCTCGGCGGCGGTCGGGTGGATGCCGATGGTGGCGTCGAACTGCGCTTTGGTGGCGCCCATCTTGATGGCGATCGCCACGCCCTGGATGATCTCGCCGGCGTCCGGGCCGACCATGTGCGCGCCCACCACCTTCTGGCCGGCGCGCTCCACCACCAGCTTCATGAACGTGCGCTCGGTCTTCTCGGTCATGGTGAGCTTGAGCGTGCGAAAGGCGCTCTTGTAGATATCCAGGTCGCCGAAGCGGCTGCGCGCAGCTTCCTCGGACCATCCCACCGCGGCGACGTTCGGGTTGGCGAACACCGCGGTGGGGACGAAAAGGTGGTCGACCGGCGTGGGCTCGTTGCGAAACAGCGTGCGCGCCAGCCACATCGCCTCCGCGGTGGCCACCGGCGTGAGGTTGATGCGGTTGGTGACATCGCCGATCGCGTGGATAGATTCCACCGAGCTGCGCGAGTACTCGTCCACCAGCACCGCGCCGTCGCCGTCGAGCTTCACGCCCGCCGCCTCGAGCCCGAGGTTGGCGGTGTTCGGCCGCCGCCCGGTGGCGAACAGGGCGAGCTCCACCTGCTGCGTCGAGCCGTCGGCGTAGGCCACGTCGAGCGAGCCGTCGGCGCGCCGGGCGAGCGACTTGGGCTCCGCGCCGTAATGGACCTTCACGCCCTTGGCGGTCATTTCCTCGCCCAGGCGCTCGCCCAGCTCGGCGTCGAAGCCGCGCAGCAGCCGCTTGCCGCGGTAGGCGAGGGTGGTCTCCACGCCCAGGCCGTGGAAGATGGAGGCGAATTCGACGGCGATGTAGCCGCCGCCCACCACCAGTGCGCGCTGCGGCAGCCGCTCGAGGTGGAAGGCTTCGTTGGAGGTGATCGCGAGCTCGCGCCCGGGGATGTCCGGAACGTGCGGCCAGGACCCGGTGGCGAGCAGGATGTGTTTGGCCGAGTAGGTCTTGCCGTTGATCCGGACTTTGTTTTTATCCACGATCGTCGCCCGGCCCCGCAGGATTTCCGCCCCGGCGAGCGACAGCGCGCGCTCGTAGACCGCGTTCAGGCGCGCGATCTCGCGGTCCTTGTTGGCGAGCAGCGTCGGCCAGTCGAAGCGCGGCTCGCCGGTCGTCCAGCCGAAGGCGCGCGCCACCTCGAAGTCCTCGCGGAAATGCGCGGCGTAGGAAAACAGCTTCTTGGGGATGCAGCCGACGTTGACGCAGGTGCCGCCGAAGCGGTCGGCTTCGGCCACGGCCACCTTGGCGCCGTAGCCCGCGGACACGCGCGAGGCGCGGACTCCGCCGGAGCCCCCGCCTATGGTGAACAGGTCGAAATCGTAAATCGGGCGGCGCTTACTTCAGGTTCGGCAGGTTGATCTCGACCATTTCGAGCTGTCCGCGCAGGTTGTTGTGCTGCGGCTTGTCGGCCAGCCACTTGAGCGCGCTGCGCACGCGCTTTTCCATCTCGGCGCGCGGCATGCCCTCGATGCCGGAGAACATCCCCGCCAGCTCGGGCAGGTTGCTCGACTGCGCTGCCTTGCGCACCTCGCCCAGCCGCCCTTCCACGGCACCCCGGTCGAGGTTGGTGACCAGCTTAAGCGTCTTGTCGTGCTCGGTGCTCATTGCGGCCCCTTGTATGGCGGTGCTTACGATTGTACCAGCGCAAAACGCTCGGCTTTCGCGCGCACCGCGCCCTCGGCCACCAGCTTGTGCAGGTGCGCGGTGAGCGAGCGGGCCGCCCAGCCGTGCATGCGCGCGGGCACGTCGTCGTAGGCGAGCGGCACCAGCTCTTCCACCGACGCTTCGCCCAGGCGCTTGAGCGCGCCGATGACTTTCTCCTCGCGCTTCATGCGGTGCTGCATCAGGCGGCGCACCTCGCGGTGCGGCTCGCCGATCAGGTAGCCGTGCCCGGGAGCGAGGATGGCGAGGTCCTCGGCGAGCAGGCGCTCGAGCGAGGCGAGGTAGGCGCGCATGTTGCCGTCGGGCGGGTTGATCACGACCGTGGATCCCTGCATCACGTGGTCGCCGGTGAACAGCATCCGGGTGTCTTCCAGCAGGTAGCACAGGTGGTTGGACGCATGCCCCGGCGTGTGGATCACCTTGAACGAGGTCGAGCCGAGCCGGATGCGCTGTCCGTCTTCAAGGATCTGGTCCGGCGCGAACGTGGCGTCCTGGCCTTTGGCCGGCGGCCGCCCGAGCACGCGGGCGCCGGTGGCCGCCTTGATGGCCGCCGCCGCGGGCGAGTGGTCGAGGTGCGTGTGCGTGCACAGCACCCATTTGATGTCGCCGCAGGCGAGGATCTTCTCGATGTGCGAATCGATCGCCGGGCCGGGATCGATCACCGCCAGCGCCCCTTCGCCCACGAGGTAGGTGTTGGTACCCGGTCCGGTCATCGCGCCGGGATTGGGCGCGGTGAGCCGGACCGTGTAGCGGTCCAGGCGCTTGGGCGCGCCGGGCGCGAGCTCGTAGCTGGTCTGCCCGGACTCCTGCGGGTCGCACCAGTGGATCTCGAAATACTGCGCATCGCCGCGCCGGAAGACGCGCTCGCCTTCCCGGCCCAGCGCGCGGCAGGCGCGGTTGGTCGGGATGTCGGCAAGGGCGCGGGCGTGCTCGAAGGCCGCGCGCGGCTCGGCAAAGCGCGCGAGCTCCTGCAGCGTCTGGGTGGTGGCATGGACGAGCTCGATCTCGCCGCGCCTGCCGCGCTCGAGCGCCTCGCGCGGCGTGGTCCAGAGCTGGTGGACGTGCTCGGTCGCGTCGTGCGCACCCTCCTGGCCTTCGGGCGCCAGCGCCATGAAAAAGCGCGTGTCGAAGCGCCGCGGCCGGCCCGGCTGCGTAATCCAGTGACCGTAGTAGGCGAGCGCAGCGGCCGGGATGTAGAGGTCTTGCTTCTCGAGCAGCTCGTGGAAGCGATCGCGCATCGGAAGCATCGCCGCCGCGCGCTTCGCATCCACGGCATTCCCATCGTGGTCGATGGCGAGAAGCACGCCCGCTTCCTCGAAGCACTCGCGCACCGCCGCCACGTAGTAGGCGAGCCCGCCCGCGGGCAGGCCCAGGCGCGCGCTCGCCTGCGCGTCGGTGAGGCCGACGACGCGGCGCGTGGCGCCGTCCTCGGCGTCGAGGGAGCCGCCGGGAAATACGTAGGCGCCGCCCAGGAACACCGCGCTTTGTGTGCGCTGGAGCATCAGGGTTTCCAGGCCTGCCGCCCCGGAGCGCAGGAGTATCAGCGTCGCTGCCGGTTTGGGCGATTGTGGGGGCGCCATCTTGGAAGGCTCAGACGGTGCGCCCGGCCCGATCCTTGTCGTTCTGCGCTTTGATCATGGCGCGCATCTGCTCCCACTCGGCGTCGGAAAGCTTGTCGAGCTGGGTGAAGTAACCCCCCGAGCCGGTGGCGAGGTAACCGCCGCCGTCAATGCCGATGGTCTCGCCGGTGAGCCACTCGCAGCCCTCGGCCATGAGGAAGGTGGCGAGGTTCTGCAGCTCCTCCATGCGCCCGACGCGGCGCATCGGGTTCAGGTGCGTCAGGTCTTCGAAGCCGCCGCCGGGCCGCAGCCGCTTGGACGCGCCTTCGGTCGGGAACGGCCCGGGTGCAATGGCGTTGAGGCGAATGCCGTAGCGGCCCCATTCCACCGCCAGGGACTTGGTCATGACATGCAGCCCCGCCTTCGACATGGCCGAAGGCACCACGTAGGGCGAGCCGGTATGCACCCAGGTCACGAGGATGCTGATGACCGATCCTTTATGGCCGCCGGCGATCCAGCGCTTGCCCACGGCCTGGGTGACGTAGAAGGTGCCGTGGAACACGATGTTCGCGATGGCGTTGAACCCGTTGGGCGTCAGGTCCTTGGTCGGGCTGATGAAGTTGCCGGCGGCGTTGTTGACCAGTCCGGTGAGCGGGCCGCTTTCATCCCAGATGCGCTGCACCATGGCCTCGACCGCCGCCGCATCGCGGATGTCGACGGCGTGGGTCCGGACCTGGCCCCCGAGCGCGCGGGCAGTGGCCTCCAGCACTGCGCCCCGGCGCCCGGCGAGCCACACTTCGGCGCCGAGCGCCACGTAGCGGGCGGCGATTTCCCGGCCTAGGCCTGTACCGCCGCCCGTGACGAGGATGCGTTTTCCCGCGAGGAGGCCGTCTTTGAACATGCCCCCATTCTAAGCAGGCGCCGCAGCGCCAGGACGACCAGGCGCGGTCATCGCGTCTGCCTAGGCGAGGGAAACCGAGGCTTCCCCGGCGATCGAGTTGAGGATGGCGACGCCGGCGCGCTTCAGGCGATAGCAGTGCCCGGCCTCGAGCACGATGTCGCGCGGGTCGTTCTCTTCGGTGATCCAGACCGCGCCTTCGACGGCGCACACGGTGCTGCCGGCTCCGTCGACCACCCGGAGGGTCTGGTTGGGGGCCAGCGTGACGGCCCCGGCGCTAAGTTCGATCTGCATGGCGGCTCCTTGCGTTTGGTATGCGAAGGATGCATGCTTGTTGCGGCGCGATCAAACGGGAAATATTCACTCCTGGCATGAGAAATAGGAATGCTTTACCGCCCCTCGACCTGCTGGTGGGCTTTGAGTCCGCGGCGCGCCACCTGTCCTTCACCAAGCGGGCGAGGAGCTATACCTGACGCAGTCGGCGGTGAGCCGGCAGATCAAGGAGCTCGAGGAGCAGCTCGGCGTGGCCCTCTTCCAGCGCCGCCACCGCGCGCTCGCGCTGACCGAGGCCGGCCAGCAGTTCTACGCCGCCGCCGCGCAGGTGCTGACCACCATGCGCGCCGCCACCGACCGCCTGCGCGCCCAGACCGGCAAGCGCTCGGTGTCGGTCACCACGACGCACTCCTTCGCCGCGCTGTGGCTCATCCCGCGCCTGGCGGGCTTCACCCGCGCGCATCCCGGCGTCGACGTGCGCATCACCGCCGAGACGCGCGTGCAGGATCTGGACCGCGACGGCCTGGACATCGCCGTTCGCCACGGCCCGGCGTCGCTTGCCGGCCCGAACGCCGTGCGCCTCATGGGGGAGAAAGTGTTCCCGGTGTGCAGCCCGAAGCTCATCAAGCGCGCTGCGCTGGGCAAGCCCGAAGACCTGCGCCACCACGTGCTCTTGCAGTACGACGACCCGGACGGTCGCCATCCCTGGCTGCACTGGAAGACCTGGCTGGAAGTCGAGCGCATCGCCGAGCTGCGTCCGGCCGGCACCCTGTCCTTCTCGGGCTACGAGCAGATTATCCCGGCGGCGGTCGCCGGCCACGGCGTGGCCCTGGGCCGCAGCCCGCTGGTGAAGGACCTCCTCGCCTCGGGCGAGCTGGTCGCGCCTTTTCGCAGCACCGCCGATCCCGCGCGCGCCTACTACGCCATTCTTTCCAAACGCGCCTCCGCCGAAGCGCGCGACTTCCTCGCGTGGCTCAAGGAAGAAGCGACCCAGCAATAAAAAAAGAACTTCTGGGGACAGGGTTAAAACCCTGTCCCCTTTCCCTGTCCCCCGCTCCTAGAGGGTGAGGACGAGCTTGCCGATGTGCTGGGAGCTTTCCATCAGGCGATGCGCCTCGGCCGCCTGCTCGAGCGCGAAGGTCTTGTAGATTTCAGGCTTGATCCTGCCGGCTTCGATCAGCGGCCAGATCTTCTCGCGAAGGTTCCTGGCGAGGTGAGCTTTGAACGCCACCGGCCGGGGGCGCAGCGTGGATCCGGTGAGGGTCAGGCGCCGGCGCATCACCTCGTTGATGTCGAGCTCGGTCTTCGGCCCGCGCAGGAAGGCGATGAACACCAGGCGGCCTTCGTCGGCGAGGCACTTCAGCTCCTTGGGCACGTAGTCGCCGCCGACCATGTCGAGGATCACGTCGACGCCTTTGCCGCCGGTGGCCGCCTTGATCTCGGCGGCGAAGTCCTGCGTGCGGTAGTTGATCGCCTTCTCCGCGCCCAGGCGCACGCAGGCGGCGCACTTCTCATCCGAGCCGGCGGTGGCGAACACCCGGTTGCCGGTGGCCGCCGCCATCTGGATCGCGGTGACGCCGATGCCGGAAGTCCCTCCCTGCACCAGCAACGATTCGCCCGGCGCGAGGCGGCCGCGGTCGTAGACGTTGCCCCACACGGTGAAGCAGGTTTCGGGCAGCGAGGCGGCCTCCGCCAGCGACAGGCCTTTGGGCACCGGCAGTGCCTGCTCCACGGGCGCGAGGCAATACTCCGCGTAACCGCCGCCGTGGACCAGTGCGCACACCTTGTCGCCCGGCTTATAGGCGGTGACGGACGCGCCGACGGCCGCGATTTCACCCGCGACTTCCAGCCCCGGCAGGTCCGACGCATCGGCAGGGACCGGATAATTGCCGGTGCGCTGCAGGACATCCGGGCGGTTCACGCCGGCCGCGGCCACCTTGATCAGGATTTCGCCGGCCTTCGGCGCCGGCACCGGGCGCTGCGCCGGCCGCAGTACCTCGGGCCCGCCGGGTTTCGAGATCTCGACGGCGCGCATGGTTTCGGGGATTGGCATCTGTGCCATGATAATAGGATGGCTCAATTCCGCGTCGAGTTCGTCCTGGACCAGGCAAGCGGCAAGTACCTCGCCGAGATGTACCACCCCGAGCGCGGCGACGAGCTCCTGCTGCGCACCGAGGCCCTGTATCCGAGCCAGGAGGCGGCCGTCCTCGGCGTGGTGCAGCTTTTCCAGAACGCCATCCTGCAGTTCCCCAAGAAGGACGCAAAGCCTCGGGTGAAGAAAGCCAAGCCCCGCAAGGCGAAGAAAGCCAAGAAGTCCAAGACGTCCAAAAAAGCCGCGCGCTCGAAGAAGCGCAAGTGATCACCCCTATTTTCTGGAGGAGGAAGTCAAATGTCCATTGCCCGTGCTTTAGCCACTGCCGCGCTGCTGGCCGCCCTGCCGGCCCATGCGGATTTCAACGACAAGCAGCCGATCACCGCCACGGTCACCGGCGCCACGCCCAGCGGCTATCCGCGCACCATGGTGGAAGGCCTCAACGCGGTGGTGCGCGACGCCTATCCGGGCTCGGCCGTCTCGTTCAAGCCCAACTCCCCCGGCGGCGGCGTGCAGGCCATCGCCACCAAGCAGGCCGACTTCACCGCCACCGCCACCGGCACCGAGGTGAAGCTTGCCCTGGACGGCGATTTCCCCTTCAAGGAGTCGCTGAAGGGCAAGTTCAGCTACGTGATGCAGCTCTACGACAACCAGTTCATCCACTTCCTGATGACCAAGGAATGGGCCGACGCGAACGGGGTGAAGTCCTGGTCCGATATCGCCGCGAAGAAGCCGCGCATGCGCCTCGCCATCAACCGGCCGGATAATCCGCAGACCACCATCGGCGGGCCCTACGAGGTCATGAAGGCGCACGGCTTCAGCATCAACGACATCGAGAAGTGGGGCGGCAGCTTCGTGCTGGGCAACAGCGCCATCGGGCTGGCGGCGATCACCGACGGCAAGGCCGACGTGTTCATGAACGCGCGCAACGTGGGCGACTCGCTCATCAAGGACATCGCCGGCAAGCGGGCGCTGCTGTGGATCGACGGCGACCAGGCCGCCATCCAGAAGGCCGCCGACACGTTCAGCTTCAAGGCCGACATGGTGCCTGCGGGCACCTACGACTTCATGGAAAAGCCCTATCCGACGGTGCGCATGTGGGTGTCGCTGCTCGCCGGCGCGCACGTGCCCGACGAGGTGGTCTACAAGTACGTGAAGGCCCTCGCCGAGAACGAAACGCGCGTGCAGTCCATCGGCGGCTCGCTGAAGAGCGCGCCCTTCACGCGCGCCAAGATGGTGGAGAACCCGGCCAAGCTGCCGTTCCATCCCGGCGCGCTGCGCTACTACAAGGAAGCCGGGCTGGTCCGGTAGTTTGAGGTATCTCAGCTGGGAGGGCCGGCGGCATCGCCCAGGCGGCGCCTGGGCGATGCTCATCCGCGTCGGCTCGGTCATCGCCACGATCTATGTGCTGTGGATCGGGGCGCTCGCGCAGATCGTCGGCAATGCCGCGCTGTGGCTTGCGCTGAATCTCGAGATGGCTTTCCTCAGGCCCTTCGCCGCGTGGGCGCGCTCCTACACGGCGAACTGGCACCTCGACATCTCCATTTTCATCGCGGTCACCTTCCCGATCGCCTTTCTCACCACCACCGCGCGGCGCGGCCGCGCGCGCCTTGCGTGGACCGACGTGGTGCTCGCGGCGCTGTCCTTCGGCGCGGCGATGTACTACATCGTGCTGCACGACAAGTTCCTCAACTGGAGCCGCGGCTTCTCGCAGCCCACGCTGGCCGACATCCTCGTGGGCCTGCTGCTGGTGGGCCTGGTGGTGGAGCTGTGCCGGCGCAGCACCGGCTGGGGCCTCACCACGCTGGTGGTGGCGCTGCTCGCCTTCACGGTGTTCGGCGAGTGGATGCCGGGCGCGCTGAAGCACGAGAACTTCGGCATCGTCTACTTCACCGAGATGATGACCATCACCGAGAACGGCATCTTCGGCGCGCCGCTCGAGGTGGCGGCGACCTACGCGTTCCTTTTCGTGCTGTTCGGCAGCTTCTACGAGAAGTCGGGCGGCGGCCAGCTGTTCTTCGACCTGGCGAACGCGGTCACCGGCCGCATGCGCGGCGGCGCCGCCAAGGCGTGCGTGACCGCGAGCGGCCTGTATGGCTCGGTGTCGGGCAGCCCGACCGCCGACGTCGCCACCACCGGGCCGCTCACCATCCCGATCATGAAGAAAATGGGCATTCCGGCGGCGCGCGCCGGCGCCATCGAAGCCACCGCCTCGAGCGGCGGCGCCATGCTGCCGCCCGTCATGGGAGCGGTCGCCTTCATCATGTCGGACATCACCGGCATCGCGTACAAGAGCATCGCCTGGGCGTCGCTGCTTCCCGCCATGCTCTACTACTACTCGATCTACCTCCTGGTGCACAACGAGGCGGTGCGCCACAACGAGCCGCGCCTGCCGGAGGACCAGATCGTGCCGCTGCCGCGCGCGCTGCTGGGCGGCTGGCGCCACCTGCTGCCGCTCGGCGCGCTGATCGGCCTGCTGGTCGCGGGCTACACGCCGGTGTACGTGGCCGCGGGCGCGACCGCCGCGGTGATCGTGCTGTCGTGGTTCCACCCGCCCACCGCCATCGGCCCGCGCCGCTTCGTCGAGTGCTGCACCGACACCATCACGCAGCTCGTGCCGCTGGTGGGCGCGGTGGCGGCGGCCGGCGTGGTGATCGGCGCCATCGAGATCAGCGCCCTTGCCGGCAAGTTCACGCTGCTCATCAACATGATCGCCGGCGGGCTGCTTATTCCCACGCTGCTGCTCTCGGCGGTGTTCCTGATCCTGCTCGGCATGGGGATGCCCACCCCGGCGGTGTACATCATGGGGGCGGCGCTGCTTGCGCCGGTGCTGCGCGGCGTGTTCGACCTGCCGGAGATGCAGGTGCACCTTTTCATGCTGTACTTCGCCTGCCTGTCGGCGATCACCCCGCCGGTGGCGGTGGCCAACTTCGCCGCCGGCGCCATCGCCGACGTGAATCCCATGGCGCTCGGCCCCTACACCGTGAAGCTCGCCATCGGCGGCTTCATCCTGCCGTTCTACTTCATCTTCAATCCCGGCCTCACCATGGAAGGCGGCCTGCTGTACATCCTGGAATGCGCGTTCTTCGCCATCGCGATGGTCACCTTCGCCTCCTTCGCCATGCAGGGCTTCCTGGGGCTGCGGCCGATTCCGTGGCCGCTGCGCGTGGTGCTGTTCGCCTGCGCGGTGGGCACCGTGTCGCCGCGCTTCGACTTCACCCTCGCGGTGGTGCTGGCGGGCGCGGCGATCCTAGGCTTTGTGTATCTGCGCTGCCGCCCAGCGAAGGTCGACATTCCCGCCTGAGAGGATCACCCCCACCCGCAGCTTCTTCACATCGAGTTTCCCTTGAAGAACTGCGCAGGCCGCCAGTGCGCCGGTGGGCTCCACCACGAGCTTCACGCGCTCCCAGAGGAAGAACATCGAGCGCAGCAGCTCCGCGTCGGTGACGGTCAGCATGCCGGAGACGTTGCCCAGCACGAGCGGGAAGGTGAGCTTGCCGAGCGAGGTGGTGCGCGCGCCGTCGGCGATGGTGTCGGGTACCGGGATTTCCACCAGGCGCTTTTCCCGGAAGGAACGCGTGGCATCGTCGCCCGCGGCCGGCTCCACGCCGATGACCCGGCAATCCGGGAGCAGCCGGCGCGCCGCGACCGCGCAGCCCGACAGCAGCCTGCCGCCGCCGCAGGGCACCAGCAGCACGTCCAGCACGCCCGCATCCTCGATCAGCTCCTTCGCCGCCGTGCCCTGGCCGGCGATGATGTGCGGATGGTCGAAGGGCGGGATGAGCGACAGGTTTCTTTCCTCGACCAGCCTGGCCGTGACCGCTTCCCGTTTCTGGCCTTTTCCATACGTCACCACCTCCGCGCCGGAGCCGCGCGTGACCTCGGGCTTCACCCTCGGGGCGTCCTCGGGCATCACGATGAGCGCCTTGACACCGAGGATCCTGCCGGCCAGGGCCACCGCCTGGGCATGGTTGCCGGATGAAAAGGCGAGCACGCCGCGCTTCCTCTCCACGGGCCCGAGCTGCGACAGCGCGTTGAACGCGCCGCGGAACTTGAACGCGCCCATGCGCTGCAGGTTCTCGCACTTGAAAAACACCGTCGCGCCGGTGAGGGCGTCGACCGTGGCCGAAGTGAGCACCGGGGTGCGGTGCGCCTGCGGCCTGATGCGCTCGTGCGCCGCCGCGATGTCGTCGAAGGAAACCATAAAGGGGTCAGAGCAATTTACCGGAATTGTAGAATGGCCGATGGACTATTCCAGCTACCGAGACCTCAAAATCCGCACGCTCGAGCCCGGCATCCTCGAGATCCTGATGGGCGAGGAGGGCAAGCTCGCGGTCGCCACGGCCAACGCGCACGCCGAGATGGCGCGCATCTGGCTGGACATAGACAAGGACCCGCAGTGCCGCGTTGCCATCCTGCGCGGCGCCGGCAAGGGCTTCTCCGCCGGCGGCGACCTCGCCATGGTGGAGGAGATGACGCACGACTTCGCCGTGCGCGCGCGCGTGTGGCGCGAGGCGCGCGACCTCTCTACAACATGATCAACTGCTCGAAGATCATCGTCTCCGCGGTGCACGGGCCCGCCGTGGGCGCCGGGCTGGTGGCGGCGCTGATGGCCGACATCTCCATCGCGGCGAAGAATGCCCGCCTCATCGACGGGCACACGCGCCTGGGCGTGGCCGCCGGCGACCACGCCGCCATCGTCTGGCCGCTGCTGTGCGGCATGGCGAAGGCGAAGTACTACCTGCTCACCTGCGAGCAGATCAGCGGCGAGGAGGCCGAGCGCCTGGGCCTCGTGTCGCTCGCCTGCGAGGCAGCCGAGCTGCAGGCGAAGGCGCTGGAAGTGGCGCGCAAGATCGCCGGCGGCGCGCAGACCGCCATCCGCTGGACCAAGTACTCGCTCAACAACTGGCTGCGCATGGCCGGCCCGTCTTTCGACGCTTCGCTCGCGCTGGAAGTGCTCGGCTTCACCGGTCCCGAGGCGAAGGAGGGCGTCGCCTCGCTGCGCGAAAAGCGCAAGCCCAGCTTTCCTCCCGAGCCGCAGGACTTCTGATGTTCTCCTTCAAGCGTCCGGGCAACCTCGGCGTGCGCGACGGCATGCTCGCGCCGTGCAAGCGCTCGCCGAACTGCGTTTCCTCGCAGGCGAACCCGTCGGACGAGGAGCACTACATCGCGCCGATCCACGGGACGATGGAGGCTGTGCGGCGCGCGGTCGAGGACTTCCCGCGTTCAAAGATAATTCAGGAAGGTGAAGGCTATCTCTACGCCGAATTCCGCACGAAGCTCCTGAGTTACGTGGACGACGTGGAGTTCTACTTCGACGGCACGGTGATCCACGTGCGCTCGTGCTCGCGCCTGGGACGGCGCGACTTCGGGGTGAACCGCAAGCGCGTCGAGGCGCTGCGCCGCAAGATCGAAAGCCCTTAGCCGAGCTCGACCAGGACCGGCTGGTGGTCCGAGGCGCGGCTGTCGGCGTCGATGCGCATGGCGCGCAGCCGCGGCACGAGGTCGGGCGTCACGAACACGAAATCGCAGCAGTAAGGCGCGACGCCCTCCTTGCGCTCGTGCAGCCGAAAAGTCGGGGGATGCGGCTTTCCCGGGTGCAGCGCCTGCCAGGCATCGACCAGGCCGAACTCGCGCAGCGCGCCGTGGAGCGGGTCGCCTGCCGGCAGGTTGAAGTCGCCGCACAGGAGGGCGCTGGCCGCGCTGGCGTGCGTGCGGTACGGCCCGGGCTCGTCCACCGTGCGCCGCTCGAGCTTTCCTTCCGCGAGAATTTCGCTCAGGCGGCGCACCTGCGCGGCGCGGTGCGCGCCGGAGTAGTACTCGAGGTGGGTGGTGATGACGCGCAGCGGGCCGAGCGGCGTATCCAGCGTCGCCTCGAGCGCGATGCGCGGCATGCTGGGCGCGTCCGGCAAGGCAGGCCAGGGCAGCGAATGGCGCAGGATGCGCTGCACCGGCAGGCGCGACAGGATCATGTTGCCGAAGCGCATGCGCATGCCGGTGCGCGAGGCGATGTCCACCGCCCAGCCCACCACCGGCTCGTATTCCGGCAAATCCTTCCATAGCGCGACCGGCTGGTCCTCGCCCTTGCTGCCCGGCAGGTCGGGAAAGTTGGAGGCGATTTCCTGGAAGCAGGCGACCTGGGCGCCTACGGCTTGCGTGTAGGCGGCGATGCGCGCCGGATCGACCGCGCCGTCGAGGCCGCGGCACCATTGCACGTTCCAGCAGAGCAGCCGCATGCGGCCATCTTAAACGCGGACCAGGATGCTCGGCGGGTGGCGGCGCAGGAGGTCGGCGTCGGGCTGCGCCGCGATCTGCTCGGCGTAGCGCACGTTCTTGCGGATTTCGTCGAGGTAGGGGTTTTCGCCGCCGAAGTGGCGGCGCGCAAACTCGTAGCTGCGTGCGAGCTGCAGGTCCAGGCGCTTGATCGCGCCCTGGTAGAACGTCGGTGTCTTCTGCACCAGGTCCTCGCCCGAGGCGAACACCGGCAGCTTCAGTGTCCCGGCGCGCCGGCGCCCGGCGAGGCCGCCCAGGACGAACTCCGGGTACAGCCGGTCGCGGCATTTCTCTAGGTAACAGCGGTCCGACATCTGCGCGATGATGTCGGCGGTGCCCAGCATCTGTCCCACGCGGCGCAGCAGCGTGTCCTCGATGCGGATGGTCTCAGCCGGGCGCTCGTAGCCGGTGTAGTGCACCAGCATCGCGGCGCTGCGGGCGTGCATCTCCTCCATGCCGAGCCCCCGCGCATAGCAGCGCAGGTAGGCCGCGCCGCGGCTCACATGCGTCAGCGTGTATTCGGCGCCGTAGCGGTGCGTGCGGTCGTTGCGCCGCCGCAAATAGCCGAAGTCGTGGAACAGCGCGGCGAGGATGCCCACCAGGAAGACCTGCGGCGTAAGCGGCGCGTCGGCGGTGCGCCGCCCGCGCTGGTAGCCGTCGAGCAGGCGCGCCATGGCGAGCGTCACGTCGAGCACGTGCTGCAGGTCGTGGTACGCGGTATCGCAAGCGAAGTAGTCCGGATGGCGCCCCTGGTACAGGGCAGTTGCGTCGCGGAAAGCGCGCCTGAGCGGTGCAGCCGGCGCCTGGTCGAACAACTCGCCGAAGAGGCGGACCACTTCGGCCGCCACCGCTCCCGGATCGGTGGTCCGGATGGAGTCGGTGACGTCGTGGTCGTTGCGGCGCAAGGGAGGTCTTTCGCGCCGGGGAGTATAGGGATACGATTCCAGGTCCGATTGGAACTTTTTCACGGTGACCGACCTTCCATTGTCGGAAGACGAAAAGGCGCAGATCGAGCTGCGCCTTCACGCGCTCGAAGTCGAGCACCACGATCTCGATGACATCATCGACCGGCTGGCCATCGACCCGGGCCAGGACCGGCTGCAGCTGCAGCGGCTGAAAAAGCGCAAGCTGCTGCTCAAGGACCAGATCGCCAAGCTGCGCACGCGGCTGATTCCAGACATCATTGCTTGATTGCGCTGATCCAGCGCGTGGCTTGCGCGCGCGTGACGGTCGGCGGCGAGAGCGTGGGCGAGATCGGCCCCGGCATCCTCGCCCTGGTCGGCGTGGAGCGCGGCGACGGCGAGGGCGAGACCGTGCGCCTGGCGCAGAAAGTCCTGGCTTACCGCATCTTTGCCGACTCGGCAGGCAAAATGAACCTGTCTTTGCAGGACGTGAAGGGCGAGCTCCTTGCGGTGCCGCAATTCACCCTGGTGGCCGATACGAACAGCGGCTCGCGGCCGAGCTTCTCAAGCGGGGCATCGCCGGAAGCAGGCTTGAAGTACTTCGATCAATTCATTGCTCATGCGAGCAAAAGCGTAACTACCCGCACGGGGCGCTTCGGCGCCCACATGCAGGTCAGCCTCGTGAACGACGGGCCGGTGACTTTCTGGCTGCAGGTGACGCCCGGGTCTTGAACGACGCGGGGGCCACCACCTCGATCATCTCGAGGTTCTTCGAATGCCGGATCTCGCGATGGCGGATGTTGGGCGGCTGGTAGAAGCAGGTGCCGGCCTTCATCAGCACGCGCCCCACGCCTTCGTACTCGAACAGCGCCCAGCCCTTCAGCACGTACACGAACTGGATGCGGCAGTCGTGGCTGTGCCACTCGCCGTGCGGCGCCTTCTCGGGGCGCGCGCGGATGACGTGCGCCACCACCTTGCCGCCGGTCGCGCGCTGGATGCCCAGGTCGCGGTACTCGAAATAGCTGCGCAGCCCGCGCCGCTCGAACTTCGCGTTGTGCAGGTGGGCGACCTGGAAGCGGCGGCTCATGTGCGCAAATTCTAAGGTAAGCTTTGGCGCGCATGTTCGACCAGTTCATCGGCACCAAGCCCGTCGAAGAGCGCCACCGCATCGATCAGGCGGCGCTCGAGCATTTCCTCGGTTTTCGCATCCAGGCCATAGAGCAGTTCAAAGGCGGTCAGTCGAACCCTACCTACCGCCTCACCGCGGCCGACGGCAAGCGCTATGCGCTGCGGCGCAAGCCGCCCGGCAAGCTGCTGCCCTCGGCGCACGCGGTGGAGCGCGAGTACCGCGTGATCAGCGCGCTGCATCCGCTGGGCTTCCCGGTCGCACGCCCGCTCGTGCTGTGCGAGGACGACTCGGTGATCGGCACCGCGTTCTACGTCATGGACTGCGTCGAGGGGCGCGTGCTGTGGGACCAGTCGCTGCCCGGCATGTCGAGGCCGGAGCGCGCCGCCCTCTGGGACGAGCTGAACCGGGTGATCGCGCTATTGCATACGATCGATTTCGAGAAGGTCGGGCTCGCCGGGTTCGGCAAGCCCGGCAACTACATCGAGCGGCAGGTGGCGCGCTGGAGCAAGCAGTACCAGGCCTCCGAGACCGAGCCGATGCAGGCGATGGATAACCTGATCGCCTGGCTGCCCAAGAACATCCCGCCGGAGGCCGCCACCACCGTGGTGCACGGCGACTATCGCCTGGACAACGCCATTTTCCATCCCGCCGAGCCGCGCATCCTCGCGGTGCTCGACTGGGAGCTCTCCACGCTGGGCGATCCGCTCGCCGATTTCGCCTACCACTGCATGAGCTGGCACATCCCGCCGGGGCAGTTTCGCGGCATCGCGGGCCTGGACCTGGAAGACCTCGGCATCCCTTCGGAGAAAGCGTACGTGGCGCGATACTGCGAAAGAACCGCACGCAAGGCGATCGACCCCTCGCACTGGGACTTCTACATCGCCTACAACCTTTTTCGCATCGCCGCCATCCTGCAGGGCATCATGAAGCGCGTGGTGGACGGCACCGCCGCCAGCATGCATGCGCGCGATGCCGGCATGCGCGCGCGGCCCATGGCCGAGCTGGGCTGGCAGCATGTTGAAAAAATTCTCAGGAGAGCCGCTTGAACTTCGACTACACGCCCAAGGTGCAGGAGCTGCGCCAGAAGCTCGCCGCCTTCATGAAGGCGCATGTCTACCCCAACGAGCCCAAGTGGCACGCGCACGTGCGCGGCGAGCGGCGCTGGGAGCCGGTGCCGGTGATCGAGGAGCTGAAGGAGAAAGCGCGCGCCGAAGGCCTGTGGAACCTGTGGCGGCCCAGGTCGCACGGCGGCACGCTCACCAACCTGGAGTATGCGCCGCTGTGCGAGATCATGGGCCGGGTGCACTGGGCGCCGGAGGTCTTCAACTGCTCGGCGCCGGATACCGGCAACATGGAAAGGCTGCTGAAGTACGGCACGCGGCCGCAGGTGAAGCAGTGGTGCGAGCCGCTGCTCGAAGGCAGGATCCGCTCCGCCTTCCTCATGACCGAGCCCGACGTGGCCTCCTCCGACGCCACCAACATCCAGACGCGCATAAGGCGCGAAGGCGACCAGTACGTGATCAACGGCGTCAAGTGGTGGTCGAGCGGCGCGGGCGACCCGCGCTGCAAGATCTACATCGTCATGGGCAAGACCGACCCGGACAATGCCTCGCGCCACAGCCAGCAGTCGATGGTGCTGGTGCCGGCGGGTGCCCCGGGCGTGAAGGTGCTGCGCCACCTCCCGGTGTTCGGCTACGACGACGCCCCGCACGGCCACATGGAAGTCGCGCTGCACGACGTGCGGGTGCCGGCCTCCAACGTGCTGCTGGGCGAAGGCCGCGGCTTCGAGATCGCCCAGGGGCGCCTGGGACCGGGGCGCATCCACCATTGCATGCGCCTCATCGGCCAGGCCGAGGTGGCGCTGGAAAAAATGTGCCGGCGCGCCACGCAGCGCGTGGCCTTCGGCCGGCCGGTGGCCGACCAGACGGTGACCCGCGAGCGCATCGCCGAGGCGCGCATCATGATCGACTCGGCGCGCCTCATGGTGCTCAACGCGGCGTGGAAGATGGACACGGTGGGCAACAAGGTGGCGCGCAAGGAAATCGCCATGATCAAGGTGCTGGCGCCGAACATGGCCTGCCAGGTGATCGACTGGGCGATGCAGGTGCACGGCGGCGGCGGCGTGTCCGAGGACTTCGGCCTGGCGCGCGCCTACGCCGGCGCGCGCACCCTGCGCTTCGCCGACGGCCCGGACGAGGTGCACCGCAACGCCATCGCCAAGATGGAGATCGGCGAGCAAAGCTCGCTCGAGGACGCGCTCAGGCCGCGCTGAAACTGCGTTGGGCGAGCTTCACGAGTTGCGCCGCGCGCTCGAGATCGGCGCGCGAGTTGAGGTAGTCGGGGCACAGGCGCAGGTACTCGCCGCGCGCGTCGGTCTTCACGCCTTCCTTTTCCAAGTTCAAAGAGAATGTCTTGGCGTCATCATGCTTCAGCACGACGAAAGCGCCGCCGTGGTCCTCTACGGGCAGAAGCGACTTCAGCAGCGATTTCTGCGACTGGTTGTGCTCCCGGATGCGCTCTACGCCGAGCTCGAGGGTCAGCTCGAGACCGGCGAGCGCCTGGAAGGGCGCGAGCACCGGCGGCGTGGATTCCAGCCAGGCGTCGCCGCCGGGCGCGAATTGCGGCGGCTCGGGGCGCGCATAGGCGAACATTTCTTTCTTCGCGAACCAGCCGGTGTCGAGGGTGCGCAAGCCGTGGTGGCGCGGATGCACGTACAGCCAGCAGGCGCCGGGGCCGCCGCGCAGGTACTTGTACGAGCCGCCCACCGCGAAGTCGGCGTCGAGCGCCGCGAGGTCGAGCGGCAGCACGCCGGCGTGGTGGTAGACGTCCAGGAGCACCTTTGCGCCGTTCGAATGAATCGTCTTTATGTGTTGCGGCAGCCCCTCGAAGAGCGTTCCGGTCTTGAAGGCGACGGTGGAAAGGACAACCAGGTCGCAAGGCTCGAAGCGGAATGCATCGAACGGCGAAACCTTGAGCTCGATGCGGCCTTTGTCGCGGTACACGCGCAGGATGAAATCGAGCGAATCGAACTCGGCGTCGCTGGTGAGCACGCGCGGCTTGCCGGGCAGCGCGTTCAGCACTGCGCGCAGGCCCTGGCCGGCGCTGGTCTTGGGAACGACGGCGCCCGGGCTCACGTTCAGCAGCTTTGCCGTCAGGCCGCGGAAAGCTTCGCGGCCTTCCATCCACAGGTTCCAGGCGCCGTCCATGTCCCGGTACCAGGCGTCGAGCGCCGCGCGCACGTCCTCGGCCATGCGGTCGGGCGGGCGGCCGAGGGAGTGGTTGGCGAGGTAGATCTCCTCGCGCCGCAGGACGCGCGAGAAGCGCGGCCACACGTGCGCCCTCAGCCAGGCTTCATCGAATCTCGGTGCGCACATCGATCAGCTCCGGGAACAGCGCGAGCTCCAGGGTCCTGCGCAGGAACGGCACGCCGGCGGTGCCGCCGGTGCCCGGCTTGAAGCCGATGATGCGCTCCACGGTCTTTACGTGGCGGAAGCGCCAGAGGAGGAAGTTCTCCTCCACGTCGACCAGCTTCTCGCACATGTCGTACTCCGCCCAGTGGCGCTCGGTGTCCTCGTAGACCTGCTTGAACACGGCCGTCACGCCCGCATGGCGCTCGTAGGGCTGCGACCAGTCGCGCTCGACGCGCTCGGCCGGCACCGGCATGCCCTTGCGCGCCAGGTAGCGCAGGAACTCGTCATACAGGCTGGGTGAAACCAGCAGGGCCTGCAATCGGCCGGCGACTTCCGGGTCATGCTTTTGCAGCTCGGCGAGGCGCGCGTTCTTGTTTCCCAGGAGAAACTCGATGGCGCGGAACTGGAAGGACTGCAGCCCCGATGCCGGGCCCAGCACCTCGCGAAAGCGCGTGTACTCCGAAGGCGTGAGCGTCTCCAGCACCCCCCATTGCTCGAACAGCTGGCGCTGGATCTGCTTCACGCGCGCGAGGATCTTGAAGCAGGGCGCGAGGCGGTCGGCCTTCACATGGGCGATGGCCGCGCAAAGCTCGTGGATCATGAGCTTCATCCACAGCTCGGCGGTCTGGTGCTGGATGATGAACAGCATCTCGTCGTGGTGCGACGAGCGCGGCTGCTGGGCGGCGAGCAGCCGGTCGAGCTGCAGGTAGCCGCCGTAGGAAGTATCGGCGGCGAGATCGGTGATGTATTCCTTGCTCATGCGCTGACTATAATGCCCGCATGCTCAAACTGTGCGGTTTCCGGATCAGCAACTACCACAACAAGGTGCGCATCGTGCTGCTCGAGAAGGGGATCGCATTCGAGGAGGACGACGCCTGCCGGCCGAGCCAGGCCGAGGCCTATCTCGCGCGCTCGCCGATGGGCAAGGTGCCGTTTCTCGAGCTCGACGACGGCCGGCGCCTGTCGGAGTCGCAGGTGATCTGCGAATACCTGGAGGACGCGTATCCGCAGAAGCCGCTGCTGCCGCGAGACCCGATCGAGCGCGCCAAGGTGCGCGAGCTCGTCACGCACCTCGAGCTGCACCTGGAGCTGGTGGTGCGCCGGCTCTACGGCCAG
>CBDDSA010000109.1:0-48728 GCA_965233185.1 uncultured bacterium
ATCGTCGTGACGATCTTCATGCGCGGCCTGCTCAAGCAGCTGCTCACGCGCATCTACTTCCCGGACGAGCCGGCGAACGCCGACGACCCGGTGCTCAAGTTGGTGCCGGCCGAGCGCCGCGCGACGCTGCTTGCCCGCAAAAAGGCCGACGGCGTGCTGGAGTGGAACGCGGTGCTGCAGGGCCAGGACGAAACGGTGTTCTTCGACTTCTGAGTCTCGACCTCATCTTCTCGGACGCGCGTTGCGCCGCGGCGCTCGCGGACGAGAAACTGCTCGCCGCCATGGCGCGCTTCGAAGGCGCCCTGGCGCGAGCGGGCGCGGCCGCAGGCTTCGTGCCCGCAGACGCCTCCCGGTCCATCGAAAGGGTCTGCGCGCAGGCCGCGTTCGATGTCGACCGGCTCGCCGCCGAAGCACGCCAAGCCGGCACCCTTGCCATTCCCTTCGTCAGGCACTTGACCGCGCAGGTCGCGGCGGTGTCGGCCGAGGCGGCGCGCTATGTGCATTACGGCGCGACCAGCCAGGACGTCATGGACAGCGCCATCTCGCTATGCATGAGGCCGGCGGCGCAGCGTATTGCGTCGCTCGCCGTAGATCTGGGCGACGCGGCCGCGGAGCTCGCCCGCCGCCACGCGCTCACCCCGACCGTGGCGCGCACGCTGCTGCAGCCGGCGGCGCCGGTTCCGTTCGGCTGGAAGGCCGCCATGTGGCTTGCCCCGCTCGCGCGCTCCTTGCCGCGCTTCCGGGCGGCCGCCGGCGAAGCCTGCGTGCTTCAGTTCGGCGGCGCGGCGGGCACGCTGTCGGCCTTCGGGCAGAAGGGCCTGCAGGTCGCCGCGATCCTCTCCACGCAGCTGGAGCTTGCGCAAGCCGCCACCTGGCACAGCGCGCGCGACGGATTTGCGCGCCTGGGCAGCGAAGCGGCCATCCTGACGGGCATCGCCGGCAAGATCGCGCGGGACGTGGCGCTGCTCATGCAAGCCGAAGTGGCGGAAGCGGCCGAACCCGCGGCACCCGGACGCGGCGGCTCCTCGAGCATGCCGCACAAGCGCAACCCGGCGGCCTGCCTGCTCGCGCTGGAGGGCGCGCACCGCGCCCCGGGCCTGGTCGCGACGCTGCTCGGGCAGCTCGCCCCGGAGCACGAGCGCGGCCTCGGCCAGTGGCAAAGCCAGTGGTTTACGCTGCGCGCGCTCGCCTGCGGCACGGCGAGCGCTCTCGCGGCGCAGGCCGAGGTGCTGCACGGACTGGAAGTTCACCCCGACGCCATGCGCGCCAACCTGGCGCGCACCCATGGCCTCGCTTTCTCCCAAGCCGTGGCCTTGCGCCTGTCGCGCCAGTCGGCCGAGCGCCTTTGCGAGCAGGCGATTAGGCAGGGCAAGCCCCTGATCGACGTGATGCGCGCCGACGCGGAAGCGTCGCGCGCCATTGCGCCGGGCGAAATGGAGGCGCTTTTCGAGCCGGCAAATGCGTTCGGCTCGGCAGGCGCCATGGCCGAACGGGTGCTCGGGGACTGGGCTATTGCGCGCGAAAGCGGGCTTTGAGGGCGTCGGGAATCGGCTCGCCCTTGAGCGGCGTGCCGGGACCGCCCACATGCCGGCCCCAGACGCGGGTTTCCCTGCCCTTGGCGAGCGCGGTGCCGTCGCTTCGCACGATGTCGTGCTCGACCGTGAACGACTTGCCGCCGAAGCGCACGATGCGCGAGCGCACCTCGCAGCGGTCGCCGTGCTCGGCAGGAAACAGGAACTGGCACTCTGCGGAAACCAGCGGCATCGCGGTATGGTGCTGCTTCATCCATTTCGGGCCGTAGCCCGCGGCCTCGAACAGCGCCCAGCTCGCCGCATCGATCCAGCGAAAGTAGGTGGGATAGAAAATGATCCCGGCCGGGTCGCAGTCGCCCCAGTGCACCTGGCAGGGGAACACGTTCGTGACGGAGTCGAAATCCTCGGCCGGCGGCACGCTCAGCACTGCTCCCAGGGCAGCCCTTCGTAGCGCCACCCGGCGCGCGCGTTGCGGTGATGCTGCTCGTCCAGCTCGCCCTCGAAGCCGTGCTGCACGTTGAGCACGCGCCCAAAGCCGGCGCGCTCCAGCGCTTCGCCGGCCTCCTGGGAGCGGTTGCCCGAGCGGCAAATGAGCACGATGGGGCGCGTCGCGTGCTGCACGCCGGCCAGCTTCTTCACCTGGCCGACGAAATGCGGATTCACTTCCCAGTCGGGGCCGTCGTTCCAGGCGACGTGCAGCGCGCCGACCGGATGGCCGACGAACAGATACTCCATCTCGCTGCGGCAATCGATGAACAGCGCATCCGGATTGCGGCGCAGGAACTCGAGGGCTTGCTTGGGCGGCAAATGGTCCATGCAGGGGGGCGATTATAGGCGAGGGATTGACGCGCTGACCGTTGGTGGGCAGAATCCCACGGGCCCGTTCTCGCGCAAGCCGGACGGGCTTTTTCATTTTCCGATGACAGTCCTGGAAGCGCTCCTCGAGCAACGCATCCTCCTGCTGGACGGTGCCATGGGCACGATGATCCAGCGCGCGCGGCTCGCCGAAGAGGATTACCGCGGCGAGCGCTTTCGCGGCTGGCCGCGCGAGCTGCGCGGAAACAACGATCTTCTGTCCCTCACCCAGCCAGAGCTGGTGCGCGACATCCATCGCCAGTACTTGCAGGCGGGCGCCGACATCCTCGAGACCAATACCTTCAACGCCACGTCCATCGCCCTGGCCGACTACGGCATGGAAGGGCTGGCGCGCGAATTCAACCTTTGCGCCGCGCGCCTGGCCAAGGAGGCAACGCGGGATTGGCGAGCGCGCTCCCCCGGGCAGCCGCGCTTTGTCGCCGGGGTGCTCGGCCCGACCAACAAGACCGCGTCGATCTCGCCCGACGTCAACGACCCGGGGTTTCGCGCCATCAGCTTCGACCAGCTGGTCGCGGCGTACAGGGAGGCCGTTGACGGGCTGCTCGAGGGCGGGGTCGACCTGCTGCTGGTCGAGACGGTGTTCGACACGCTCAATGCCAAGGCCGCGCTCGTGGCGGTCGAAGACGCTTTCGAGGCGCGCGGCGGGCGCCTGCCGGTACTCATCTCCGGCACCATCACCGACGCCTCGGGGCGCACTTTGTCGGGGCAGACCGCCGAGGCTTTCTACAACTCGGTGCGCCACGCTCGCCCACTTGCCATCGGCCTCAACTGCGCGCTCGGCCCGAAGGAGCTGCGGCCCTTCGTGCAGGAGCTGGCGCAGCTGGCGCAATCGCGCGTCTCCTGCCATCCCAACGCCGGACTGCCCAACGCCTTCGGCGAGTACGAGGACACCCCCGAGGCGATGGCGCGCGAGATCGGCGACTGGGCGCGCAGCGGCTGGCTCAATCTGGCCGGCGGCTGCTGCGGCACCACGCCCGAGCACATCCGCGCCATGGCCGAAGCCGTGGGTGGAGTGGCGCCGCGCCGGCCCGCCGCGCGGCCGCCCGCGCTGCGGCTTGCCGGCCTCGAGCCGCTCAACGTCGACGACCGATCGCTGTTCGTGAATGTCGGCGAGCGCACCAACGTCACCGGCTCGAAGGCGTTCGCCCGCCTGGTGCTGGCGGGTGACTACGCCGGCGCGCTCGCGGTCGCGCGCCAGCAGGTTGAAAACGGCGCGCAGGTGATCGACGTCAACATGGACGAGGCGATGCTGGATTCGGAAAAGGCCATGAGCACTTTCCTCAGCCTGGTGGCCGCCGAGCCGGACATCGCGCGCGTGCCCGTCATGATCGACAGCTCGAAATGGAGCGTGATCGAGGCCGGGCTGAAGTGCGTCCAGGGCAAGCCCATCGTCAACTCCATCTCGATGAAGGAAGGCGAGCAGGAGTTCCTGCGCCAGGCGCGCCTGGCGCAGAAGTACGGCGCCGCGGTCGTGGTCATGGCCTTCGACGAGAAAGGCCAGGCCGACAGCCTCGAGCGGCGCACCGAGGTGTGCGCGCGCGCCTACCGCCTGCTCACCGAACAAGCCGGCCTGGCCGCCGAAGACATCGTGTTCGACCCCAACATCTTCGCCATCGCCACCGGGCTCGAGGAGCACGCCCGCTACGGCATGGACTTCATCGAGGCGGTGCAGTGGATCCGGGCCGAGCTTCCCGGGACGCGGGTGTCCGGCGGCGTGTCCAACCTGTCGTTTTCGTTTCGCGGCAACGACCCGGTGCGCGAAGCGATGCATACCGCGTTCCTGTACCACGCCATCCGCGCCGGCTTGTCGATGGGCATCGTCAACGCCGGGCAGCTCGGCGTGTACGAGAAGCTCGACCCGGAGCTGCGCGAGCTGGTCGAAGACGTCATCTTCAGCCGCCGCCCGGATGCCACGGAGCGGCTGGTGGAAGCGGCGGGCCGCTTCAAGGCGGGAACCCGGGAGGCGACCAAGGACGAAGCCTGGCGCGCGGGGACGGTGGAGGAGCGCCTCTCGCATGCCCTGGTCAACGGCATATCGGCCCACGTGCTCGCCGATACCGAGGAGGCGCGCCTGAAGTTCGCCCGCCCCATCCAGGTCATCGAAGGGCCGCTGATGGACGGCATGAACATCGTCGGCGAGCTGTTTGGCGCCGGCAAGATGTTCCTGCCGCAGGTGGTCAAATCGGCGCGCGTCATGAAACAGGCAGTCGCGCACCTCGTGCCGTACATCGAGGCGGAGAAGGCGAAAAGCGGACAGGCTGGGCGCGCAAAGGGGCGGGTGGTGATCGCCACCGTCAAGGGCGACGTGCACGACATCGGCAAGAACATCGTGGCGGTCGTGCTCCAGTGCAACAACTACGAAGTCCTGAACCTCGGCGTGATGGTGCCGGCGCAGACCATTCTGGAGACCGCGGTGCGTGAAGGGGTCGACGCGATCGGCCTGTCCGGCCTGATCACTCCGTCGCTCGAGGAGATGACTCACGTGGCTCGCGAGATGCAGCGTGCCGGCATGAAGCTGCCGCTGCTCATCGGCGGCGCTACCACTTCCCGCGCGCATACCGCCGTCAAGATCGCCCCGCACTATTCGGGACCGGTGGTCTACGTGCCGGATGCCTCGCGTAGCGTGCCGGTCGTGCAGTCCCTGCTTTCCGACGCACGCGAGGCTTTCCTCGCGGAAGTCAGCGCTGACTACGAGAAAATCCGCGCCCAGCATGGCGCGAAGAAAGGTCCCGGCCCGCTGCACCCGATCGCGCAGGCGCGCGCGCGCGGCCACACGACCGACTGGGCCGCTTATGTTCCTCCCCGTCCGCTCCAGACTGGCCTGGTGGCGCTGCGCGACTACCCCCTTGCCAAGCTGGTCGAGTACATCGACTGGACGCCCTTCTTCCAGGCCTGGGAGCTCTCCGGACCGTATCCGAAGATTCTCGAGGATGCGGTGGTCGGCGAGGCGGCGCGCAAGCTGCTCGGCGAAGCGAGAGAGTTCCTCTCGCGCATCGTGCGTGAGCGCTGGGTGACCGCCAACGGCGTGTTCGCCTTGCATCCGGCGGCACAGGTGGAGCATGACGACATCGAGATCTACGGCGACGAGGCGCGTTGCAAGCCGCTGGTGATCTGGCATAACCTGCGGCAGCAGAACCACAAGCCCACGGGCCGGGCGAACCTGTGTCTGGCGGATTTCGTGGCGCCCAAGGCGAGCGGCGTTGCGGACTGGATCGGCGCCTTCGCCGTAAGCGTCGGCGGCTTCGAGGCGCGCGTGGCGGCGTTCGAGGCTGCCCATGACGATTACGCGGCGATCATGCTCAAAGTGCTGGCCGACCGCCTCGCGGAGGCCTTCGCCGAGCATCTGCACGAGCGCGTGCGCCGGGAATTCTGGGGTTATGCCGCGGACGAGCGCCTGTCCAAAGAGCAGCTGATCGCCGAGGCCTACCGCGGCATCCGCCCGGCGCCCGGCTATCCCGCCTGTCCGGACCATACGGCGAAAGCCGGCCTCTTCCGGCTGCTGGACGCGCAGCGCAACGCCGGCATGCGGCTCACCGAGTCCTACGCCATGCTGCCCGCCTCGTCGGTGTCCGGCTTTTATCTTTCGCATCCCGAAGCGAGCTACTTCGCCGTGGGCAAGGTTGGACGCGATCAGCTCGAGGACTACGCCCGGCGCAGCGGCTTAAGCGTCGAGCAGGCGGAAAAATGGCTGGCACCTAACCTATAATCCGGGCATGGGAAAAGGCGACAAACGCACGCGACGCGGCAAGATCTATAAGGGTAGCTACGGCAAGAAGCGTCCGGGCCGCCCGGGCAAGAAGACGAAGAAGCCGGCCTGAAGGTTTTTCTAGCCTCGGGCGCTGCGCTCGCCGCGCTGGCTGTCGCGCTGGGGGTGCAGTACCACGCCTGGCATGCCGTCGGCCTGCTGGCGCTGGGCGTGGCGGCCTATCACCTGGACAGCACCTGGCTGAAGACGGCCGGATGGCTGCTGCTCGCCGGCATCGCCCTTTTCTCCGGAAGCCTCTATGCGCTGGCGCTCGGCGCGCCCCGGGGGTTGGGCATGGCGACGCCGCTGGGCGGACTGGCCTTCGTCCTTGGCTGGCTCGCCGCTGCGCTCGCGTTCATCTTCGCCAGAACGCCGGCGTGAACACGACGAATACGGTAATCAGCTCCAGGCGGCCGAGCAGCATGGCCGCGGTGCAGATCCAGGTCTGGAAATTGTTGAACAACGCGTAGGTTCCGGCCGGCCCGACGAACCCCAGTCCCGGGCCGAGGTTGTTGATGCACGCCGACGCTGCCGAAAACGCGGTGAGGAAGTCTACCCCGGTGGCCACGAGCAGCATGGTGATTGCGGTCAGCGTCACGCCGTAGACCAGCATGTAGGCCATCACCGCGAAGATGATGTGGCTTTCCACCACCTGGCCGCCGAGCTTCACCGGCATGAGCGCGCGCGGGTGCACCATGCGCCGCAGCTCGCGAAACGCCGTCTGGAACAGGACCAGCGCACGCATCATCTTGATGCCGCCGCCGGCCGAGAGCGAGCAGGTGCAAAACGCGCAGAGCAGCACCATGAACAGCGGCGCGAACAGCGGCCAGGCGTTGTAATCAGCCGTCGCATACCCGGTGGTGGTCGCCGCCGATACGACGTTGAACGCGGCGTAGCGCAACGCCACGGCGAATTCCTCATAGGCGCCGTGCAGGAACAGAAACCCGCTGACCAGCACCACGCTCGCGCCGACCACCGCCAGGAAGGCGCGCATTTCCGGGTCGCTCAGGTACGGTCCGAGCGTAAGGCGCCGCAGCGCGATGAAATGCGTGCCGAAATTGATCCCCGCCACGAGCATGAATGCGATCGCCACGGCCTCCACCGCCTGCGACTGGAAATGCGCGAAGCTCGCCTCGTGGCTGGAGAACCCGCCGAGGCTGACGGTGGAAAACGCATGGATGAGCGCATCGGCGGGCGACATGCCGGCAGCGTAGTAGCCGATCATGCAGAGCGCGGTAAGCAGCACGTACACCAGCCAGAGGCCCTTGGCGGTTTGCGCGATGCGCGGCGTGAGCTGCTTCTCCTTCATCGGACCGGGCGTCTCGGCGCGCAGGATCTGCCGCCCGCCGATGCCCAGCAGCGGCAGGATCGCGACCGCCAGCACGATGACGCCCATGCCGCCGAACCACTGCAGCAGCGAGCGCCAGACATGCAGCGACGTGGGCAGCGCATCCAGCGAGGACAGCACGGTGGCGCCGGTCGCGGTTAATCCGGACATGGCCTCGAAATACGCGTCCGTGAAGCTCAGGCCCTTGACGTAGCCCAGCAGCGGCAGCGTGGCGAACGCCGGCAGCACGGTCCAGACGAGCACGACGAATACGAAGCCGTCGCGCGTCTGCAGCTCGGACTTGGCGCGTCGCGTCAGCACCCACAGCAGGGCGCCCGACAGGCCGGTGAAGAACAGCGCCTCGGCATGCACCAGCTCGGCGCGGTCGGCCAGCACCAGCGACATGCCGAGCGGCAGCACCATCGATGCGGCAAAAATCAGCAGCACCACGGCGAGCAGGTTCGCCACCACCGCGATGCGGATCATTCGGCGCCCCGCTTCAAAGGAACCCGGGGCTTACCTGGAACAGCTTCTCGACCTTCGGCAGGGTCTTCTTGTCGGCGACGAACACGATGACGTGGTCTTCGGGGCGGATCACGGTATCGTGGTGGGCCATCATCACCTGCGCACCGCGCACCACGGCGCCGATGGTCGTGCCGGCGGGCAGCTTGATCTCGTCTATCCGGCGGTCGGCCACCTTGCAGGACTCGCGGTCGCCGTGCACCACCGCCTCGAGCGCCTCGGCCGCCCCGCGCCGCAGGCTGTGCACCGCCACCACGTCGCCGCGGCGCACATGCGCGAGCAGCGTGCCGATGGTGGCCTGGGCGGGCGAGATGGCGATGTCGATCTGCCCGGACTGCAGGAGGTCGACATAGGCGCGCCGGTTGATGAGCGACACCACGCGCCGCGCCCCCATGCGCTTGGCGAGCAGCGAGCTCATGATGTTGTTCTCGTCGTCGTTGGTCACGGCGACGAAAAGATCCATCTCGCCGATGTTCTCGTCCTGCAGAAGCTCCTCGTCGGTGGTGTCGCCGTTGAGCACCAGCGCGCCCCCGAGGCGCGCCGCCAGCAGCTCGCAGCGCCGCTTGTTGTGCTCGATGACGCGCACTGAGTAGTGGTCTTCCAGCGCATGGGCGAGGCGCAAACCGATGTTGCCGCCGCCGGCGATCATCACGCGCTTGACCGGGCGGTCCATGCGCCTCAACTCCCGCATTACCTCGCGGATGTGGCCCGAGGCGGCCAGGCAGAACACCTCGTCGCCCGCCTCGATCACCGTGTCGCCGTCCGGCACGATCGAGCGGTCGTCGCGGAAAATGGCCACGATGCGCGTATCGATCTTCGGCATGTGCTTGCGCATGTCCTTGAGCTGCTGGCCGACCAGCGGGCCGCCGCCGTAGGCGCGCACCGCGACCAGGCTCACCTTGCCGTGGGCGAAGTCCAGCACCTGCAGCGCCTCGGGGAACTCCACCAGCTTGACGATATAGTCGGTGAGGATCTGCTCGGGGCAGATGGAAAGGTCGACGTCGAACCCGTCCTCGCCGAGCACCCTGTCGTTGCCCAGGTAATCCGCCGCGCGGATCCGCGCGATGCGCCGCGGCACGTTGAACAGGCGCGCTGCCAGCCGGCAGGCCACCAGGTTGGTCTCGTCGGACTGGGTGACGGCGACCAGCAGGTCGGCGTCTTCGATGCCCGCCTCGGTAAGCACCGAAGGATGCGCGCCGTTGCCGGCGAGGGTGCGCAAGTCGAGGCGATCCTGCAGCAGGCGCAGTCGCTGCGGCTCGAGGTCCACCACCGTGATGTCGTTTTGCTCGGACACGAGGCTTTCCGCCACCGAGGCGCCTACCTGCCCCGCGCCGAGGATCACGATCTTCATTCCTCGCGCCTTCCGACCGGCAGGCCAAGCGCCTTCAGCTTGCGGTACAGGTGGGTGCGCTCGAGCCCCGAGCGGTCGGCGACGCGCGACATGCTGCCGTGCTCGCGGGCAAGCAGGTGCTCGAAGTAGACCCGCTCGAACGCCTCGCGCGCTTCCCGATAGGGCCGATCCAACAGCACTTCAGGCAGGGCGCCGGGGGTGGCGCGTGCCGCAAGCGCGCGCTCCACGTCCTCGAGCTGCACCTCCTCGCCAAGCGAGCCGAGCGCGAGGTCCTTCACCACGCTTTCCAGCTCCACCAGGTTCCCCGGCCAGGCGTAGTGGCGCAAGGCGTTGAGCGCGGCGATCGCCAGGCGGCGCGGCGGGCAGGCGCGGCTTTCAACCAGCTGCGCGAGCATCAGCGAGGCAAGGTCCGGCACGTCCTCGGCAAACTCGCGCAACGGCGGAAGCCGCAAGGTGAGCTCGCTCAGCCGCGCGGCGAGGTCAGGGTCGAACTCATGCTTTTCGGCCAGCGTGCGCATGTCGAGCGGCGAAAAGCACACCAGCCGCGCCTTGTGCTTCTCCGCTCGCGCCAGCAGGAACTCCAGGCTGCGCTGCTCGGCGCGTCCCAGGCGCGTGAGGTCCGGCAGGAACAGGATGCCGCCGGCCGCCTTCCCGAGCAGCTCCGAGGGCGCCTCGCCGAGCAGCTCGGCGCCGGAGAGGAATGGCGCGGCCGGCGCCGCCAGCAGCCGCGCGAACAGCTCCGGCCGCATGCCGCGCTCGCCGCGCAGCAGCAGCGGCGCGGCCGATTGCGCGAGCTGCGCCAGGCGCTTCTTTACGTCGGCGAGCGCGGCCGATCGCCCGAGCGCCGCCAGCGCAAGTCGCGGCGCAGCGGCCGCTTCGGGGCTGCGCAGCGCGCGCTTCACCGTCGTGAGGAGCCGCTGCAGGGCGATCGGCTTCTCCAGGAAGTCGAGCGCGCCGATGCGCGTGGCCTCGACCGCGGTCTCGATGGTGGCATGGCCGGACATCATGACGACCGGCATGGTGAGCTGCCCGCTCGCCGCCCACTCCTTCAGGAGCGTGATGCCATCGGTATCCGGCATCCAGATATCGAGCAGCACGAGGTCGGGCCGGCTGCCTTCACGCATCCGGCGCGCTTCTCCTGCGCTCTCGGCGAGCATCACCTGGTGCCCCTCGTCCGCGAGGATCTCGGAGAGAAGCTCCCGGATGCCGATCTCGTCGTCCACCACCAGTATCTGCGCCATGCCTAGGCCGCCTTCGCGAGAGGCAGCAGGACGCTGACCGAGGCGCCGCGGTTCGGGCGGTTCTCGATCGCCACGCTGCCGTGGTGCTCGTCGACGATCTTCTTCACGATCGCGAGGCCCAGCCCGGTACCCCGCGGCTTGGTGGTGACATAGGGCTCGAAGATACGGGCCATCAGCTCCTCCGGGAAGCCGCCGCCGTGGTCCGACACGGCCAGGCGCACCTTGTCGCCCTCGAGCTGCGTGCGGACTTCGATGGCGGCGGTGGTCTGCTTCGCGTTTTCATGCGAGTCCTGAGCGTTCTGTACCAGGTTGTGGATGACCTGCCGGATCTGGGCGCCGTCGGCCCACACCGGGGGGAGGCCCTCCGCCAGGCGCTTGGCGATCGGCACGCGGGTGCTCTCGTACAGCGCAAGCACGTCGTTCACCAGCGCATTGAGGTCCAGGCGCGCAGGGGCCGGGGCCGGCAGCCTCGCATAATCGCGAAAGTCGTCGACCATGGCCTTCAGGGCGGCCACCTGACTCACGATGGTGCCGGTGGCGCGCCTGAGCGTCTCGGCGTCATCGCGCGACAGCCGCTCGCCGAGCTTCATCTCCAGCCGCTCCGCGGACAGCTGGATCGGCGTAAGCGGGTTCTTGATTTCGTGGGCGAGGCGCCGCGCTACCTCCGCCCATGCGGTGGCGCGCTGCGCCTGGATGAGCTGCGTGATGTCGTCGAACACCACCACGTAGCCCCCGCCGGTGACCTGCGGCAGGCGCGCCCCGCGCGCGTGCACTGCCTTGCCGTCCTTGAATGAGAGGTCGAGCTGCCAGTCCTTTGCGGCAGTTTCGCCGAAATGCTCACGCATGCGCTGCGCGAATTCCGGCAATCCGCCTGCGAGAATGGCGCGGGCGCCGTGGTTGGACAGGGTCAGCTCGAGCTCATGGTCGAACACCAGCACGCCCGCCGACAGGTTCGCGAGGATGCTTTCGAGATGCGATTTCGCCGCCTCCACGGCGGCGCGGCTGGACTCCATGCCGCGGCGCGCCTCGTCGAGCTGGCGCGTCATGGAGTTGAACGACTCGGTGAGAACCCCCAGCTCGTCGCGGCTCGTCACCGGCGCCGGGCGCGAGAAATCACCTCGCGCCACCGCCTGCGTGGCCTGGGCGAGATGCGCCAGCGGCTCGGCGATCAGGTTGGACTGGGTGACCGCAATGGCGACCGCCACGAAAAGCGCCATGAGCAGGGCGAAGCTCAGCGCAACTACGTAAATACGCTTAAGACCTTCGCGGGAGATGGCGAGCTCGCGATAGTCGCGGTAGGCGGCCTCCACCGCCTCGGCGCTGCGCGCGAACGAGGGCGACACGCCGTCGCGCAGCTGCAGAAAGCGCGGCTCGTCGGCCAGTCCCGGGGAGTCGAGCGGCATGAGCACGCGCAGCGACAGCGGGCGCCCGGCGGCCAGGTCGATCGCGGTATGCCCGCGGTTGGCGCGCGCCTGGCGCAGCACGTCGCGGCCCGGCAGATCCGGGACGAACTTGCTCACGTCGGCGCTCGCGCTCGCAACCAGCCCCCCATTCGCCGTGACGATCACCGCTTCCTCGACGCCCACCTGGGCGCGCAAGCGCTCGAGGCGCGCGGCGAGGTTGCCGGGAGAGCGCTCCGCAAGGTCCAGCGACATCGCGCGCGCCTTGCCCTGCAGCTCGGCCATCATCTGGTCGATGGCCTGCTGCCCCAGCGTAATGCCGCCTTCGAGCGCCGCGTCTACCTTGACGTCGAACCACGATTCGATAGAGCGCGTCAGGAACTGGACCGACACCGCATAGACCAGCAGCCCCGGCACCACCGCCAGCAGCGCAAAGCGCGCGAGGAGCCGCAACGTGAGCCGGCTGCCGAACACCCGCGCGCGGTAGCGCCTCGCCATGGACACCAGCTGGTAGGCAAGCAGCCCGGCCAGCAGCGCGGCGAGGGCGGCATTCAATGCGAGCAGCAACGGGTAATGCCGCTCGAGCAGCCCGGTGTCGCCGCTGGCAGTGGCGAGAAGGAACAGGCCGAGGGCCGCAACCGTCCCGCCTACGATGAGCAGCAGCTTCATCGCGCCGGCGCCCCCGGCAGCTCGCGCGTTTCGACCGGCGCCGGCGCCTGCTCCAGCGCCTCTACCGTGAACCGATACCATGGCGACTCGAGATGCAGCTCGCGCCCGGTGAGCGCGCTCAGCTGGAACGGCTTGGGCAGCATGGACGCGTCGTGACGCATGCGCACGGCCGCCTGGTAATCGCCGCCGGACAGGACCACGCTGCGATCGACGACCAGCCAGTTGCGTATCCGCTTCAGCACGTTGAGCGCTTCCTCGAGCGAGGCGAAATTCTGATGCAGCAGACCGGTCGACAGCCGGTATTGCCGTGACAGCGCATGATAGGACAGCCTCGCCTGCAGGCGGCGGGTGGCGGTGGTCTCGTCCCACCAGTACCAGCGCGACCGCGTCAGCTCGAAGTCGACCCGGAAGTACAGAGGCACGCCGTTGACGACAATGTCGGCAAGCCGCGGCGTCAGATCAAAAGCAAAGTCGGCGTCGAGGACCAGTCCCGCTTCGGTGGCCCGCAGGCTCGCCGAACGCACCTCGATCTCGTCGGCGCGGGCCGCGGGTGGCGCGAGCGACGCTAGCAGCACGGCAAGCCCGGCAAATAAGGCGATGCGGCGCATCGCGACGTCGCCTCAGGCCTTCTGGATCAGGGCGTAGTAGAAGCCGTCGTGCTCCGGCCCCGGCAGGCTTTGCGCCGGCCGGCCATCGGCAAGCGGCTGACGATTGGCGCCAGCCGCGCGCATGACGAACGCCTCCACCAGCTCCTCGTTTTCCTGCGGAAACACCGAGCAGGTGACATATAGCAATTTACCACCCGCGGCGAGCACCCGCCAAAGCGCGTCGAGAATGGCGCCCTGGCGGGCGGCAAACTGCGGTATGTCGCTTGCGCGCCGCAGCCACTTGACGTCGGGATGGCGCCGCGCCACCCCGGACGAAGAGCAGGGAACGTCCGCGAGAATCCGCTCGAAAGGCACGCCGTCCCACCAGGCGTCCAGACGGGTGCAATCGGCGGTCTGCACGGTCCCCTTCAATCCCAAGCGCGCGAAATTGCCGACGATCCTCGTGCTGCGCTGGGCATCGACGTCGAGCGCTGCCAGAGAGACATCCGCGCTCTCGAGAATATGCGCGCTTTTGCCGCCGGGCGCGGCGCACGCGTCGAGCACTCGCTGGCCGGCGGCAAGCTCGAGGCAGCAGGCCGCCCGCTGCGCACCTGCATCCTGGACCGAGACCTCGCCTTGCGCGAAGCCGGGCACCCGCTCCACCGGCAGCGGCTGCTCGAGCAGCAAGGCGCCGCCGGCGAGCTTTCGCGCAGCGATGCCGGCGCAGGCCAACCGCTCGGCGTATTCGTCCACGCCGGCTTTGCGCCGGTTGACCCGCAGGGTCATCGGCGGGTGGTCGTTGCCTGCGGCCAGTGCCGCTTCCCAGTGCTGCGGGTAGGCCGCCTGCACGGCCTCGATCCACCAAGCCGGGTGCTGATAATGCGCCTGCGCGTCGCTGCGCAGCCGCGCCTCTAGGACGTCTCGCTCCCGCAGATAGCTGCGTAACAGCCCGTTGACATAACCCTTGGCGTTCCAGCGCTCGAGCAGCCCGCACGCCCGCACTGCCTGGTCGACCACCGTGTATTCCGTGTAGCGCCCGGAGTCGAGCGCGTACAGCGAGCACCATAGTAGCGCCTGCACCAGGACATCGGGCTCGCCGCGGCGCGATAGCTCGCGCACAATCGCCTGCACGCGGCCATAGCGACGCAAGGTCCCGTGCGTGAGGTCGAGCAACGCGCCATGTGGCGCTGCGCTGCCCCCTTCGGCGAGGCTGCGCCCGCCAGCCACGCGGGCAACGAGCCGGGCGGCCTCCCGCAGCTCCTCCGCCAGCGTCGCCGCCTTCATCCGAGGCGCGTGCCCGCCGGTAGCGGCCGGCCGCGCAAAAAGTCGCGGCTGGTCAGACGCCGGCCGCCGGCACGCTGCAGCTCGTCTATGCGAAGCACCCCGTTGCCGCAAGCGATGGTCAGCTCTCCCGTGGCCTCGATTACGCTGCCCGGCGCGCCATCGCCCGGCACCGCGCGCGCGCGCCATACGCGAATCGGCTCCCCCGCAAGCGAGGTCGTCGCAGGATGATAGGCGCGCACCGCGCGCTCGAGCTGCGCCGCGTCATGCGTCCAGTCAATACGCGTCTCGTGCTTGCTGATCTTGTGGGCATAGGTGGCGCCGTTTTGCGGCTGGGGAATGGCCCGGGATCGGCCTGCGGCCGTGTCCGCCAGCGCTTCAACGATCATCTCGCCGCCCAGGGCAGCCAGCTTGTCCTCCAGCGTCGAGGCATCATCGTCCGGGAGGATCGGTATCGCGCGTTGCGCGAGCACCGGGCCCGTGTCCAACCCGGCGTCCATCTGCATGATGGAAATTCCGGTTTGCGCATCGCCTGCGAGGAGCGCCCGCTGGATCGGCGCCGCGCCGCGCCAGCGCGGCAGGAGGGATGCATGGATGTTGATGGCGCCGTAGCGGGCAATATCGAGCAGCGCCTGGGGCAGGATCAGGCCGTAGGCTGCGACGACCAATGCGTCTGGCCTGGCAGACCGTACCCGCTGCACGCCTTCGGGGTCCTTGAAAGTGCTTGGCTGAAAAATCTCGAGCCCGTGGGCCTGCGCCAAGCGCTTCACCGGACCCGCAGCCGGACGTAAGCCTCGCCCGGCCGGGCGATCGGGCTGCGTCATGACCAGGGAAACTTCGTGACCGGCGCGTAGCAGGCGGGCCAACGCCTGTTCGGCAAATTCCGGGGTGCCCGCGAAGACTAGGCGCAGGAAGGCAGGATCAGGCGGTCTTGCGCAGCTGCTTGGCGAGCTTGGCGCGGATGCGCTGCTGCTTCAGCTGGGACAGGTGCTCGATGAAGACCTTACCCTTCAGATGATCCATTTCGTGCTGGATGCAAACCGCGAGCAGTCCCTGTGCCTCGAGCGTGAAAGGCGTGCCGTTCTGGTCGTACGCGCGCACCTTGACCCGCTCGGCGCGCTCGACCAGCTCGTAGATCGAGGGTACCGAAAGGCAGCCTTCTTCAATGTCCGAGACACCGGTCGCATCGACGATCTCGGGGTTGACCAGCACCACCAGGGAGTCGCGGCGCTCCGAGACGTCGACCACGATCACCTGCTTGTGGACGTCGACCTGAGTGGCTGCGAGCCCAATTCCGGGCGCGGCGTACATGGTCTCAGCCATGTCGGCCACCAGCCGCTTAAGGGGCTCGTCGAATACGGTGACCGGGGCGGCTACCTTATGCAGCCGGGCGTCGGGATAACGGAGTATGTTCAAAAGCGCCATCTCGGGGACAATTGCTTGCAAATTGAATAGATTATATGGAGAATCTAACGCTACATATAAACTATTCGGCCTTGGGTACCACTTACGTTGGGGTCGACAATCGAATTTCCAGCCGGTCCAGGAAGACGCGAAAGGGACGGGGTCGCCATGGTCCAGCAGTTCCGTAAGTCTATCACAACGCTCGTTTTCTTCCTCTGCCTGGGCAATGTCTGGGCGCAGGCGCCGCAGGCGCCGCTGTCGCTTCGACCGGATGCTCCCGACCGCTACGTGGTCGTGCGGGGCGACACGCTTTGGGGCATCTCCCAGCGCTACACCGACTCCCCATGGCGTTGGCCCGAGCTTTGGGGCATGAACAAGGAGCAGATTCGCAATCCTCACCTGATCTACCCCGGTGCGGTACTGCTGTTGGACCGCGCGCGCGGCACGCTGTCGCTGGCGGGCCCCGGCCAGGGACCTGCGGGTGCAGGTACGGCGGCAGCTACGGCGGGCCGTGGCGAGCCGCCCAGCGGCAGCGCAAGGCTTTCGCCGCGCGTGCGCGCCGAGACACTGGCCAAGCAGGAAATCCCCAGCATTCCGCCCTCGGTCATCGAGCCCTTTCTTACACGCCCTCTGGTGATTGAGCCGGACGGGTTCGACAAGGCGCCGACGATCGTGGCCACGCAGCAGGATCGGGTCATTCTCTCCGCCGGAAACACGGCGTATGTGCGCGGCATCGGCGAAACGAAGGAGGACACCTGGTACGTATATCGGCGCGGCAACGCGCTGGTCGATCCCGAAACCGAGCGTACGCTGGGTTACGAGGCGATCTACCTGGGGACGGCACAGCTCACCCGACCGGGCGACCCGGCGACGGTGCTACTGACAAGCGCGGTCCAGGAGATCAATGCCGGAGACAAGCTGGTTGCCGCCGGCCGCGCGCAGCCGATCAATTACGCGCCGCATGCGCCCGACGTCCATGTGAGCGGCCGGGTGATGTCCATCTACGGCGGCCTGGGCAAGGTGGGCGAGGCCGGCCCGCAGCAGATCGTGACCATCAATCGAGGCCGCGCCGACGGGATCGAGGTGGGTCATGTGCTGGCGCTCTACTCGCTCGGCGGGACGGTGCGCGACGTAACCAAGCCGCGTGGCGCTGCCGACGCGCAGATCAAATTGCCCGATGAGCGTTCGGGCGTGCTGTTTGTGTTTCGCGTCTTCGACCGGGTATCCTACGGCCTCATCATGCAGATCTCCCGGCCGGTGAATCCCCTGGATGTGGTGCGCACACCCTAGCGCCGCATGACCCAAGATCCCGGGTTGGCGAGCTGGCTGCAGCTTTCGCTCACACCCGGGCTTGGTGCCGCTGCCCTGCGCGCTATGCTGCGCCAGTTCGGCCTGCCGCAGTCAATCCTCCAGCGCAAACGCTCCGAGCTGACGCCTTACGCCAACGCCGGCGTGCTGTCGGCGCTGGACTCGAGCGAGGTGCAGGATGCCGTCGCCCGCGCCGTGCAATGGACGCGCATGCCGGGTCATCATGTCGTCACGCTTGCCGACGAAGGCTACCCGCGCCTGCTGCTGGAGATCGCCGACCCGCCGCCGCTACTCTACGCCGTCGGGTCGCTCGAGCTGCTGCAGCGTGCCTCGCTGGCCGTGGTGGGCAGCCGCAACGCTACGGCGCAGGGCGAGCGCAACGCCGAGAGCTTCGCTCGAGCGCTAAGCGATGCCGGCTTTGTCGTCGTATCGGGGCTCGCGCTGGGCATCGATGCCGCGGCCCATCGCGGCGGCCTCGCCGGCCGGGGCTCCACCATCGCCGTGCTCGGGACCGGAATCGACATCGTCTATCCCCGGCGCAACGCGCAGCTCGCGGAACAGATCGCGGCGCGTGGGCTGTTGCTGTCGGAATTTCCCTTGGGCACGGCGCCGGCGGCATCCAACTTCCCGCGCCGCAACCGGCTGATCAGCGGCCTCTCGCAAGGATGCGTGGTGGTGGAAGCGGCGCTCGCCTCGGGTTCTCTGATCACCGCGCGCACCGCGGCCGACCAGGGCCGCGACGTGTTCGCGTTGCCCGGGTCGATCCACTCGCCGCTTTCGAAGGGTTGCCACGCACTGATCAAGGCCGGCGCCAAGCTCGTGGAGTCGGCCGATGACATCCTCGCCGAGCTCGCCGGCTTTCGACCGAGCGGCTGCGCGTCGACCGCAACCGATGCGGCTCCCGCCCAGGCCGCCGGCTTGTTGCCGCACATGGGCCATGACCCGGTGGACGTTGATTCGCTTTGCATGCGCGCCGGCATGTCCGCCGAGCAGGTATCGTCGGAGCTGCTGCGCCTTGAACTGGACGGCCGCATCGCCTCGCTGCCCGGCGGGCTGTACCAGCGCCTCGAGAAGGGACCACGCCGGTAAACCCAATCCCCATTGCCGCGTTAATAAGAAGGAGCGCCTATGTACGACGTCCTCGTGTACTTGTTCGAGAATTGCCAGCAGACCGAAGTCGCGTTCGACAGCGACCGGGTGGCGAAAAAACTGTCCGCCGCCGGGTTCGAGGATTCCGACATCAGTGAAGCGCTGCACTGGCTCGCCGGGGTGGTGCAGGCGCCACAGACCGGGCTCGACAAGCTGCCCGGGGCGCATCGCTCGTTTCGCGCCTACGCCGCACGCGAGCTTGCCAAGCTCGATGCCGAATGCCGCGGCTTCCTGCTTACGCTGGAGCACTCCGGCATCCTGAATCCTCAGACGCGCGAGCTCGTGATAGAGCGCTCGCTCGCGGCTTCGGGCGAGGCGCTGTCGCTGGAGCAGCTGAAGCTGATCGTGCTCATGGTACTGTGGAACCAGCAGACGCCTACCAGCCGCCTGGTGGCCGAGGATCTTTTCAGCGCGCCGCACTCCAGACTGCCCAGCTAGCACAGCGCGATTGCGGTTACCCGTGCGCCGCGGTGGTTGAACCGGGCGCAGGTTTGCACTTATCATCTGCGGCCTTTTCGCGCATGGGCAAAAAACTCATCATCGCTGAGAAACCGTCGGTCGCCGCCGACATTGCGCGCGCCCTTGGCGGCTTCACGCGTAAAAGCGACTATTTCGAGAGCGACGACTACGTGCTGTCGTCGGCCGTGGGACACCTGCTCGAGCTGGTTCTGCCCGAGGAGCACGATGTCAAGAAAGGCAAGTGGTCCTTCGCCCGGCTGCCGGTGATTCCGCCGCATTTTGACCTGGCGCCGATCGACAGGAGCAAGGAGCGGCTCAACCTGCTGCTGCGCCTGATCAAGCGCAAGGACGTCACCGGCCTGGTCAACGCCTGCGATGCCGGCCGCGAGGGCGAGCTGATTTTCCGCTACCTGGTGCAGCATGCGCGCGCCAAGAAGCCGATCGAGCGGCTCTGGCTGCAGTCGATGACCCAGCAGTCGATCCGCGACGGCTTTTCCAAGTTGCGCGCCGACCGCGAGATGCTGCCCCTTGCGGACGCGGCGAAGAGCCGCTCGGAGGCCGACTGGCTGGTGGGGATCAACGGTACGCGGGCGATGACCGCGTTCAATTCCAAGGAAGGCGGCTTCTACCTCACGACGGTGGGCCGGGTGCAGACGCCGACGCTCGCCATCCTGGTCGAGCGCGAGGACAAGATCCGCGCATTCACGTCGCGCGACTATTGGGAAGTCCATGCCCGCTTCGTCGCCAAGGCCGGCGAGTATGCCGGCCGCTGGTTCGAGCCGCAGTTCAAGAAAGACGACGATCCCGAGCGCAGGCCGGAGCGACTGTGGGATGCAGCACAGGCCGCCGCGGTGGTTGCCGCCTGCGCGGGCAAGGCGGGCGTGGCGACGGAGGAGACCAAGCCGGCCACCCAGCTCTCGCCGCTGCTTTTCGATCTGACCAGCCTGCAGCGCGAGGCAAATGGCCGCTTCGGCTTCCCGGCACGCATGACCTTGTCGCTTGCCCAGGCGCTGTACGAAAAGCACAAGGTGCTCACCTACCCGCGCACCGATTCGCGCGCGCTGCCGGAGGATTATCTCGCCACGGTGAAGGACACGCTCAAGAGCCTGGGCGAGAGCGACGCATTCTCCACCCATGCACGGCAGGTTCTCAAGCAGGGCTGGGTGAAGGCCAACAAGCGCATCTTCGACAACACCAAGATCTCGGACCACTTCGCCATCATTCCGACGCTGCAGCTGCCGAAGCATCTCAACGAAGCCGAGCAGAAGCTGTACGACCTGGTAGTGCGCCGCTTTCTTGCGGTGTTCTACCCCGCGGCGGAGTTCCTGCAGACCACGCGCATCACCCGGGTGGGCGAGCATCAGTTCAAGACCGAAGGGCGGGTGCTGAAGAATCCGGGCTGGCTCGCGGTCTACGGCCGCGCGGCCGGGGAAGACGCGCAGAACCTGCCGGCAATTGCACAGAACGAGCAGGTGGGCGTGGCGGAGGTGCTGGAGCAGCCGCACCAGACCAAGCCGCCCCCCCGGTACACCGAGGCGACGCTGCTTTCGGCGATGGAGGGCGCCGGCAAGCTGGTGGAGGACGACGAGCTGCGCGCCGCCATGGAAGCAAAAGGGCTCGGCACCCCGGCCACGCGCGCCGCGATCATCGAGGGGCTGATCCGCGAGGAGTACGTCAATCGCGAGGGCAGGGAGCTCGTGCCCACGCCGAAAGCCTTTTCCCTGCTATTCGCGCTGCACATGCTGCACATCGTGGAGCTCGCTTCACCCGAGCTTACCGGCGAGTGGGAGCACAAGCTCAAGCTGATCGAAGCCGGCAAGCTGACGCGCGAGGAGTTCATGAAGCAGATCAGCGCGCTGGTGAAGAAGGTGGTCACCATCATCAAGACCGGAGAAATCCCCGACGTGGTCTACGCCACGGTGAGCGCGCCGTGCCCGAAGTGCGGCGGGGTGGTGCAGGAGAACTACCGCAAGTTCCAATGCCAAAAGTGCGATTTCTCGATCTGGAAGGTCACCTCCGGCCGCGAATGGTCGACCGACGAGATCGCCGAGCTCATTACCCAGCGCCGCATCGGGCCGCTCACCGGCTTTCGCAGCCGTCAGGGCAAGCCGTTCAGCGCGGTGCTGCGGCTGACCGACGAGCTCAAGGTGGAGTTCGACTTCGGCCAGGGCACGGGCGAGGGCGAGGAGGCGCCGGATTTCAGCGCGCAGGAGCCGCTAGGCGCGTGCCCCAAGTGCGGCGCCCGGGTCTACGAGCACGGCATGGCTTATACCTGCGAGAAGGCGCTCGGCCCGCAGCGCAGCTGCGACTTTCGCTCCGGCCGCATGATTCTGCAGCAGCCAATCGAGCGCGAGCAGATGATGAAGCTGCTCGATAGCGGGCGCACCGATCTGCTCACCGCCTTCGTGTCGAAGAAAGGCAGGCGCTTCAAGGCCTTCCTCGTCAAGCAGCCGGACGGCAAGATCGGCTTCGAGTTCCAGCCGCGTCCGACCAAGGAGAAAGCCCCCGACGAGAAGCCTACACGTCGAGGTTCCGAACGCCGAGCGCGTTCGACTCGATGAAGGCGCGGCGCGGCTCGACCTCGTCGCCCATCAGCTTCGTGAAGATCTCGTCCGCGGCGATGCCGTCTTCGATCTGTACCCTGAGCAGGCGCCGGGCGCTGATATCCATGGTCGTTTCCCAAAGCTGCTCGGGGTTCATCTCGCCCAAGCCCTTGTAGCGTTGCAGCGTGGTGGCTTTCTGCACCTCGGCTAACAGCCACTTCATGGCCCCGGCGAAGTCGCTCACCGGCTGCTTCTTGTCGCCGCGCTGCACATAGGCGCCCGGGCTCACCAGGCCGCGCAGCAGCTCCGCGGTCTGGCGGATCTGCGCGTAGTCGCCCGAATGCACGAACTCGGTGTCGATGGTGCTCATGCGCACTTTGCCGAGGCGCGTGCGCTCGATGCGGTCCTGGTAGCGCTCGGTCTTCTGGTCGAAATGCGGCGCCACGGCCACGCCTTCGCCGCCGACCGCCGCTTCGAGCGCCTCGGCCGAGGCCTCGGCGGCGTCGCGCCGCGTCAGGTCGACCTGGGCGCCACCCAGCATGGCTTGCAGCACCTCCCGGTCGATGAGGCGCGAAACGCGGTCGATCACCGCCTCCGCCAGCAGGTAGGACTTCGCCAGCTCGGCAAGCGCGTCGCCCGTGATGGGCTCGCGGCCGGCGCCCGGATGCAACGCCGCATCGATCAAGGCCTGCTTCAGCATGAACTCGTTCAGCTCGTGCTCGTCCTTCAGATAGCGCTCTTCCTTGCCCAGCTTGGCGCGGTACAGCGGCGGCTGCGCGATGTAGATGTGGCCGCGCTCCACCAGCTCCGGCATCTGGCGGTAGAAGAACGTGAGCAGCAGGGTACGGATATGCGAGCCGTCGACGTCGGCGTCGGTCATGATGATGATGCGGTGGTAGCGCAGCTTGTCGGCGTTGTACTCTTCCTTGCCGATGCCGCAGCCCAGCGCGGTGATGAGCGTTGCGATCTCGGTCGACGACAGGAGCTTGTCGAAGCGCGCACGCTCGACGTTGAGGATCTTGCCCTTTAGCGGCAGGATCGCCTGGAACTTGCGGTCGCGCCCTTGCTTGGCCGAGCCGCCGGCCGAATCGCCTTCGACCAGGTAAAGCTCGCACAGCGCGGGATCACGCTCCTGGCAGTCGGCCAGCTTGCCGGGCAGCCCCATGCCGTCGAGCACGCCCTTCCTGCGGGTCATCTCGCGCGCCTTGCGGGCCGCTTCGCGGGCGCGGGCCGCCTCCACGATCTTCGAGGTGATGATGCGCGCATCGGCAGGGCGCTCGGCGAGGTAGTCGCGCAGCCGCTCGGCCACGATCTCTTCTACCACCGGGCGCACCTCCGAGGAAACCAGCTTTTCCTTGGTCTGCGAAGAGAACTTCGGCTCGGGGACCTTCACCGACAGCACGCAGGCGAGGCCTTCGCGCATGTCGTCGCCCGTGGTCTCGACCTTCGCCTTCTTCGCCAGGTCGATTTCCTCGATGTACTTGTTGAGCACTCGCGTCATTGCGGCGCGCAGGCCGGTGAGATGGGTACCCCCGTCCTTCTGCGGGATGTTGTTGGTGAAGCACAGAACGCTCTCCTGGTAGGAGTCGTTCCACTGCATCGCCACCTCGACCGTGATGCCGTCCTTTTCGCCCTCGCCGTGGAAGGTGTTCGGATGCAGCACGTTCTTGGCGCGGTTCATGTACTCCACGAACCCCCTTACGCCACCGGCGAAGGCGAAGTTCTCCTCCTTTCCGGCGCGCTGGTCGATCAGCATGATCTTGACGCCGTTGTTCAGGAACGACAGCTCGCGCAGGCGGCGCGCCAGGATGTCGTAGTGGTAGTCGACGGTGCCGAAGATGGCCTTCGAGGCGAGGAAATGCACTTCTGTGCCGCGCCGCTCGGTCGTGCCGGTGACCGCGAGCGGCGCCACCGCCACGCCGTTGCGGAACTCCATCTGGTGGACCTTGCCTTCACGCCACACGGTGAGCCGCAGCCACTCGGACAACGCGTTGACCACCGAGACGCCCACCCCGTGCAGCCCCCCGGACACCTTGTAGGTGTTGGAGTCGAACTTGCCGCCGGCGTGCAGCTCGGTCATCACGATTTCGGCGGCCGAGCGCTTGAGCTCATCGTCGTCCTTGATGCCGGTGGGGATGCCGCGCCCGTTGTCGATCACCGAGATCGAGTTGTCGGTGTGGATGGTGACGACAATCTCGTCGCTGAACCCGGCGAGCGCCTCGTCCACGGCGTTGTCCACCACCTCGAACACCATGTGGTGCAACCCGGTGCCGTCGGACGTATCCCCGATATACATCCCGGGGCGCTTGCGCACGGCCTCCAGACCCTTCAGTACCTTGATGGCGTCCGAGCCGTAGTCATTCGCGTCGGGCTTTAGGTGTTCAGACAATTCGCTAGATCCTCATGGGCATGACGACGTATTTGAAATCTTTCTCCGCGGCATAGGAAATCAGCGCGCTGGAGGACGAGTCGCCGAAGGCGCAATCCACCTGGCTGCCCGGCACGTTGTTCAGCACATCGAGCAGATAGTTGACGTTGAAACCGATATCGAGCGCATCGCCCGCGTATGCAACCTCGAGCTCCTCGTGCGCCTCTTCCTGCTCGGCATTGGAGGAGACGATCTTCAGCACGCCCTCGCCGAGCACCCAGCGCACGCCGCGGAATTTTTCGTTCGACAGGATCGCCGCCCGCAGCAGCGCCTGGCGCAGCGGCTCGCGCTCGATCTGCAGCCGGTTCTTGTGCTGCGTGGGGATCACCCGCGTGTAATCCGGGAACTTGCCGTCAACCAGCTTGGAGACGAGCTCGACCGCGCCGAAGCTGAATGCCGCCTGGGTCGGCGACAGCTCGATACTGACTTCGTCGCCGCTGTCGGCCAGCAGCTTGGCCAGCTCGAGCACCGTCTTGCGAGGCACGATGGCTTCCTGGCGCGGCAGGTCGGCCTCCAGCTTGAGCGACGCGTAGGCCAGCCGGTGACCGTCGGTGGCCACCAGCTTCAGCTGCCGATCTTCCACCACCATGAGCAGGCCATTCAGGTAATAGCGGATATCCTGCTGGGCCATGGCGTATTGCACCAGGCCGAGCAGCCGGCGCAGCGCTTTCTGCTCCAGGGCGAAGCGCGCGGCCTCGCCGGCGGGGCGCGCCAGGCGCGGAAAATCCTCCGCCGGCAGTGTCTGCAACGTGAAGCGGCTCTTGCCCGCCTTGACCAGCAGGCGCTTGTCCTGCTGCTGCAGGGACACCTCGGCGCTTTCCGGCAGCGCGCGCAGGATGTCCAGCAGCTTGCGCGCGCCGACCGTCAGCGAGCGGGCCTCCCCGGCCGCCGCCAGGGCGCTTTTCGCCGTGATCTGGATCTCGATGTCCGTGGCGAGGAAGGAAAGCGTGCTTGCCGCGCCTTCGATCAGCACGTTCGACAGGATCGGCAGCGTATGCCGGCGCTCGATGATGCCACTCACCGCCGACAGGGGCCCCAGGATCTCGTCGCGCTTCGCTTTGACCAGAACCATTTGTTATCTACCCTTGTATTGATAAGTAGTAATAGCTAATAAAGCAGGCCTGCATCGCGGGATAAGTCGGAAAACCCGTTTGCGCACGCCAGCTTGGCGACGATTGGACGCGCGGGAGAGCCTGTGGATCGCGTGTGGAGCGGTGTGGACAGATTTTGGCCTGCCGCCACCGAGCGCAGATATCCACAAACTGTTCATCCCTTCAGCACCTGTTCCAGGATCAGATAGTCCCGGTTGAGGCCGGTGTCCTGCTTGCGCAGGCGGGCGATGGTGCGGCAGGCGTGCAATACCGTGGTGTGGTCGCGGTTGCCGAAGGCCTCGCCTATTTCCGGCAAGCTCATCTGGGTCAAATCCTTGGCGAGCGCCATCGCCACCTGTCGCGGCCGCGCGACGTTGCGGCTGCGCTTCTTGGAGTGCATGTCGGAGACGCGGATCTTGAAGTACTCGGCGACCGTTTTCTGGATGCCTTCGACGCTCACCTGGCGGCTGGCGACGTTGAGGATGTCGCGCAACGCCTCCTTGGCAAGGTCGAGCGACAGCTCGCGCGCGTTGAAGCGAGAGAACGCCAGCACCTTCTTCAGCGCGCCTTCGAGCTCGCGCACGTTCGAGCGGATGTGCTTGGCGATGAAGAACGCAATATCCTCCGACAGCTCGATCGCATCGGCCTCGGCTTTCTTCAGCACGATCGCCACGCGCATCTCCAGCTCCGGCGGCTCGATGGCCACGGTGAGGCCCCAGCCGAACCGCGAGATGAGGCGCTCCTCCATGCCGGCGATCTCCTTCGGATAGGTATCGCAGGTAATGACGATCTGCTTGTGCGCCTCCACCAGCGCGTTGAAGGCGTAGAAGAATTCCTCCTGCGTGCGGCCCTTGTTGGAGAAAAACTGGATGTCGTCGATCAGCAAGAGATCGAGCGAGTGGTAATAGCGCTTGAACTCGTCGAACGACTTCTGCTGGTAGGCCCGCACCACGTCGGTCACGTACTGCTCGGCGTGGCTGTAGCGGATGCGCGCCTGGGGCCGCACGTCGGCAAGATGGTTGCCGATCGCCTGAAGCAAATGGGTCTTGCCCAGGCCGACCCCGCCGTAGATGAACAGCGGGTTGTAAGAGATGCCCGGGTTCTCGGCCACCTGGATGGCGGCGGCGCGTGCCAGCTGGTTGGCCTTGCCGGTGACGAAGCTGTCGAAGGTGAACGCGCGGTTCAGCCTGCCGCGCTCGGGTACCGGCGCCGCTTCCGGCGCGGCGCGCGGTTGCGGCTGCGGCGCCCGCGCGAGCGGCTCGGCGCCACGCGCCAGCACCAGGCGCAGGCCGGTTTCGCGTCCGCACGTCTCGGTCACCAGACGCTCGATGCGCGCAGCGAAGCGCTCGCGCACCAGCTCCAGCACGAAGCGGTTCGGGGCGGCGAGGACGAGCGTGTCGTTGCCGGCACCGGATTCCGGCGCGAGCGGCCGGATCCAGGTGTTGAACTGCTGCGCGGGGAGCTCCTGCTCGAGCCGACGCAGGCAGGATTCCCAGAGGTTTTGCATCTTTTAGTTGGCCTAGACGAGGTGGAATTTTACCTTCTCTGCCATGGGTTATCCACAGCCGCAAACGAGCGCTGGGTGCGGCAGAAGAATTGGCGCTGCATTTGACAATGCGAGTGCGCGCGCGCTCTAATACCGCCCTTTTTCGGACCCGGCGATGGCAACGAAGCGGACTTACCAACCTTCCAAGACGCGGCGCGCTCGGCGCCATGGGTTCCTGGTGCGAAGCGGCACCCGCGGCGGCCGCGCCGTGCTGCGCAACCGGCGCGCCAAAGGCCGACGCCGGCTCGGGTTGTAGCCGCGGGCGGCAAGCGCTTCGGGCTCGATCCTTCCCGCCGGCTCAGGCAAAAAGCGCAATTCGAACGCTTGCTGCGCCAGGGGGCGCGACGCCATCGGGCCGGATACAGTTTCTTCTTCGAGCGTCGCGACACGGGAGACCCGAGGCTCGGCATCCTGGTGTCGAAGCGGCACGCCGCGCGGGCGGTCGAGCGAAATCGCCTGAAGCGCTGCATCCGCGAGGCTTTCCGGCTGGAGCAGCAAACGCTGGGCGCAGTAGATTTGCTGGTACGTCCGCCCTTTGGAATCAAGGCGTCATCCCAAATGATTACCCGACTTCGCGAGCTTCTCCAGGGACTGAGCAAGCCATGAGCGCCGCTGCCTTGCGTGCCGCAGTACGCGCCTACCAGTGGTTCGTGCGACCGGTCCTGCCCGCCTCCTGCCGCTTTTTTCCCAGTTGTTCGGAGTATGCCGACGAGGCGCTGGCGCGCCACGGCGCCTGGCGTGGCGGCTGGCTCGCCGCGCGTCGCGTATGTCGTTGCGGCCCGTGGAGCCGCGGCGGCTACGATCCGGTGCCCTAGCGCATGGACACCCAGCGCCTCGTATTGCTTTTCATCTTCAGCTTCTCGTTGCTGATGCTGTGGACGGAGTGGGAAAAATACAGCCGGCCCCAGCCGTCGGCGCCTGCGCCCCAGGCGCAGGGCGTTCCGCCGCCCGCGCAGCCGCCTGCCCCGGGCGCGTCCAAGGCGCCCGCCGCCAGCGTTCCGGCGGCCGAAGCGGCTGCCGCCAAAGGCGAAACGGTAAGAGTGACTACCGACCTCCTGGTGGCCGACATCGATACGCTGGGCGCTACGCTGAAGCGCCTGGAGCTTTTGCGCCACAAGAGCTCCAAGGACTCCGACGCCAACCTGGTGCTCCTGGGGCCCGATCATCATTACGAGGCGCAGAGCGGGCTCGCGGGCGAAGGGGGCCCGAATCACCGCACGGTGTGGCGTCCCGAGCCCGGCGCGCGCGAGCTCGCCCCGGGACGCGACAGCGTCGAGGTCCGGCTGAGCGCGGCCGGCAAGGACGGCTTGCAGGTGCAGAAGGTGTACACCTTCCACCGCAACAGCTACGTGGTCGACGTGGCCCTCGAGGTGCGCAACGACGGCAGCGCTCCGGCTTCGGCGTATGCCTATTTCCAGCTGACGCACGACGGCAAGCCCGAGACCAACACCAACACCGTGGCGGAGACGTTCGGCGCCCAGAGCTTCACCGGCTTCGGCGTCTACACCGACGAGCAGAAATACCAGAAGGTGCATCCCTCGGACCTCGACCAGGGAGAGCACGACCACATACAGCGGGCGGACAACGGCTGGCTCGCCTTCGTGCAGCACTATTTCGTCTCCGCCTGGCTGCCGCCGAAAGGCGCCCCGCGGGACTACGTGACCGAGAAGCGCCCGGACGGCATTTACGCCGCCCGCGTCATGATCCCGGTAAGCGTCGCGCCGGGCGCCGCTGCGCGCGTCGCAGCGCCGCTGTATGCCGGGCCCCAGGAGCAGGAGCGCCTGCAGGCCGCGGCGCCCGGCCTCGATCTGGTCGTCGACTACGGGTTTCTTGCCATCATCGCCTGGCCGCTCTTCTGGCTGCTCGGCAAGTATCACGCGCTCTCAGGCAACTGGGGCGTGGCCATCATCCTGCTCACGGTGACCATCAAGCTGGTGTTTTTCCCGCTGTCCGCGGCGAGCTACCGTTCGATGGCGAAGATGAAGCTGGTGACGCCGCGCTTGACCAAGATACGGGAGATGTACGCCCACGATCGCCAGAAAATGAACCAGGCGATGATGGAGCTGTACAAGACCGAGAAGATCAATCCGCTGGGCGGCTGCTTCCCTATCCTGGTGCAGATTCCGGTGTTCATCGCCCTGTACTGGGTGCTGCTGGCTGCGATCGAGCTGCGCCATGCCCCCTTCGTGCTGTGGATCCAGGACCTTTCGGCGCTCGACCCGTACTTCGTCCTGCCGGTCCTCATGGCGGTCACGATGGTCCTGCAGACGCGCATGAACCCGGTGCCGCCCGATCCCGTGCAGGCGCAGGTGATGAAGTACATGCCGTACGTGTTCAGCATCTTTTTCTTCTTCTTCCCGGCCGGCCTGGTGCTGTACTGGCTGGTGAACAACATCCTATCGATCCTTCAGCAGTGGCAGATCCAGCGCATGTTCGAACGCGACAAGCCTGCCCATGCCAAGCGATGAGGTAGAGCGCGACACCATCGCCGCGATCGCCACGCCGCCCGGCCGCGGCGGCATCGGGGTGATCCGGCTGTCCGGTGCGGCGGTCCCCGGGATCGCCGCACAGGTGCTGGGCCGCCTGCCGCAGCCACGGCGCGCGACCCTCGCTGCCTTTCGCGACGCGCGTGGCGAGCCGCAGGACCGTGGCATCGCGCTGTACTTTCCGCCGCCGCGCTCGTACACCGGCGAGCATGTGCTGGAGCTGCACGGCCATGGCGGTCCGCTCGTCCTGCAGTCGGTGCTGCGGGCCTGCCTGGACGCCGGCGCGAGGCTCGCCGAGCCGGGCGAGTTCACGCGGCGCGCTTTCCTCGAAGGCAAGCTGGACCTCGCGCAGGCCGAGGCCGTGGCCGACCTTATCGACGCCTCCACCCAGGAGGCGGCGCGCTCGGCGCTGCGCTCGCTGGCGGGCGAATTCTCGGCAGCGATCGAAACGCTCGCCGGCGGACTGGTCGAGCTGCGCTCGCTTACCGAAGCGATGCTCGACTTCCCCGAAGAGGAAGTGGATGCCGTGCAGCGAGACGACGCGGCATCCCGGCTCGACGCCCTCCAGGCTCAGCTTGCCGAGGTCTTGGCGAAAAGCCGCCAGGGCAGCCTCCTGCGCAGCGGCATCCACGTCGTGCTTGCAGGCCGGCCCAACGTCGGCAAATCCAGCCTGCTCAACCGGCTGGCCGGCGAGGAGCGCGCCATCGTCACGCCTGTGCCGGGCACCACCCGGGATGCGCTGCGCGAAGCCATCCAGATCGATGGGGTGCCGCTCGTGCTGGTCGACACGGCCGGATTGCGGGTGGCCTCGGATGCCGTCGAGCGCCTGGGCATCGAGCGCGCGCAACAGGAGCTGCAACGTGCCGACCTGGTGCTGGTGGTGCGCGAAGCCGGCCGGGAGGATCCGCCGCCGGCGTTGCCGGCCGGCGCACGACGCATCGATGTGTACAACAAGAGCGACCTCGCTCCCGGGTTTCGTGCTCCTGCCGGTGCGCTGGCCGTCTCGGCCAAGACCGGAGAGAACCTGGACGCCTTGCGCCGCACCATCCTGGCGGCGGCCGGCTGGTCTTCCACTGGCGAATCGGTGTTCCTCGCGCGCGAGCGCCATTTGCGCGCATTGGAGCAAGCGCGTGCGCACCTCGGCCAAGCCCGCGGGCAGCTCGCTCGCTGGGAGCTGCTGGCGGAGGAATTGCGCCTTGCCCATGCCGCGCTTGCCGGCATCACGGGAGAGTTCTCCGCAGACGAGCTGCTCGGTGAAATTTTCAGCCGTTTTTGCATAGGCAAGTAAGTCGCTGTGCGGTCAATGGTTTAGTCCACAGGAGGCACCTGCGCGTGCAATCGCGCCGACCGCCTGGGTGCTAGAATCGGACGACCAATTGCCGCCTTGCGGCCCGGCTGCGCGCCGGGCCGTTTGCCTTTCTGGAGCGAACGAATGAATGCACCCGCTACCGCCCCCGATCAGTCGAATGCTCCGTCTTGGGTGCGTCACCGGGGGCTTCGGCGCTGGGTCTCGGAGATCGCCCGCCTTACGAAGCCCGAGCGCGTCGTTTGGTGCGACGGCTCGCAGGCGGAGTACGACCGCTTGTGCGCGGAGCTGGTGCAGGCAGGGACGTTCACCCGCCTGAGCGAGGAGCGGCGGCCCGATTCCTATCTCGCGCGCTCGCATCCGACCGATGTTGCGCGCATGGAGGACCGCACGTTCATCTGCAGCGAGCGCAAGGAGGACGCCGGGCCGACCAACAACTGGCTCGAGCCGCGCGAGATGCGCCAGACGCTCAATCGCCTGTTCGACGGATGCATGCGAGGGCGGACGCTGTACGTGATGCCGTTCTCGATGGGGCCGATCGGCTCGCCGATCGCGCAGGTTGGCGCGGAGATCTCGGATTCCGCGTACGTCGTGGTCAGCATGCGCATCATGACGCGCATGGGCCGCGCCGTGGCCGACTGGCTGGGCGAGGACAAGCCGTTCGTGCCCTGCGTGCACTCGGTAGGCGCGCCGCTCGCACCCGGCGACAAGGACGTCCCGTGGCCGTGCAACGAGAAAGAAAAGTGGATCGTGCATTTTCCGGAGACCCGCGAGATCTGGTCCTTCGGCTCGGGATACGGCGGCAATGCCCTGCTGGGCAAGAAATGCCTCGCACTGCGCATCGCCTCGGTCATGGGGCGCGACGAAGGCTGGCTCGCCGAGCATATGCTGATTCTGGGCATGCAGGCGCCGAGCGGTGAAAAGACCTACGTGGCGGCGGCGTTCCCGTCGGCTTGCGGCAAGACGAACCTGGCGATGCTCATCCCGCCGGCGGCGTTCGCCGGCTGGAAGGTCACCACCATCGGTGAGGACATCGCCTGGATCAAGCCGGGCGCCGACGGCCGCCTGCACGCGATCAATCCGGAATACGGCTTGTTCGGCGTTGCGCCCGGCACGTCCGAGCAGACCAACCCCAACGCCATGAAATCCCTGGCGAGCAACGTGATCTTCACCAACGTGGCCATGACCCCGGACGGCGACGTGTGGTGGGAAGGAATGACCGACCAGCCGCCCGCGCGACTCATCGACTGGCAAGGGAAGGAGTGGACGCCCGAGGATGGAAAAAAGGGCCGTCTCGCGGCGCATGCCAATGCGCGCTTCACTGTCGCCGCCGCGCAGTGTCCCTCCATGGACCCGCAATGGGAGGATCCGGCGGGCGTGCCCATTTCCGCCTTCGTCTTCGGCGGGCGGCGTTCATCGACCGTGCCGCTGGTGGTTGAGGCCCCGACGTGGGAGGACGGCGTCTATATGGCCGCCACCCTGGGATCGGAGACCACTGCAGCGATCACCGGGAAGGTCGGCGTGGTGCGCCGGGACCCCATGGCGATGCTCGCCTTTTGCGGCTACAACATGGCGGACTACTTCGGTCATTGGCTGGCAATGGGCCGGAAAATCAAGCATCCCCCGAGAATTTTCCGCGTCAACTGGTTCCGGCGCGACAGCAATGGAAAGTTTCTCTGGCCCGGGTTCGGAGAGAACATGCGGGTCTTGCAGTGGATCGCCCTTCGCTGCCAGAACCACGCAGCCGGCGTCGAAACGCCGCTGGGCGTCATGCCGCGCTTCGAGGACCTCACCTGGACCGGGCTCGAGCACAAAATGTCGCCAGCGCAGTTCGCCGAGCTCGAGCGCGTGGATGCAGCCGCCTGGAAGGACGAGCTTGCTTCCCATGACGAGCTGTTTGGGAAGTTCGGCGAGCGGCTGCCCCCGGCGTTGGAATCGCGCCGCGGCGAGATGCACCACAGGCTGGCCGCCTAGCGGATCTTGAGCAGATAGGCGCCGGCCGCCGCCAGTAGCGCCACGGCTGCGCCTGCGCCGAACGCGGCGGGCGAAGCATGGCGCTCGAGCAGCGCGCCTCCCAGCGCAACGCCTGCGCCAGCGCCGGAGAGCAGCGCACTGGTGGACCAGGTGAACGCCTCGGTCATCTGGTCGGAACGCGCGGTCTTGGCCACCAGCATGGATTGCATGATGAGCGCCGGCGCCATCACCACACCGGCGAAAAGCGACCAAAGCGCGAAGGGCAGGGGCGACCATGGCAAAGCCAGGATCGCAAGCCCGGCGCCCATGAGAGCCAGCATCAAGGAGAACTGTCGCGCCAGCGGCAAGCGCCAGCTGCGACTGCCGTAAGCCAAGCCGCCGAGCGCGCTGCCTGCGGACATGAGCCCCAGCAGCACGCCGGCCAGGGCGACATTGCCTGCTTCCGTCGCGTACGCGGTAAAGCCCACCTCCAGGAGGCCGAAGGCCATCGAGTAGCAAACGATGACGGCGATGAGCGGCAGGAAACCGGCCTCGGTGAGCGGGCCGAGGAGGCTTGGCTTGCTTTGCGGCTCGATCCGCCAAGCCAGCAGCGGTGGCGCCCGGAGGAAGAGGAGCGTGCCGATGAGGCCGCATGCGGCTGCGAACATCACAGCCGCGGCCGCTGATGCGAGCGCTACGAATAGAGCCACCAGCAGCGGACCCACGATAAAGATCAGCTCGATGAGTACCGATTCAAGGGAGTACGCGGCCGTTAGCAGCTCATCGTTGCGTAATCGCTGACGAAAGTAGGTGCGCATACATACCGTAATCGGGGGGAACGCGGCGCCGGCCAACCCGGCGTAAAGCAGAACGCTCCAAGCGGCGTCGGCGCGATCGACCGCAGCGATAAGCAGCAAAAGCGCCGCGGGGAAAGCCACTGCGCATACCTGCAACGTCGATCGCGGGCCGCGCCGATCGATGACGCGTCCCAAAACCGGCGCCATGAGGGCAAGTCCAACGACGTAGGCGGCAGTGGCCGCGCCGCCCAAGGCGAAAGAGGCTGTGGCTGTCTGGACCAGCAGAAGTATCGCGAGGCCGGTAATCCCAATCGGCAGACGGCCGATCATGGATGCGGCAATGGTTTGCCGTAGATCGCGCGGCTCGAGCAGCGCGACATAGCGTGCGAAGGAGATCAATTCAAACGCGCCGGGGAAGGGCGGCGATTGTGCCACACCGCCGGAGATTGGTGCGCCGCAGCAAGAAGCATGTTCCACGTGGAACCGAGCGCGCAGACGGACAGCACTGGTTCCACGTGGAACCGCAACGTAGAATCGCGCCTTCCATGGATTTCCCCGACAAGTACGATGTGATTGTGGTGGGTGGCGGCCATGCGGGCACGGAAGCCGCCCTTGCGGCCGCCCGAATGGGATGCGCCACGTTACTGCTCACGCATAGCGTCGACACGCTGGGCCAGATGTCGTGCAACCCTTCGATCGGCGGCATCGGCAAGGGTCACCTGGTCAAGGAGGTGGATGCGCTGGGGGGCGCCATGGCGTTGGCGGCCGATGAGGCGGGCATTCAGTTCAGGACTCTCAACTCCTCAAAAGGCCCGGCGGTGCGGGCAACCCGTGCGCAGGCCGACCGGATTCTCTACAAACAGGCGATTCGGCGGCGCCTCGAAAGTCAGCCGAACTTAAGCATCTTTCAGCAGGCGGTCGACGATGTGCTGGTTGAAGGGGAAAGCGTCGCCGGCGTTGCGACCCAAGTCGGGGTGCGCTTCCGGGCGCCGGTCGTGGTGCTCACGACCGGCACTTTCCTTTCAGGCCTGATCCACGTCGGGCTTAGCCACTATGCTGCCGGCCGCGCCGGCGACCCGGCGTCTGTCACGCTGGCCGCCCGGTTGCGGGAGCTGAAGCTGCCGGTGGGGCGACTCAAAACCGGGACGCCGCCGCGTCTGGACGCTCGCAGCATCGACTTTTCGGTCATGGAGGAGCAACCCGGCGATCAGCCCGAGCCGGTTTTCTCGTTTCTCGGAAACCGGGCGATGCATCCTCGCCAGGTGTCCTGCTGGATTACGCACACCAACGCCCGCACCCACGAGATCATCCGCGGCAACCTCGATCGCTCGCCGATGTTCACGGGGGTAATCCAAGGCGTGGGCCCGCGCTATTGCCCGTCGATCGAGGACAAGATCCACCGGTTCGCCGGGAAGGCGAGCCACCAGATCTTCCTGGAGCCCGAAAGCCTGGGCACGCTGGAGATTTATCCCAACGGCATCTCCACCAGCCTGCCCTTCGATGTGCAGCTCGAGCTCGTCCGGTCGATCCGCGGGCTGGAGAACGCGCACATCGTGCGTCCCGGCTACGCGGTCGAATACGATTATTTCGACCCGCGCCATCTGCACGCGTCGCTAGAAACGAAGAGCATCCCCGGTTTGTTTTTCGCCGGCCAGATCAACGGCACGACCGGCTATGAGGAAGCGGCGGCGCAGGGCCTTATTGCCGGCATCAACGCCGCCCTTCAAGTCAAGGGGCATGCGCCCTGGACGCCGCGCCGTGACCAGGCCTACCTGGGTGTTTTGGTCGATGACTTGATTACCCGCGGGGTGTCCGAGCCGTACCGCATGTTTACGAGTCGCGCCGAGTACCGGCTCATGCTGCGCGAAGACAACGCGGATTTGCGGCTTACTGAGCAGGGACGCGCGCTGGGCGTCGTCGAGGACGCGCGCTGGGAGGCGTTCAACCGCAAGCGGGACGAACTGCAGAGGGAAACGGCGTGGCTTCAAGGTACGTATGTGAGTGCTGGCTTTCACGAAAGACGCTCTCTCTACGACATGCTACGCCGCCCCGAGAATACGTACGCCACATTGCTGGAAGGCCGGGAAGTCGATCCCGCCGTGGCGGCGCAAGTCGAGATCCAGGCGAAGTACGAAGGCTACATCGAGCGCCAGCGCCACGAAGTGGCGCGCCGGGCGCAGATGGAGGACCGACCCCTGCCGCCGGGGCTCGACTATCGTGAAGTGCGCGGCCTGTCGGCGGAGGTGCAGCAGAAGCTCAACCTGCACCGCCCGGATACCGTTGGGCAGGCTTCCCGGATTTCGGGTGTCACGCCGGCGGCGATCTCTTTGCTGCTGGTGCACCTGAAGCGCGGTTTTCAGCCGCTCGACGAGAAGTCGGCATGACGCCCGCCGCGGCACTGGACAGCGGGCTGGAGGAGCTGCGGCTGGAACTGGCGGGCACGGCGTGCCAGCAGCTCGTGCGCTATCTCGAGCTGCTGGCGAAATGGAACCGCACCTACAACCTGACGGCAATCCGGGATCCCCTCGAAATGGTGAGCCATCATCTGCTCGATTCGCTGGCGGTGATCCCGCACCTGCGGATGCGCGACAACAGCGTCGCCGACATAGGGTCCGGGGCGGGACTTCCCGGCATACCGCTCGCGATTGCGCGGCCGCAATGGCGCGTGACGCTCAACGATGCGAGCCAGAAGAAAAGCGCGTTCCTGCGCCAGGCGGTCATCGAGCTCGGGCTCGCCAACGTCGCTGTCCACGAGGGGCGCGTAGAGGCATGGCATCCGGCCGCGCGCTTCGCCGTGGTGATTTCGCGCGCCTTCGCGGAGCTCAAGCGCTTTGTTGCCGCTTGCCGGCATCTGGTGCAGCCCGGCGGCGTGCTCGCGGCGATGATCGGCGTAGCGGTGCAGGACGGGCCCGCGGGGGAGCTGATCCCTCTGCGGGTGCCTCTGCTAAACGCCACGCGCCACCTCGTGCTGTGCCGCGTGGACGCCTGACGTGGCCCGCGTGCTCGCGGTAGTCAACCAGAAGGGCGGCGTGGGCAAGACCACGACCAGCGTGAACCTGGCTGCCGCGCTGGCCCAGGCAGGGCGCCGGATACTGCTGGTCGATCTGGATCCGCAGGGCAACGCGACGATGGGCAGCGGCATCGACAAGCGTACCGTCGGGCGCACGGTGTACCACGTGCTGCTCGGCCTGGGGGAGCTCGCCGGCGTACGCCTGCGGGTGGAAAGGGGCGGCTTCGACCTCCTGCCGGCCAATCGCGAGCTCTCCGGGGCCGAGATCGAGCTGGTGGAGCTCCCGGGCCGGGAAACGCGCCTGAAGAGCGCGCTCGAGCGCGTGGCGCACGAGTACGACTTCATCCTGATCGACTGTCCGCCGTCACTCAGCCTGCTCACGGTGAACGCGCTGACGGCGGCGCAGCGGGTGCTGATTCCCATGCAGTGCGAGTACTACGCGCTCGAAGGGCTGTCCGACCTGGTGGCCACGATCAAGCGCGTGCGCGCCAACCTGAATCCCGAGCTCGAGATCGCCGGGCTGCTGCGCACGATGTACGACCCGAGGAATACGCTGTCGCAGCAGGTGTCGCAGCAGCTCGAGGACCACTTCAAGGAAAAGGTGTACCGCACCCTCGTGCCGCGCAACGTGCGCCTTGCCGAAGCGCCCAGCTACGGCGTGCCCGCGGTGCTGTGGGACGCCGCCTCCAAGGGCGCCCAGGCCTATATCGCGCTCGCCGACGAAATCCTCGCTCAAGGACGACCCGCATGATCAAGCCGAAGGGCCTGGGCCGCGGTCTGGACGCGCTGCTCGGTGCCGATAGCACGGCGCCGCCGCGCGAAGCCCTGCTCAATGTGCCCGTGGCTCGCATCCGGCCCGGGAAATACCAGCCGCGCACGCGCATGGACGAGCAGGCGCTCGCCGAGCTGGCGGCTTCGATCCGCGCGCAGGGGCTGATGCAGCCCCTGCTGGTGCGGCCGGTCGACCGCGACACCTATGAGCTGATCGCCGGCGAGCGGCGCTGGCGCGCGGCGCAGATGGCCGGCCTGGCCGAAGTGCCGGCGCTGGTGCGCGAGGTGCCGGACGAGGCGGCGCTCGCGCTTTCGCTCATCGAGAACATCCAGCGAGAGGACCTGAACGCCATGGAAGAGGCCGCCGGCGTGCAGCGCCTGGTGGACGAGTTCGGGATGACTCACGAGCAGGCGGCCGATGCAGTCGGGCGCTCGCGCAGCGCAACGACGAACCTGCTGCGCCTGCTGCGGCTTGCCAAGCCGGTGCAGGAAATGGTGATGGACGGCGCGCTCGAGATGGGGCACGCGCGCGCGTTGCTCGCGCTCGACGCGGCCCGGCAGATCGAGGCCGCCCACCGCATCGCCGCGCGCGGCCTCTCGGTGCGCGAAACGGAGGCGCTGGTGCAGACACTGGCGCGCGGCAGGGCGGGAGTGCGGCCGCAAAAGAAAGCCGACCGCGACCTTGCCCGGCTGGAAGAGGAGCTTTCCGGCAGCCTGGGCACGACCGTGGAAATCCGGCCCGCGCGCAAGGGGCGGGGCAAGCTGCTCGTTCACTACTCGAGCCTCGACCACCTGGAGCAGCTGCTGAAAAGGCTGCGCTGATGCGCTATAATTTTTCGGCTTTGCCAGGCGCGGACCGATTTGAACCATGCGCGAACATCATGCGCCGCGCCCTGCGCAAACCGATACGCACCGTACTCATCTGGCAGCTTGCCGCAGCCGCAGCGATGGCGCTGGCGGCAGCGCTGCTGGTTGGTGAGCGCGGCGCGGCGTCGGCAGCAGTCGGCGGCGCCATCGGCATCGTTGCCGGCCTCGCGTCGGCGCTGGTGGTGTCGTTGAGCAAGGCGAAGTCCGCGGGGGGAATTCTGCTCGCCGCGCTGCGCGCAGAGGCGGTCAAGCTCGGCGCCGCGCTGCTCCTGCTGTGGCTGGTGCTGGCGAATTACCCGGGAGCCGCCGTTGGCATGCTCCTTGGCGCGTTCGTCGTGACGATGCTGATATTTTCTTTGGCGTTTTTTGTGCGCGAGTACTGACGCAAGCTACGATGGCCGCAGGAACAGAGCTCACCCCTTCCCAGTACATCCAGCACCACCTCACCTTCCTGACCAAGCCGGTCGGCGACGGCGGCTTCTGGAGCCTGAACGTCGACTCCCTGCTGACCTCCGTTCTGCTGGGCGTGGTCGGCCTGGGCCTCATCTGGCTGGTGGTGCGTAGCGCCACGCCCGGGGTGCCGGGCAAGCGCCAGGCGTTCATCGAGCTGCTGTTCGAATTTATCGACGACCAGGTCAAGGGCATCTTCCATCACGGCGACCGCAACCGCTTCATCGCGCCTCTCGCCCTGACGGTGTTCGTCTGGGTGGTCCTGATGAACGCCATGGATTTCCTGCCGGCCGACCTGGTCGGCCTGGTGACGCACAACATCTCCGACCACGGCTTCAGGTACGTGCCCACCGCCGACGTGAATACCACCTTCGCGCTCGCGCTCTCCGTTTGGCTGCTGATGATTTTCTTCTCCATCTCGGCAAAGGGCATCGGCGGATGGATCCACGAGCTGTTCTGCGCGCCGTTCGGCTCCAATCCGCTGCTGTGGCCGGCCAACCTGCTGTTCAATCTGGTCGAGTACGTCTCCAAGCCGCTGTCGCACTCGCTGCGCCTGTTCGGCAACATGTACGCGGGGGAGATCCTGTTCCTTCTGCTGTGGATGTGGGCCGCGACCGGGCTGGCGGGGGTGTTCTTCGGCTTCTGGCTGGGCCTGGGCTGGGCCATCTTCCACATCCTGATCGTGCTGCTGCAGGCCTACATCTTCATGATGCTGACCGTCGTGTACATCGCGATGGCGCACGAGCATCACTGAAACGGACTTCGTTACTTCAATAAACAAGGGAAAGCGAAATGGAAAAACTTCAGCTGCTCGCCATGGTCCAGGCCTACACCGGCATCGGCATCGGTCTCATGGTCGGCCTGGGCGCGGCGGGCGCCTGCATCGGCGTGGGAATCATGTGCAGCCGCTTCCTGGAAGCGGCGGCGCGCCAGCCGGAGCTCACCAACTCGCTGCAGGGACGGGTGTTCCTGCTGCTCGGCCTGATCGACGCCTCGTTCATCATCGGCCTGGGCATCGCGATGTTCTTCGCGTTCGCCAACCCGCTCGCCACGGCGTTCCAGTAACCGCGCCGATTCGCGAAAGGGCGGCATGAACATCAATCTGACGCTGTTTGCGCAAGCGCTCGTCTTTGCGGCGTTCATCTGGTTTACGGTCAAGCTCATCTGGCCGTTCATGCTGCGCGCCATCGAGACGCGCCAGAAAACTATCGCCGACGGGCTGGCTGCCGCCGAGCAGGGGCGCCGCTCCCTCGAGATCTCCACCCGGCAGGCCGAGGATGCCGTAGCGCAGGCGCGCCACCGGGCCGCGGAGATCCTGGCGCAGGCGGAAAAGCGCGCCGCGCAGCTGGTGGACGAGGCGCGCAGCGCGGCGAAGGAAGAGGGCAGCCGCGAGAAGGCGGCCGCCAAGGCGGAGATCGAGCAGGAAGTCACCCGGGCGCGCGAGCAGCTGCGCGACCACGTGGCTTCGCTGGCGGTCGCCGGCGCGGAGCGCATCCTGCGCCGCGAGGTCGACGCAAAGGCGCACGCCGACCTCCTCGAATCGATCAAGCGGCAGCTTTGAGTGGCTGAGCCCAGCACCGTTGCAAGGCCTTACGCCGAGGCGGCGTTCAGGCTTGCCGACCAGGCCGACGCCTTGGCCAAGTGGTCCGAGATGCTCGGCTCGCTGGCGGTCGTCGGGCAGGACGAGCGCGTGCAGCGCGCCGTCGCCGACCCGAATCTCTCGGACGCGCAGGTCGCCGGCCTGTTCATCGCCATCCTGGGCGGCAAGCTCACCGGCGAGGCGGAAAACCTGGTGCGCGTGCTCGCCGAGAACAGGCGCCTGGAGCTGCTGCCCGAGATCCGCGCGCAGTTCGAGGCGCTGAAAAACCAGCGCGAAGGCGTGGTGGAAGCCGAAGTGCATTCCGCCTTCGAGCTCAGCGACGCCCAGGTTGCCGACCTGGTGCAGCGTCTGGAGAAGAAAACCGGCCGCAAAGTGCGCGCGACCGTGCGCATCGACAAGGAGCTCATCGGCGGCGTGAAGGTGACGCTGGGCGACAAGGTCATCGACGGTTCGGCGCGCGCGCAGCTCGCTGCGCTGCAGGCCGCACTGAAAGCATAAGGAGCATCCATGCAACTGAACCCCTCCGAAATCTCCGAACTCATCAAGAGTCGCATCCAGAACCTGGACTCCGGCGCGCAGATGCGCACGCAGGGCACCGTGGTGTCGGTGACCGACGGCATTTGCCGCATCCACGGCCTGTCGGACGTGATGCAGGGCGAGATGCTCGAGTTCCCGAAAAGCACGTTCGGCCTGGCGCTCAACCTGGAGCGCGACTCGGTGGGCTCGGTGATCCTGGGCGAATACACCCACATCACCGAGGGCGACGTCGTCAAGACCACGGGCAAGATCCTGTCGGTGCCTATAGGCCCGGAGCTCCTCGGCCGCGTGGTGAACTCGCTTGGCCAGCCCATCGACGGCAAGGGCGCGATCAACGCCAAGCTTACCGACGTGATCGAGAAGGTCGCGCCGGGCGTGATCGCCCGCCAGTCGGTATCGCAGCCGGTGCAGACCGGCCTCAAGGCCATCGACGCCATGGTGCCCATCGGCCGCGGGCAGCGCGAGCTCATCATCGGCGACCGCCAGACCGGCAAGACCGCGGTCGCCGTCGACACCATCATCAACCAGAAGGGCAAGGATCTCTTCTGCGTGTACGTGGCCATCGGCCAGAAGGCCTCCACCATCGCCAACGTGGTGCGCAAGCTCGAGGAGCACGGCGCCATGGCCTATACCATCGTGGTGGCCGCCTCGGCGTCCGAATCGGCGGCGATGCAGTACATCGCGCCGTACTCGGGCTGCACCATGGGCGAATACTTCCGCGACCGCGGGCAGGACGCGCTCATCATCTACGACGACCTGACCAAGCAGGCCTGGGCCTACCGCCAGGTTTCGCTGCTGCTGCGCCGCCCGCCCGGGCGCGAGGCCTATCCCGGCGACGTGTTCTACCTGCACTCGCGCCTGCTGGAGCGCGCCGCGCGCGTCAACCCGGAGTACGTCGAGAAGTTCACCAAGGGCGCGGTGAAGGGCAAGACCGGCTCGCTCACCGCCCTGCCGGTCATCGAGACGCAGGCGGGCGACGTCACCGCGTTCGTGCCCACCAACGTGATCTCCATCACCGATGGCCAGATCTTCCTCGAGACCGACCTTTTCAACGCCGGCATCCGCCCGGCCATCAACGCCGGCGTATCGGTGTCGCGGGTGGGCGGCGCGGCGCAGACCAAGATCATGAAGCGCCGCGATACCGGCGGCGGCGTGCGCCTCGCGCTCGCGCAATACCGCGAGCTCGCCGCATTCGCCCAGTTCGCGAGCGACCTGGACGAGGCCACGCGCAGGCAGCTCGAGCGCGGCCGCATGGTGACCGAGCTGATGAAGCAGCCGCAGTACCAGCCGCTGCAGGTCTGGGAGATGGCGCTCACGCTGTTCGCCGTGAACAACGGCTACTTCGACGATGTCGAGGTCAAGAAGGCGCTCGCCGCGGAAAAATCGATGCGCGACTACGTCAAGGGCAAGTACGGCGAGCTGGTCGGCAGGATGGAAGAGAAGAAGGATCTCTCGGCCGAGGACGAGAAGGCGCTGCACGAGGCAATCAAGGACTGGAAGAAAAACGGTAGCTTCTGATGCCCGGGACCAAGGAAATCAGGGTGAAGATCCGCAGTGTGCAGAACACGCGGAAGATCACCAAGGCCATGGAGATGGTGGCGGCCTCGAAGATGAGGAAGGCGCAGGAGCGCATGCGCCACGCCCGCCCGTACGGCGAGAAGATCCGCACGGTGGCGGCGCACATCTCGCACGCCAACCCGGAATACCGCCATCCGTTTCTGGTCGACCGCGACTCGGTCCAGCGCGTCGGCATCATCGTCATCACCACCGACAAGGGGCTGTGCGGCGCCCTCAACACCAACCTCTTGCGCATGGTGCTGTCGCAGTACAAGGAATGGCAGGCGCAGGGCGAGGAGATCGAGGTCTGCGCCATCGGCAACAAGGGCCTGGGGTTCATGCAGCGGCTGGGCGCGAACATCGTCTCGCACGTCACCCAGCTCGGCGACCGCCCGCAGATGGACAAGCTGATCGGCGCGCTGAAAATCATGCTCGACGGCTATACCCAGGACCGCTTCGACCGGCTGATGCTCGCCTATAACCGCTTCGTCAACACCATGAAGCAGGAGCCGGTCATCGAGCAGCTGCTGCCGCTCGCCGGCGAGCGCCTCGGGGCGCCCGAAACCGTCTGGGACTACATCTACGAGCCGGAGGCGCGCGGGGTGCTCGACCAGGTGATGACGCGCTACATCGAGGCCCTGATCTACCAGGCGGTGTCGGAGAACATGGCCTCCGAGCAGTCGGCGCGCATGGTGGCCATGAAGGCCGCTTCCGACAACGCCGCCACGCTGATCGACGAGCTGACGCTGATCTACAACAAGAACCGTCAGGCGGGCATCACCAAGGAACTGTCTGAAATCGTCGGCGGCGCGGCCGCCGTATAAGGAAACACATGGCACAGGCACCTATTACGAAAAGTCAGGGAACCATCGTTCAATCGATCGGCGCGGTGATCGACATCGAGTTCCCGCGCGAGCACATGCCGAACATCTACGACGCGCTGATCCTCGAGGACACGGCGGAAAACAGCCTGATCGAGAAGGGCCTCACGTTCGAGGTCGAGCAGCAGCTGGGCGACGGCGTGGTGCGCTGCATCGCACTGGGTTCCTCCGATGGCCTGCGCCGCGGCATGAAGGTAAGCGGAACCGGCAAGCCCATCTCGGTGCCGGTGGGCAAGGGCACGCTCGGCCGCATCATGGACGTGCTCGGGCGGCCGATCGACGACGTCGGGCCGATCAAGTCGGACCAGCTGCGTTCCATTCACCAGGTGGCGCCGAAATTCGACGAGCTCTCGCCCTCGGTCGAGCTGCTCGAGACCGGCATCAAGGTGATCGACCTCATCTGCCCCTTCGCCAAGGGCGGCAAGATCGGCCTGTTCGGCGGTGCCGGCGTCGGCAAGACGGTGAACATGCTGGAGCTCATCAACAACATCGCCACCCAGCACTCGGGCCTGTCGGTGTTCGCCGGCGTCGGCGAGCGCACGCGCGAGGGCAACGACTTCTACCACGAGATGATCGAGGCGGGCGTGGTGAAGCTCGACAACCTGGAGGAGTCCAAAGTCGCGATGGTGTTCGGCCAGATGAACGAGCCGCCGGGCAACCGGCTGCGCGTCGCCCTCACCGGCCTGTCCATGGCGGAAAGCTTCCGCGACGAGGGCCGCGACATCCTGTTTTTCGTCGACAACATCTATCGCTTCACGCTGGCAGGCACCGAAGTGTCTGCGCTGCTCGGCCGCATGCCCTCGGCAGTGGGCTACCAGCCCACGCTCGCGGAGGAGATGGGCCGCCTGCAGGAGCGCATCACCTCCACCAAGACCGGCTCGATCACCTCGATCCAGGCGGTGTACGTGCCGGCCGACGACCTTACCGACCCCTCGCCGGCGACCACCTTCGGCCACCTGGATGCCACCGTGGTGCTGTCGCGCGACATCGCCTCCTTGGGCATCTATCCCGCGGTCGACCCGCTCGACTCCACCTCCCGCCAGGTGGACCCGAACACGATCGGCGAAGACCATTACAACACCACGCGCGCGGTGCAGCAGACCCTGCAGCGCTACAAGGAGCTGCGCGACATCATCGCCATCCTGGGCATGGACGAGCTGTCGCCGGAAGACAAGCTGGCGGTGTCGCGTGCCCGGAAGATCCAGCGCTTCCTGTCGCAGCCGTTCACCGTGGCGCAGAACTTCACCGGCACGCCGGGCAAGTACGTCTCGCTTAAGGACACCATCAAGGGTTTCAAGATGATCGTCAACGGCGAATGCGACGCTTTGCCAGAGCAGGCGTTCTACATGGTGGGCGCCATCGAAGAAGCCTTCGAAAAAGCCAAGACGCTGAAGTAAATGGCCGCCACCATTCACGTCGACGTGGTCAGCGCCGAGGAATCGATCTTCTCGGGCGAGGCCGAGTTCGTCGTCCTGCCGGGCGAGGCGGGCGAGCTCGGCATCTACCCGCGCCACACGCCGCTCATCACGCGCATCCGGCCGGGCGCGGTGCGCATCACGCCCGCCGGGGGGGGCGAGGAGCAGCTCATCTTCGTGGCCGGCGGCATTCTCGAGGTGCAGCCGCAGGTGATCACCGTGCTGGCCGATACCGCGATCCGCGGCGCCGACCTGGACGAAGCCAAGGCGAGCGAGGCGCTCAAGCGCGCCGAGGAGGCGCGCGCCAAAGCCCAGGACAAGCAGGAAATCGCCGCGGTGGAAGGCGAGCTTTCCATGCTCGCCGCCCAGCTTGCCGCAATCCGCAAGCTGCGCAGGAAGTAGCGCTTCCTGGGACGTCTGTAGCTTCGTTTCGACGCGTAGTCCGTCGAGACTACGCCGGGCCGCAACGCCCGGGTCCGGGCTTTGAAACAATCGGACCGTCAGCGTAGGAGCGAAACCATGAAACACATCCTAGACTCGTCGTTCCGGTACAAGCCGAGCTTCGACACAGACGTGCGCAGGACCTTCGACCGGGTGCGGCGGCAGCAGCAGGCGCAGACGCGCGAAAAGCCCGGGCCGGACGTGCGCGTCAAAGTGCTGCAGCTCGAGCAGTTGAAGAAAGTCAGCGCTTCCTGAGAACCTAGCGGCGGTACTTGCCGCAGTACTTGCTATAGTGCGCCGCCATGCCGGGCGGCGCTTACGATCTGCTGGTCATCGGCGGCGGCATCAACGGCGTCGGGATCGCCCGCGATGCCGCCGGCCGCGGCCTGTCCGTGCTGCTGGTGGAGGCGGGCGACCTGGCGGGCGCCACGTCGTCGGCTTCCTCCAAGCTGATCCACGGCGGCCTGCGCTACCTCGAGCAGTACGAGTTCCGCCTGGTCGCCGAAGCGCTGGCCGAGCGTGAAGTGCTGCTGCGCGTCGCCGCGCACCTCGCCTCGCCCATGCGCTTCGTCATGCCCCACGTGCCGGAGCTGCGGCCGCGCTGGATGATCCGCCTGGGCCTGTTCCTTTACGACCATCTTGCGCGGCGCTCGCTGCTGCCGGGCTCGCAACCCGTGCGCCTGGACGCGCCGCCTTACCGGCATAACCTGCGCCCCGAGCTGCGCCACGGCTTCGCGTTCTCGGACTGCCGGGTGGACGATGCCCGGCTGGTGATCGCCAACGCGGCCGACGCTGCTGCGCGCGGCGCTCGCATCCGGGTCCGCACGCAGTGCCTGTCGGCGCGCCGCACCGCCGGCGGCTGGCAGGCGACGCTGTCGGGCGGCGAGCAGGTCAGCGCGCGCGCCATCGCCAACGCGGCCGGACCCTGGGTGAAGCGCGTGCTGAACGAGCGCCTCGGGCAGCCCAGCGCCGACGAAGTGCGCCTGGTGAGAGGCAGCCATATCCTCGTGCCGCGTCTTTACTCTGGCGAGCACGCCTTCATCCTGCAGAATCAGGATCGCCGCGTGATCTTCATGATTCCGTTCGAGGAGCGCTTCACGCTGATCGGCACGACCGACGTACCGGCGGAGGGGGAGCCCGCGCCGCTGCAGCCCGCGCAGGAGGAGGTGGACTATCTGTGCCGTGCCGTGAGCCGCTATCTTGCCGAGCCGCTGCGGCCGGCGCAGGTGGTATGGCGTTACGCCGGCGTGCGCCCCCTCTACGACGATGGCTCGCGCAATCCCTCCGCGGTGACGCGCGACTACACCTTGAGGGTGGACGATGAGGCCGGCGAGGCGCCGGTGCTCTCGGTGTTCGGCGGCAAGATCACCACCTACCGGCGCCTTGCGGAGCAGGCGATGGACCGGCTGGCCCGCTACTTTCCCCGCGCGGGGCGCGCCTGGACGGCGAACGCACCGCTGCCCGGAAGCGATTTCACCGATCGCGCCGCGGCCTTTGCCGCTCTGAGCGCGCACTATCCGAAGCTGCCTGAAGAAGTGCTGCGCGGCGTCTTCCGGCGCCATGGCAGCGCCGGGCCCGAGGTCCTGGGCGATGGGCAGCTGGGCGAGTATTACGGCGCCGGCCTTACCGAGCGCGAGGTGCGCCATTTCATCGAGCACGAATGGGCGCGCAGCGCGGACGACGTGCTATGGCGGCGCAGCAAGGCCGGCCTGCACCTGGATGAGCGCGAGCAGGCGCGCATCCGCGCGGCCGTGGGCGCATGAGGCCGCTCGCCGAGCTCGACGCGAGCGCCATCGACGCAGTGCTGGTGGACATCGACGACACGCTCACCACCGCAGGAAAGCTCACCGCACAGGCTTACGCCGGCCTCGAGCGGCTGCAACGGGCCGGAAAGCGCGTCATTCCCGTGACCGGGCGACCCGCGGGATGGTGCGACCATATTGCGCGCATGTGGCCGGTGGACGCGGTGGTGGGGGAGAACGGCGCCTTCTATTTCTGGTTCGCGGACGGGCGGCTGCATCACCGGTTCATGCACGACGCGGCCACTCGCGCGCGCAACCGTGCGCTGCTCGAGCGCCTGGCGGCAAGCATCCTGGAGGACGTGCCCGGCGCCGCGCTCGCCTCGGACCAGCCGTATCGCGAGACCGACCTGGCCATCGACTTCTGCGAAGACGTACCGCCGCTGCCGCTCCAAGCGGCCGAGCGCATTGCCGCGCTCATGCGCTCGGCGGGGCTGACCGCGCGGGTGAGCTCGATCCACGTCAACGGGTGGTTCGGCGACTACGACAAGCTCGCGACGACGCGATTGCTGTTCCAGGAGCGCCTCGGACTCGACCTGGACCAGGTCAACCGGACAGTCGCGTTTGCCGGGGATTCGCCCAATGACGCGGCCATGTTTTCCTACTTCGACCACTCGGTGGGCGTGGCCAACGTGCGGCGGTTCTGCGGCCTGCAGCCGAAATTCGTCACGCGAGCCGAATCCGGAGCCGGTTTCGCCGAGCTCGCGGCGCACCTGCTGGGCGAGGCCTGATGCAGTGGTGGCTTGCCTATGTCGCCATCGGGGCGGCGGTCGGCTTTCTTGCCGGCCTGCTCGGCATCGGCGGGGGCGCCGTGATGGTCCCGCTGCTGGTGCTGGTGTTCACCGCGCAAGGCCTGCCCGCCGACCACATCCTGCATATCGCGCTCGCCACGGCCATGGCAACCATCATGTTCACCTCCGTTTCGAGCATGCGTGCGCACCACGCGCACGGGGCGGTCGACTGGGGGATCGCGCGCGCCATCGCGCCGGGCATCCTCACCGGCTCCTTTTGCGCCGCTCTGCTTGCCGGTTTCATCCCCACGCGACCGCTGGCGCTGATCTTCACGGCACTGGTGTTTTACGCGGCGACGCAGATTCTGTTCGATCTGCGGCCAAGGAACACGCGGGAGCTGCCCGGGACCCCCGGGCTATTTGCCGCAGGCGCCGTAATCGGCGGCGTTTCCAGCCTGCTTGCCGCAGGCGGCGCATTCTTGTGCATTCCGTTCCTGGCGTGGTGCAGCGTGCCGCTGCGGCGCGCCATAGGTACTGCCGCCGCCGTCGGCCTGCCCATCGCCATGGCCGGAACGGCCGGCTATATCGTGCAGGGCCTCTTTGCCCAGGGCCTACCCGCGGCGAGCGTGGGCTACGTCTACCTGCCGGCGCTGGTCCTGGTCGCCGCAGCCAGCATGCTCGCCGCGCCGTGGGGCGCGCGGGTGGCGCACAGGCTGCCGGTCAAGCGTCTGCGTGTCGTGTTTGCCGTGCTTCTCTACGCCGTTGCCGCGCGCATGCTGGCGGGCTTCTGGTAAGCACCTACAGCTCGTAATCCACGATCCAGTGGTCCTCGATGAGGGGATCCACGATGGCCCGGGTCTCGAGATGCGCGGGATGGCGGTGATAGCCGGCCAGCGCCTCGCGCGACTCGAAATCGCAGATCAGCGCCAGGTCGACCGAGCGGCGCGAGGTTCCGAAGTTTTTCCCGACTTCCACGGCAACCAGGCCGGGGATGCGTCCGCGCTGCGCTTGCAGGGCGTCGCGGATGATGCGCGCGGTGTCACCGCTTCCCGGTTTCAGTCGCCAGAGTACGACGTGCCTGATCATGGCGGCTCATGACGTAGTTCATTAGGAGAAAAGGATAGCGGCTCTATAGTAGACGGGAGCAAGCTATGCGAGCGCTGATTCTGCCAGGGGGGATGATGCTGTGGAGCGCTGCCGCGCTGCCGCAAGACGGATTCATCGCGCTGGACCGCAACGGCGACGGCTCGATCAGCCGCGTCGAGGCGCTGGCCAACCCGGAGATCCATAAGCGCTTTGCCGCCTTCGACGCCGACAAGGACGGCTTGCTTTCGGGCATTACCGCGCGCGTAAAGGCCGCCCTGCTGGCCGACACGCAAATTCCGTCCAAAAGGATCGCGGTCGAGACCTACGAAGGCCGTGTGCTGCTAAAGGGCTTCGTCGACACGCCGAGCGTGGCGTCGCGGGCCGGCCGCGTGACGGCGGCGGTCGAGGGCGTGCGCACGGTTCACAACGACATTACCGTCAAGTAGCTAGTCCCATACCGTCTGCGAGGATCCGCGATGCAGGTAACGGGCGTAGAGTTTGAGAGTGGTCTTGGCGCAGAGGTCGGGTGTGCTGTGGTGCTCAGAGCCCGATAGCTAGTCGGACCGGAGATCCCGCGCGCAC
>CBDDSA010000110.1:0-5430 GCA_965233185.1 uncultured bacterium
CGGACGCGCGGATCGGAGATATCGGCCCGCGTGCTGGTGAGGATGGCGATCGAATGGTGCGGGATCATGGCTTTCATGTAGGACACCTGGTCCACGGTGGCCTGGCTGCGCAGCAGCCAGAGCGCGGCAACGAACACGATCACGCTGCCGATGAAGATGCCGGCGTTCACCGCCCGGTTTGTGTGCATCTTCAGCATGAACGCCAGCATGATCGCGGCCATGGCGGCGCCCATGACGAATGCCATGTATACCCGCGTCTCGCTGAAGAACACGTGGTCGAGCTGATAGGTGTTCAGGTACATCAGGCCGAACATCACCGCCGTGGAAGTGGCGATCATGGCTGCAAACCGTCCGTACATCTTCATTGCACTCTCCTGGAAGCGGCCCGCCTCATCGACGATGCGCGTTGCGGACGATCTCGGCGCGCGCCCTGAGCAGCTGCGGATCCGTCCAGTGGCTCTCGATGTAGGCGAGCACGACGCGGATCTCGCCATCCGACAAAACGCCGGCAAACGCGGGCATGTCGCTCGCGTAGCCGGGCGGCGCGTAGGGCGGCACCATGCCGTGCTTGGTGATGGCGAACAGCACCTCGTCCGGGTGGTGCCAGGTGTGGCCGCTCTCGTCGTGCGGCGGCGCAGGCAGTTTTCCGTTCGGCAGCCGTCGTTGCCAGCTCGGCTGCCCTTCGAGCTTTGCGCCGTGGCAGGCGGCGCAGTGCTGCGCGTAGAGCTTCTGCCCTGCGGCAAGCTGCGCCGGATCCGGCTTCGACTCGGTGCAACCAAGAATCAGGAAAAGGACAAGCACGCCGCGCTTCATGCGACCCGCACCACCGCCATCATCCCCGTCACCTGGTGCTCGAGCACGTGGCAGTGGAGCATCCAGTCGCCCGGGTTGTCGGCGACGAAGGCGATCTCGGCGCGGCTGTCGGGGTCGAGCAGCACCGTATCGCCCAGCTGGTCGGGCATCACCGGCTTGCCGTTGCGCGACACGACCTTGAATACGTGTCCGTGAAGATGGATGGGGTGGTGCCACGACGTGTCGTTGACCAGCTCGACGACGTAGGACTTGCCTTTACTCAGATTTAAAAGAGGCGAATGCGCGTGGGTGCCTTCCGGCACCGGACTGCCGTTCACCGTCCAGAAGAGACCGCGGTGCTCGCGCTGGCTGGGCATGGCGCCCATCATGCCGCCGCCGAACACGATGCGATGGCGCGCCGCCTTGTCCAAGTCGGCTTGTAGGATCCGGTTTGCAGGGAGGCGCGGCGCCGGCTCGAACGTCTCGCGCAGCGGCTTGTCGCTCGCGTACTCGAGGTTCAGCAGGCGGTAGGCGCGCCGCGCGTAGAAGTCGTCGATGACGCGGTGGCGGCTGCCGGGCGCGGCGGTGCAGTCGAGGATCAGGTCGGCGCGCATCCCCGGCCCGAGGACTACGCGACCGTCCCAGTGCGGCGCGACCGGCTGTCCGTCCAGGGCCACCACCCACGGCTGGTGACCCTCGAAGCTTAGGCCGTAGATTCTTGCATTCGAGGCGTTGATGAGGCGCAACCGGATGCGCTCGCCCGCGCGCACGGCGAACGCTTCGCGGATCGCGCCGTTCACCGTGACGGTGTTGCCGATGCGCCCGGCATGGCTCGAGTCCATGAAGTTGCGAAAATCCTCGACGTTCCTTGCCTGACGGTCGAGCCGCCAGTCCGACAGGACCCAAACGAGGTCGCGGTCGACTGCCGGCGGGTCGCGCTCCTCGACGATGAGCGCGCCGTACAGGCCGCGACCTACCTGCTCGGGGCTGCCCAGATGCGGGTGGTACCAGTAGGTGCCGGCATCCGGCAGGTCGAACTTGTAGACGAAGCGCCCGCCGTGGGCGGCGATCGGAGGTTGTGTCAGGTGCGGCACGCCGTCCATGGCGTTCGGCAGCCGGATGCCGTGCCAGTGCACGGTCGTCTCCACCGATAGCCCATTCTCCACCGGGACGACGAGCCGCTCGCCCTGCCTGAAGCGCAGCTCGGGTCCGGGCACCGCGCCGTTGTAGGCCCAGACCTCGGTGGCCGGATTGGCCTCGCCGACCAGGGATTGGCGCGTGGGTGCCAGCCGCAGCTTTTTCGTTTCTCCAGCAGAAATCCGCGGAACGAGCGCCAGGGCGGCGACGCTGCCGAGGAATTCGCGCCGGTTCATAGCATGATGGCCTTGTTGGGCAGCTCGTCGCGGTCCCCGGGGCGCGGCGGGTAGTGCCGCGCCAGCAGCGCCGACACTTCCTCGATGCCGGTGACGAGGGCCTGCTGGTACGCGCCGCGCGCGAGCGCCTGCTCCATGTCGCGGCAGATTTTCTCCCACTCGGCCTTCGCCACCCGGGCGTTGATGCCGCGGTCGGCCACGATCTCGATGTCATGGTCGGCGAGCAGCAGGTAGATCAGCACGCCGTTGTTCTCCTCGGTATCCCAGACATGCAGCTGCGAGAACACCTCGACGGCCCGCTCGCGCGCAGACTCGCCGGCGATCAGCGCCGGGCCGTCGAGCGCGTCTTCGACGGCGAAGCGGATCTCGCCGCGGTGCGCGGCTTCGCCTTTGGCGATGGCCTGCTCGATTGCCGGTATCGCGCTCTTGGGAAAGCCGCGCGGAAAAAACAGGTGCTTCGCCAGGCGCTTGAAATCCATCGCTACCACCGCCCCGAGGCGCCGCCGCCGCCGAAGCCGCCGCCGCCGCCGCGAAAGCCCCCGCCCCCCAAACCGCCCAATCCGCCGCCGAAGCCGCCGGTGCGGCCGAACCCGCCGGGAAAGCCGCCGTAGTACCCGCGCCGGCCGCCGCCGCCGACCAGGCTGAAGATGAACGCCAGGACGCCGGCGAACAGCGCCACGCCCAGCGCCCCGACCAGCAGCCAGGCCAGCCCGCCCACCACGCCGCCCGCCGCCATGGAGCCGAACACGCGGCCGAGCATGCGGCGCAGCAGGCCGCCGACCACTACGGCCAGGATGAGCAGGATCGGCAGCGACTGGCCGATGCCGCCGCCCACCTGCGGCCGCGGCGCCGCCGGCGCGGGCAGCGGCTCACCGTCGATGACGCGGATCATGCGGTCGACGCCGGCATTGATGCCGCCGTAGAAGTCGCCTTCGCGAAAGCGCGGCACGATGACGTCCTCGACGATGCGGTTCGCCGTGGCGTCGTTGAGCGCGCCCTCCAGGCCGTAGCCCACTTCGATGCGCAGCGCGCGGTCGTTCTTGGCCACCACCAGGATGGCGCCGTCATCCACTTTGCCGCGGCCGATCTGCCAGGCTTCGGCGACGCGCAGCGCGTACTGCTCGATCGCCTCGGGCTCGGTGGTCGGCACCATGAGCACCGCGATCTGGCTGCCCTTGCGCGCCTCGAACGACTGCAGCATCTGCTCGAGCGCCGCCGTCTGCTCGCGGGTGAGCGTGCCGGTGAGGTCGGTGACGCGGCCCTTCAGCGGCGGAACGGCGACCTGCGCCCAGGCGCTGAAGGCGACCAGCAGAACGAGTAAGGCGCGGATCACTTCTTCGAGCCGAAATCGACTTTCGGAGCCTTGGAGATCTCGCGCTCGTTCTCGACGCTGAAGTTCGGCTTGGGCTTGTAGCCGAAGGCCATGGCGGTCAGGTTGGAGGGGAATTGCCTCACCGTGACGTTATAAGCCTCTACCGACTTGATGTAGCGGTTACGAGCGACGGTGATGCGGTTCTCCGTGCCCTCGAGCTGCGCCTGCAGGTCGCGGAAGTTGGCGTCCGACTTGAGCTGGGGGTAGTTCTCCGCCACCACCAGCAGCCGCGACAGCGCGCCGCTGAGCTCGCCCTGCGCCTGCTGGAAGCGCGCGAAGGCCTCCGGGTTTTCCACCAGCTCCGGCGTGGCCTGGATGGAGCCCACCCGCGAGCGGGCCTCGGTCACCTGGGTGAAGACCTCCTGCTCCTGCTTGGCGAACGCCTTGACCGTCTCCACCAAGTTGGGCACCAGGTCCGCGCGGCGCTGGTACTGGTTGAGCACCTCGGACCACGCCGACTTGACCTGCTCGTCGGCGCTTTGCAGGGTGTTGTAGCCGCATCCAGAAAGAAGCGCGGTTGCGAGCAAGGCAAGCCATGGCAGGGCGCTGCGCGTTCTTCCCAACATCGTTCTCTCCTTTGACGCCCGGGAGGGCCACATCATAGACAGGTCCACTTCTGGCGGGTTCATTCAGCGCCCGGCCAGATACAACGTCAACGGCGGCACGACCAGCCATTGCGCAAGCGGCGACAGGCCTAGTTCGAAGCCGGCGAGCTCGAAGGTCGGCATAGCGGCGGCGTAGGCCCAGCTGCCCAGGATGCCGACGTTCATCCATTCGCTCAGGACGGTATACCCCATGGCCAACAGCGCAGCCACGAGGGCGATGCGGCTGCGCCGCCAATCCGACAGGTTTCCCTCTCTCTCCACGATAAGGGCGAGCAGAAGCGCCGCAAGGCCGATGAGGACATCGCCCGCCGTGCAATGCACGACGGAGAAGGCGATGTAAGCCGGCTCGCCTTCGCGCCACAGCGTATACAGCGGAAGCTGGGCGATCTCCCAGGCGAGGCTAAGCGCAGCCAGCCAGGGCAGGTAGCGAAATGCAATGAACCTGCGCACGGCCGGATCGCGATACCAGCGCGTCACCTGCCTTGCCCGTGCTCCGCTATTGCCGTCCAGCTCTGTCCGCCATCCTTCGAAACGTAGACGCTGCGCCTGAACGTGGCGATGGCGTACTCGAGCTTGCGGGCCGGGTTCTGGGCCACATAGGCTACGGCATCCTCGCGTAGCGGCGGCAGGCTCACCTGCACGGGATGCGGGCTGGCGAGCGGAATGCGCGCGAGGCGTGGGCGGCCGTCGAACGAGCCGTACCACAGCTCCTTGCCCTGCAGATCGAAGAACGCCGACAGCCCCTGTCCGCCGGAGGCAATCTTCGTGAAGCGCTCCCCCGAGTCGCGCGAAAGGAATAGCCCCTCGGTCGTCGCGACGGCGACCATGCTTGCGCTGTCCGGATGCACCGCGATGGCATGCGCTTCCCCCGCCAGTCCGTGCCCGGCCGCGCGCTTCCAGCCGAAGCCGTCGTTCACCGTGTGATGCAGGCCGGGCGCTTTCTTGCGCGAGCTGGGCGCCGGGTTCCAGACGTAGATGGCGTTGGTGTTCCAGCTCGTGGCGAGGAGGTGGAAGTCCGTTTCGCCCTCCAGGCCGAGCTTCTCCCAGGTCTTGCCGCCGTCGCGGCTGCGGATCAGCCCGAACGGGTTCACCAGCCCCGAGCCGGGCGCCGGATGGCCGCTGCTATAGAGGTTTCTCGCCGTGGCCGCAAAGCCCATGTAGTCGTGCTCCGGTCCGGGTGCCTTTGACCATTTGCCGTTCTCATAGACCGCGAGACCGTGATGGCTCGGGATCATGAGCCGCTTGCCATCGCCACTGTAGGCGAGGCCGTGGACATGGGTGAGCGTCA
>CBDDSA010000111.1:0-2651 GCA_965233185.1 uncultured bacterium
GAGCCTTGGTGATGTCCCCGCAGCGGACGGGCGGAAGCAGGTTGTCGCCTCGCTCGCAAGCACCGTCCCGCCGATCCGCTTCTTCGGTCGATCCGGTCAGCGCACTTACCTGCGCTACCACCGTCTCCTCTTATAAGCCGATCCTAAGTTGAATGTGGGCTCGCGGGTCGCCGCGTGCCAGGTGCTGCGCCATCACGCGCGGCGAGGAGAACGGTGATACGAAGGAGCGCTGCAAATGCAGGCAGTCGAAGCAAAACCCGAAGTCGAACAACCTGCGATCGGCAACGAGGCCGACCAGGTGCTGCCAGCACAACAGGTCCCTGCGGTGTCCACGAGCGAAGGTTCGTGCTGCGCCGAGCCAGCGCGGTCCGTGGGCGGCCGGCGTGCCTGGTTGATCGCCGGCGCGCTGGTCGTGCCGCTTGCGCTCTATGCGGGCTGGGACTGGCTGGCGGCCACGGGCATCGCGACAATCCTTGTCGTCGCGGCACCGTGCCTTCTGATGTGCGCCCTGGGTCTTTGCATGAGGCACGGGAAGACAGCGGGCGCTCCAGCGCTCGCAGAAGTCAGGAAGACCTACGAGACCGGCGCTGGCGAGCCGCCCAAGCATGGCTAGCCTGGAGTTCCCGCGCGCTCTTGGCGTTGCGGCTGCCGTGGCCGCCGCCAGCGCAGCGTACGCCGCAGGCGACGCCGAACGGGGCGTGCGCGTATTTGGCGAATGCATGGCTTGCCACACGCTCGAGGCAGGCCGGCACCTTACCGGCCCGAGTCTCGCGCGCATGTGGGGGCGCAAGGCAGGCAGCGTCGAGAGCTATCGCCGCTATTCGGACGAGCTGAAGCGCTCGAACATCGTCTGGAACGAAGGCACTCTCGATGCCTGGCTGCGGGACCCGCAGAAGCTCGTGCCTGGAAACCAGATGCAGTTCCCGGGTCTGCGCGACGATGCAGCACGCGCCGATCTCATCGCCTTTCTGGAGGCGGCCGGCGAGGGCAAGGCGGCGCGCGTCCCCAAGCCGCCGGCATTTCCTGACCTCAAGAAGGCATCGCCGGTGGCGACTGTCGCATCGATACGGCACTGCGGCGACTCGTACTTCGTGACCAACGCCAAGGGCCAGACGCTGGCGTACTGGGAGTTCAACCTGCGGTTCAAGACCGATACCAGCCCCACAGGGCCGGCCCCGGGCAAGCCAGTGATGGTGGGGCAGGGGATGCAGGGCGACCGCGCCCAGGTGGTTTTCGCCAGCCCGGGGGAATTGTCGAGCTTCATCCGGGAGCGGTGTCGCGAATGAATCTTAAGGGCAGCGTTTTTCTCGTCCTGGCTGGGACAATGATCTTCGCCGCCACGGCGAGCGCTCAGCTGCTGTTTGGACCAAAGGACGAGCTCCTCGATCCGGAGAAGGCCTTCCGCATCTCGGCGCGTGCGCTCGACGCGCGTAGTGTCGAGGTGGAGTTCAGGATCGCCGAGGGGTATTACATGTACCGCGACCGCTTCAGCTTCGCCACCGAATCAGGCGAGCGGCTCGCCGAGGTCGAGATCCCGCGCGGCACGCCGAAAGAAGACCAATTCTTCGGCAGGACGGAGACCTTTCGCCGGCTGGTTCGCATCCGCGTTCCGGTTTCTCCAGGGGATGCGGCGAGGGGAAGCGTGAAGCTCAAGGTCACCTCTCAGGGCTGCGCCGACGTCGGCGTCTGCTACGTGCCGCTCGAGCAGTCGGTTCAGGTGCGCCTGCCCAGATGAGTCCCTACCGAGTCGCTGTCTGGATTGTCGTCCCGCTTGCTCTGCTGCTCGGGATCTCTGCCGCCTATATGACGCTGCGCAGCAGCGAGCCGGGCGCCCAGTTCGAGGCGGTGGATATCACCGGCGCGGACTGGGGCAGAGGCTTCGACTTGACCGACCATCACGGCACTCGGAGGACGCTGGGCGATTTTCGCGGCAAGGTCGTGATGCTCTTCTTCGGCTACACCAATTGCCCCGACATGTGTCCCACCACGATGGCGCTCCTTGCCTCGGCGGTAAGGCAGTTGGGCGAGGGGGACGCGCGCGACGTCCAGGTGCTGTTCGTGACCGTTGATCCAAAGCGCGATACGCCGCAGGTTCTCGCGCAGTATGTGCCGGCCTTCCATCCGAGCTTTCTCGGCCTGTACGCCGACCCTAAGACCACCGCCCGCACTGCGCGCGAGTTCAAGGCGTCCTTCGAGCTTCGCGCGCCAAACGAGCACGGCAGCTATACCGTCGACCACAGCGGGCAGGTATTCGTGTTCGACCCGCAAGGCCGTCTGCGGCTCTTTGTTCGGCCGGAGGCGGCGCCAGAGGCCGTCGTGCACGACGTGCGCAAGCTGCTGGCGGAGGCGGGCGCATGAATCGCAGCGCACTCCTGCTGGCACTTTTTCTTGGCTATTCGGTGGGAGCCCTGGCTGACGAAGCCGCCGTGCGGCGCATGCTGCAGGAGAAGCTCCGCGCCGGTCAGCTCGAGAGTGTGCAGAAGGCCCCCTTCGGCGATGACCTGTACGAGGTGGTGGTGCGCGGGCCCGACGGGCCGCAAATCTACTACGTCGACAGCGCCGCCACGGTGATCATCACGGGGCGCGTCATTGACGCGAAGTCGGGGCGCGATCTCACGGAAGCGCGGCAGCGCGAGCTTACCGCCGTCAAG
>CBDDSA010000112.1:0-2636 GCA_965233185.1 uncultured bacterium
ACGCCGACCAGGCCCACATCCTTCAAAATGCCGAGCTTGGCGATGGATACCTTGACCCAGGCGGCGCCGAACTCGTCGAGCACCAGGCGCGCAACGCGCTCGGCCAGGGTCTCGACCAGGTTCACGTGCTCCGAAGCCACCTCGCGAATGCGCGTGGTGACCTTGTCGTAATCGATGCAGTCGGCCACCTTGTCGCTGGTGAAGACGGCAGTGTTGGCAATGCCGATCTCGAGGTCGATGCGAATCGTCTGCGGCACCACGCGCTCGCGGCGGTGAAAGCCGATGAGCGTCTGCAAGCGCAGATCGCGGACGAAGATGTGGTCCATCGCCGGGCGATTATAGGGGCCGCGGGTAGAATTCCCGGCGATGGCCATCGCACTGGCGGTGCTCGCGGCATATCTCCTGGGCTCGATCTCGTTCGCGATCGTGGTGAGCCGCGTGATGCGCCTGCCCGATCCGCGCAGCTACGGGTCGAAGAATCCCGGCGCCACCAACGTGCTGCGTACCGGGAAAATCGCGGCCGCCGTCCTTACGCTCGCGGGCGACGCGGCCAAGGGCTGGCTCGCGGCCTGGCTCGCGGGGCGCTATCTGCCCGACGCCATGGCGCTCGCCGGCCTTGCCGCGTTCCTGGGCCACCTCTACCCGGTGTACCACCGCTTCCAGGGCGGCAAGGGCGTGGCCACGGCGGCCGGGGTGCTGTTCGGCTTCAACCTCTGGCTGGGGGCCGGGACGCTGGTCACCTGGCTCGTGATCGCGGCGCTGCTGCGCTATTCATCCCTGGCGGCGATCGTGGCTGCGCTGTTTGCGGCCTTTTATGCGTTCTGGCTTTTCGGCCTCATGCATATTTCGGCCGTCGTCGCGATCATGGCGGCGCTGCTCGTCTGGCGCCACCGCGAAAACCTGCGCCGGCTGCTTGCCGGCACCGAATCCCGCCTCGGGCAAAAAGGCCCTAGCCCGCCGCAAGATCCCAACGCGGCTTCACGCTGAAGTCGCTTCTGGCGCCGGGCCGCTCCAAGCGCAGCGCGGCAGCAAAGGCAATCATGGCGCCGTTGTCGGTGCATAGCTCGGGCTCGGGGTAGAAGACCTCGAAGCCTTGCCGCGCGGCCGCCGCATCGAGCGCCGCACGCAGCTGGCGGTTGGCGCCTACGCCGCCGGCCACCACCAGCCTATCCAGCGCCGAGAGCTCCAGGGCGCGCAGACATTTGGCCACCAGGACATCGACCACCGCGTCGACGAACGCGCGGGCAACGTCGGCAGGCGGCGCTGCGCTCTTCACGAGGGGGACGACCGCCGTCTTGAGCCCCGAGAAGCTGAAGTCCAGATCGTCGCTGCCGATCATCGGCCGGGGCAGCCGGTACCGGCCGGGCGTGCCCGCCTCGGCGAGCTGCGACAGCGCCGGCCCGCCCGGGTAGCCCAGCCCGAGCAGCTTCGCCGTCTTGTCGAACGCTTCTCCGGCCGCGTCGTCCTGGGTCTCGCCCAGCAGCCGGTAGCGGCCCACGCCGTCCACGCGCATGAGCTGGGTATGGCCCCCGGAGACGAGCAGCGCGACGAAAGGAAACTGCGGCGCGCGGGCCGAGAGCAGCGGCGAGAGCAGGTGCCCTTCCAGGTGATGCACCCCGATGGCCGGCACGCCCAGGGCAAAGGCGAGGGCATGCGCGAAGGAGGCGCCCACCAGCAGCGCGCCGGCGAGGCCCGGGCCCTCCGTGTACGCCACGCCGGCCAGCTCGCGCGCCGTTTTGCCCGCTTTTTCCAGAACTTGCCGCGTCAGCGGCACCAGGCGGCGGACATGGTCGCGCGAGGCGAGCTCGGGCACCACCCCGCCGTACGCTTCGTGCATCGCCACCTGCGAGTGCACCGCATGCGCGAGCAGCCGCCTGGCCTCCCGGTCGTACACCGCGACGCCGGTCTCGTCGCAGGAAGTCTCGAGGCCGAGGATCAACATTCAGCATTGATTTTGATACAATTCAGCCCCTTTCAAGGCGCCGCAGGGAAATAGAGGTCTGATGCCCACCGTAAGAGTCAAGGAAAACGAGCCGTTCGAAGTCGCGATGCGCCGCTTCAAGCGCACCGTGGAGAAGACCGGCCTGCTCACCGAGCTGCGCTCGCGCGAGTACTACGAGAAGCCGACCGCCGAGCGCAAGCGCAAGCTCGCCGCCGCGGTGAAGCGCCACCACAAGCGTCTGCGCAGCCAGATGCTTCCGGCAAAGCTTTATTAGTCTTAAGCAGCAGATCTCCGAGGACATGAAGGCGGCCATGCGGGCCAGGGAGTCCGCGCGGCTGTCGGCCATTCGCCTCATCCTCGCCGCCATCAAGCAGAAAGAGGTCGACGAGCGCGTGGAGCTCAGCGACGCGGACGTGGTGGGCATCCTCGAGAAGATGGTCAAGCAGCGGCGCGAGTCCATCGCCCAGTTCGAGAAGGCCGCGCGCACCGACCTCGCCGACGCGGAGAAATTCGAGCTCGGCGTGCTCACCGGTTACCTGCCGCAGCAAATGGGCGAAGCCGAATTGCATGAAGAGATTCAAAAGGCCGTCTCGGAATCGGGCGCAGCCGGCGCCAAGGACATGGGCAAGGTCATGGCCCTGCTGAAAGCGCGCCTTGCCGGGCGCGCCGACATGGGCAAGGTCTCGGGGCTCGT
>CBDDSA010000113.1:0-10988 GCA_965233185.1 uncultured bacterium
ATCGGCCGCGGTGGTGGGGTTGTTGCCGCCGCCCGAGCCGTTGAAGGCGCCGAACAGCTTGCCGCCGCGGTTATTCACCTCCATGAATACCTTGCCGTTGCCCTTGGCAAGGTCGATGGGTCTGAGGATGTAGATGTCCATCGAATACTGGACCTTGCCCGAAATGCGCGGCGCGAGCTCTATGTCGGTAATGACGGCGTTCTGCGGGTCGGCGGGATCCACCTCGCCGTGCGCTTTGCCGCGCAGCTTCTCGTAGGCACCGACCGTACCGAAGACCGCGCCGCCGAACGTGGGCGACTCCACGCTCGTAATCTCGATGGCGGTGATGCGCGCTTCTGCGAGCGACGCCGAAGCGGCGAACGCAGCGGCAACGCAGGTGGCAATGGTTTTCATGCGAGCCCCCTCTGGATGGAAATGGGGTCTGTCCCCATTTCTGGTCATGCTAGTCAGCGGGGGGCGGGCGATTCATGAGGAGTGGGAATGAAATGAGAAAGGCCGGAAATGAAAACGCCCGGCCGTTGCCGGCCGGGCGTGTGTTGCTGACGCGAAGCTGACTTACTCGACGCTCATGCAGGTATAGCTCGCAGCATCGTTCGCGTTGCCGCCGGTCAAGACGGCTTCCTGCGGATACGGGCAGTGCGGGCGGGTGCTGGTCGCGCCCGAAACGGTGCGCGAGCCGACGATGGTGCCGGGAGCGACGCCGTTCTCCACCCAGTTCACCAGGGGCGAGAGCCAGTCGACGCTGGAGTGGCCGACGCCGCCGCCGCAGTGCCCCATGCCGGGGACGAGATACAGCTTGAGGAACTGGTCGGTGAGCTTCTCGCCGAGGAACGTTTCGCCGTGCTTGCGCTTGCGGCCGTGCGCCGCGCCGCGCTTGTCTTCCATGGCCTGCACCACGGCGTCGCGGTAGCGGATGCTGCGGATCGGGTTGGCGCCCGGGTCGCCCCAGCCGTGGTACATGAGGATCTTGCGGCCGCTTGCCCGCACGTCCTCGAGGTCGGGGTGGCTGAGGTAGTCGTAGCCCGGGCGATCGGGCGTGAACATCAGCCACTCGAACGAATCCACCATGATGGTGTGCAGGGTGGGAACGGGGGAGTTATGCAGGATCCACTGGCTCCAGCCGCCCGGGATGTTCTCCGAGCCGTAGGGCACGCCGGGCACGAAGGGCTCCTTGCCGGCATAGATCTCCTGCACGGCGGCAAGCTCGGTCGGCGTGAGGCAGTTGGGTCCGGAGGTGGCCGAGCAGATGGGGACGTGCTGCGCCGGGTCGAAGTCGCACTTCAGCGGATTGCGCAGCTGGCCGTCGACCACGCTGTCCAGGCCGTCGCAGCGGCTGTAGATGGCGTCGTGCAGCATGTTGCGCTTGGCCGGCGAAACCAGCGGGCCGTCGGTCGGCCCCTGCGGGGGGGATGCGCGAGTACAGCGGCCGCAGCATCGCCGGCACGGTCATCTGCTGGCCGGTGTAGTCATACACCGGCGCGCCGACGATGTAGCCGTCGAAGTCTTCCGGGAAGCGCTGGGCCTCCATCAGCCCCTGGCGGCCGCCGGTCGAGCAGCCGTTGCAGTACGAGTATTGCGGGGCCGCACCGTAGTGCGCGCCAACCAATGCCTTGGCGGTGACCGCCGTGAGATGCACCGCGCGCCAGCCGAAGTCGATCTCGCGCTCCTTGCCGAAGAGCGCGTCGTTGCCGAGCGGGCGCCGCGCTCGTCCGGGACGTTGTTGTCGTGGCCGGTATCGGTGGAAGTGGTCGCGTAGCCCAGGCGCAGCTGGGTGCGCATGTCGCCCAGGCTGATCGAGCCTGCCTTGCCGCCGTTGCCCACCATCTGGATGGAAGCGGCCGTTCCACTCCACCGGCAGGAACACGGCGAACTGGATGTTGCCGCGGATGGTGCCGCGCGCGTCGCAGTGCGCCGGCGCGGCATTGCCGCCGCTGGGTACCGCCGGAACCGAGGTGGACGAGGTGATCACCACGTCCGCGGCGTGTAAAGCGGTGGGCAGGTCGCCGCAGGCAATCTGGGCAACCGCCGGCAGCGCGAGCAACAGCAGTCCCGCCCCGCCCAAAGGTTGTGACGCTTTTTGCGTCCGGCCGCCCATCGATTCATGAGCGATCAAGATCAATTAACAAGCACTCTGCATGGATGCGCGGCGGCTTTCCTGCTCTGATGAGGGTCCACCTGGGGAGGAGGATTCATGCGAAGAAATCTGCTTGCGGTCTCGTGCGCCGCTGCGCTAGCCGTCGTCTCGCTGCAGCCCGAAGCGCGCGTTACCCGCATCGTCGTCGACACCACGGCCGACATCACCGGCCAGCCCTACGAAGAGCTGACCGGGCGCGCCTTCGGCGAGCTCGACCCGAACCACCCGGGCAACGCGCTCATCACCGACCTGCGCCTGGCTAAGCCCAACGCGAGCGGCAACGTCGAGTACGTCGCGAGCTGGCGCATCCGCAAGCCCAAGGATATGAGCATCTCGAGCGGGGTCATGTGGCACGACGTGCCCAACCGCGGCGGCAACGTGGCGTTTAACCCCGACCTCTTCGCCAACCGCGATCTTCATCTGCTCTCCGGCTGGCAGGGCGACAACGCCGGCAACACGCGGGTGCCGGCGAACGTCGACTGCCTGCCGCCTTACGTGGCGCCTTGCGCGGCGCCCGCGTTCGCCAACCACTACGTGAAGACGCCGGTGCTCACCGGCGTCACCGGCAAGATCCTGGGGCGCATCGTCAACCGCAGTGGGATGAACGGGCAGCCGCTGAACGTGATGGGCAACCCGATTCCATACTGGCCGGTCGACCTGAGCAACAACGCCGCCGCCACGCTCACCACGGTCCTGCACGAGACCATCGACGGCAAGGTGACCTACGGGCCGGTGGTACCGAATGCCGATTGGAAGTTCTGCGCCCCGGGCAGCACGTTTGCCGCGCCCCTGACGCCGACCGCCCTGCCGGTAGGCGTATGCCTGCGCGAAGGCTTCGACCCGGCGAAGCTCTACCAGCTCATCTACACGGTGAAGGACCCGTACGTGCTGGGCGCCGGCACCGCCGCCTTTCGCGACGTGCAATCTTTCTTCCGCTACGAGGCGCGCGACGACTACGGCACGCCCAACCCGGTCGCCGGCCATGTGAAGCGCACCATCGCGCGCGGCTCCTCGCAGTCAGGCAACTTCCTACGCCATTTCATCCACCTGGGCATGACGCAGGACGAGGCCGGCCGCAAGGTGCACGACGGCTCCTGGCCGCTGATCGCCGGGCGGCGCGTGGCCAACAATTCGCGCTGGGGCCAGCCCGACGGCGTGCTCGAGCTCTACCAGATGGGCAGCGAGGGCCCGCAGTGGTGGCACCAGTTCCCCGACCACGCCCGCCGCCTGCATCCGGCCGGCATCCTCGACCGCTGCGAGGCTACCAAGACCTGTCCCAAGGTGGTCGAGACCTTCGGCGGCGCGGAAGTGTTCGCGCTGAAGATGACCACCTCCTGGGTGGGCACCGCCGCGCACAACGACATTCCGCTGCCGAAGAACGTGCGCCGCTACTACCTGCCGAGCTCCTCGCACGGCGGCGGCAGCGGCCTCACGACGGAAAACCCGGCGAACGCTCCGGTCAACTGCCCGGGCAACAACTGGGGCCGCGGCCTGCTGCGCGCCAATCCGGTGCCCGCCACGGGCATGGTGAACCGGGTGCGCGCTGCGCTGCGCGACTGGGTGGTAAGCGGCACGGAGCCGCCAGCGAGCGTGTGGCCGCGCATGAAGGACAAAAACCTGGTTGAGCCCACCATGAAGGCGATGGGCTTTCCCAAGGGCATCCCGGGCATTCCGGAGTCCGTGTTCAAGCCCGAGAACTTCATCTTCCCGGTGTTCGACTATGACTGGGGCCCGGAGTACGACCACAGCGACGCCAACGGCAACCCGACGAACGCGCCGCCGCCGATCCGCCACGTAGTGAAGATGCTGGTGCCGCGCGTGGACAAGGACGGCAACGAGATCGGCGGCGTGCCGACGGTGCAGAACGATGCCCCGATCGGCACCTACCTGGGCTGGAACATCACCGCCGGCCCCGGCGAGGCGACCTACGATGGCCGGCCTTTCCATGCCGGACAGGTATGCAACTACACCGGCGGCATGGTGCCGTTCTTCAAGACCAAGGCGCAGCGCGTGGCGGCCGGCGATCCGCGCCCGTCGCTCGAGGAGCGCTATGGCACGCACGCGGGCTACGTGGCCGCCGTGACCAAAGCCGCGTTGAACGCCTTCAACAAAGGCTATCTGCTTGCCGCCGACCGCGATGCCTTGATTGCGCAGGCCGAGGCGAGCGACGTCTGCAACCAGCCGGGCGACGGCGGGAAGTGCAACCCGTAGGGAGAAATGGTGAGCAAGATCTCAAGACGCGACTTATTCAAGGCAGGCGCCGCGGCCGGCATCGGCGCGGCTTTACCGGGGGCAGCTTTTGCGAAGAAGGCGGGCGGGCCGCCCTCGGGCGGCGGCGATGATCTGACGCTGGTCAACGGCCGCATCCATACGCTGGACGAGCGCAACAGCATCGTCAGCGCAGTGGCCATCCGCAACGGCCGCTTCATCTCCGTGGGCAACGCGGCGAATCCCGGGCCGGGCGCGAAGGTGATCAACCTGCGCGGGCGCACGGTGATCCCGGGCATCGTGGAAGGCCACGTGCACGTGGTGAGCCTCGCCAACCGGCCCGGCTACCACGTGCCGCTCGAGACGACCACCACCATCCGCGAGCTGCAGGAAGCGCTGGCGGCGCGCCGGCCCGGCGTGCCCGAGGGGCAGTGGATCACCTCCATGGGCGGCTGGCATCCGTTCCAGTGGGTCGACGTGCGGCGCCGGCCGACGCTGGCCGAGCTGGATGAAGCGGTGCCCGACCGGCCGGTGTTTCTCTTCGAGCGCTTCACCGGCCCGGCGATCGTCAACAGCAGGGGCAAGGCGATCTTCGACGCGATCGACGCCGGCCCGCTGCCGCACCCGGCGGCCACCAAGATCAACACCGCGGCCGATGGCCTCATTACCTTGGGCGGCTTCGCCGGCGGCGGCCCCGCGATCACCGCGCTCTACGTGCTGCGCACGCTGCAGACTTTCGAGGACAAGCTGCGCGGCACGCGCGACGCCATGGCGTATTCGGCAAGCGTGGGCCTCACCGCGATGCTCGACCACGTGCTGTTCCCGACCCCCGGGCCGCTGCATCCGCACCAGGTGCTCTCCAACCTGGACCACTACCGGATGTACGACTCGTGGCTCGAGCTGCACCGCCGCGGCGAGACGCTCGTGCGCCTGCAGATGAACTTCCTGCATAACCAGAGCGACCCGAACCTGCCCGAGCTCAAGGAGCGCCTCAAGAACTCGTTCCAGTTCTTCGGCGGCGACATGATGATGACCGGCTCGAGCGGCGAGTGGGCGGCGCCCATCGGCGCCGGCGCCACCTGGTTCGAGGCGCAGCGCCTGGTGGCGCAGGCACGCTGGCGCAACGAGAACAGCGTGGGCAGCCTCGCGCAGCTCGCGCAGGTGGTCGACGCCTACGAGAAAGTGGACGCCGAGTTCGGCATCCGCGACCTGCGCTGGATGGTGCACCACGTGCCGTTCGTGAGCACCGAGCTCCTCAGCCGCCTGCAGGCGCTCGGCTGCGGCGTGCAGATGGCGGCTTACCGCTGGGTCACCGCCGGCCCGGGCGCCGCCAACACCGGCGCGCCCTTCCGCACCATCGTGGACCACGGCATCCAGGTGGGCATCCACGGCGACGGGGCGCACATCGCGCCGCTCAGTCCCTGGCCGCACCTTTATTACGCGACTACGGGCCGCAGCTCCTTCGGCGAGCAGGTGAACGCCGGCCAGCAGCTCTCCAGGCTGGAAGCGCTGCGCGCCTTCACCCGCGGCAACGCCTGGTTCATGCGCATGGAGGACAAGATCGGCTCGATCGAGGAAGGCAAGCTCGGCGACCTGCTGGTGCTGAACCACGACTACTTCGCGGTAAGCGACGAGGACATCAAGAAAACCCGGCCGGTATTGACCGTGGTCGGCGGCAGGATCGTGTACGACGCGATGTGAAAAGGGGGATGACCTACATGAATCTGAACAAGATCCTGTTTTCCACCAGCGCAACTTTGGTGCTGGGCTTGGCGATCGCCATGCCGGCGACGGCCAAGAAGCCGTCCGCTTGCGCCGACCTTACCGGCGTGAAGCTCCACGACACGACGATCGAATCGGGGCAGTTGCTTCCCGCGGGCGCAAATGCGGCGCCGGTCGGCACCATAGCGAAACCCATCTGCCGTGTCATCGGCGTGACTGCGCCGGCAGTGCGCTTCGAGGTATGGCTGCCGAGCGAAGGCTGGAACGGCAAGTTCCAGTTGGTCGGCAACGGCGGCACCGCCGGCGTGATCAGCTACGCGGCAATGCGCAACGCCCTGACGCGCGGCTATGCGGTCGCTAGCACGGATACCGGACATGTGAGCTCCGGGTCGTTCGATTCCACCTGGGCGCTCAACCGCCCGGATCTCGTGGCGGACTTCGGCCACCGGGGCACGCACGTCACCGCGGTCAATGGCAAGGCAATCACACGCGCCTTCTACGGCGAGCGTCCCAAGTACTCCTATTACGTCGGTTGCTCCAAGGGCGGCCAGCAGGGCCTGATGGAGGCGCAACGCTATCCCGAGGACTTCGACGGCCTCATCGCCGGCGATCCGGCCAATAACTGGACGCGCTTCTACGCGGGAGCGCACCTCTGGTATTCCATCGCGACGCTCAAGGATCCGGAAAGCTACATCCCGGCCAGCAAAACCGCGCTCCTCGGCAATGCGACGGCCGCGGCCTGCGATGCGATCGACGGCATCGTCGACGGCGTGATCGACGATCCACGCAAGTGCAATTTCGATCCTGCCGTGCTGACCTGCCAGGCGGGCCAGGATCCGGCGAGCTGCTTCACGCCGAAGCAGGTGCAGGCGATCAAGGACATCTGGTCCGGGCGTACGACCTCCGGCGAAGTGGTGCATCGACCGCTAGTGCCAGGTGCGGAAGGCGGCGGGGGCGGCTGGGCAGCTTGGACCACCGGCGCAGCCCCGTTCAGCGGCCTGCACTGGCTGGCGGCGGACGGCTTTTTCAAGTTCATGGTGTTCGACAACCCCACCTACGATCCGATGACCTTCGACTTCGCCGCCGACCTCGCATTCGCGCTGGCCAAAGTCGGCCCATCGCTGGACGCCGTGGACCCGGACCTTCGCAAGCTGAAGAATTTCGGCTCCAAACTGATCGTGTATCACGGCTGGAGCGACCCCGACATTTCGCCGCTCAACTCGATCGACTACTTCGAGAGCGTCGTGTCGTATATGGCACGTCCCCGCGAGGACCGGGCCGGAGCGCTATCGCGCACCAACGACTTTTTCAGGCTGTTCATGGTGCCTGGCATGCAGCACTGCTCCGGCGGTCCCGGCCCGAACACATTCGACATGCTGACGGCGCTGGAGAACTGGGTGGAGAAGGGCGAGGCGCCTGACCGTGTCATCGCCTCGCGCCTCACCGCCGGGGTAGTGGACCGCACGCGCCCGCTTTGCGTCTATCCGAAGGTAGCGGTGTACACCGGTACCGGCAGCACGGACGACGCGGCCAACTTCAACTGCAAGGATCCGCAATGAGCAAGATATCGAGACGCGATCTATTCAAGGCCGGCGCGGCGGCCGGCCTCGGTGCAATGCTGCCCGGCGCGGCCCAGGCGCGCGGCGGGCCGCCCCACGGCGGCCGGCAGGGCGACGATGCCATCACCTTCGTCAACGGCCGCATCCACACCATGGACGACAAGGGCACGGTGGTGAGCGCGGTGGCCATCCGCAATGGGCGCTTCGTGTCCGTGGGCAGTGCGGCCAATCCCGGACCGGGCGGCAGGGTCGTCAATCTCCACGGCCGCACGGTGGTACCCGGACTCGTCGAAAGCCACACGCACTTCGTGAGCCTCGCTAACCGCCCCGGCTACCACGTGGTGCTGGAGCGCGCGCGCAACATCGCCGAGGTGCAGGCGCTGCTCGCCGCGCGCCGCGCGGCGCAGCCCGAAGTCCCGCCGGGCGCCTTCATCACCGCCATGGGCGGCTGGAGCCCGAACCAGTGGGCGGAGCGGCGGCTGCCGACGCTTGCGGAGCTGGATGCGGCTGTGCCCGACCGGCCGGTGTTCGTGTACCAGGGCGGCGGCGGCCCGGCGCGCACCAATACGCTGGGCAAGATGTTCTTCGAGAACGCCAGCGCGCCGCTGGCCGGCGCCGTGCTGGTGGGCGACCAGGGCGAGATCGTCAATACCGGCGGAGTGAACCATCCGAACCGGGCGCTCTACCACCTGCGCGTGCGCCAGAGCTTCGAGGACAAGAAAAGGGGCGCCATCGACGCGATGTTCTACTCGGCGAGCTGCGGCGTGACGGCGCTGCTCGACCAGACGCTGGTGGCGCCTTCCACCGGCACGCTCAACCCGGCCTCGCTCGACCCGCAGCCGACGCACGGCCTGCCGACCTTGAACCACTACCGCATGTACGACGGCTGGCTCGCGGTGCACCGCGACGGCGATTCGCTGGTACGGCTGCAGATCAATTTCCTGCACAACCAGGGCTTCATCCCAGATCTGGGCAGCGATATCGCCAACCAGCTTCCCGAGCTGCGCGAGCGCCTGAAGAACCAGTTCCAGTTCTTCGGCGACGGCATGCTGCGCACCGGCGGCATCGGCGAGTGGGCGGCACCGTTCGTGTCCTCCACCTCCAGCAACCAGGACGGCTACCGCGTGTGGTTCGAAGCGCAGCGCCTGTGCGCCGAGGCCGGCTGGCGCAACGAGAACAGCCAGGGCAGCGTGGCCAACATCGAGCAGGTGGTGCGCACCTACGAAATGATGGATGCGGATTACGGCATAAAGCACCTGCGCTGGGGCCTGCAGCATGGCGAGCTCGCGACGCCGGACCAGCTGGCGCGGCTGAAGGCGCTGAACTGCGGCCTGTCGGCGTCGGGATTCCGCTGGACCTCGACCGCCGCCACGCCCCCGGCCTCGCCGGTCGGGCCGCTCTTCCCGCAGATGATCGAGAGCGGCGTCCGGCTCGGGCTGCACGAGGACGGCGTGCACATCGCGCCGCACAACCCGTGGTTCGCGCTGCACTACGCCACCACCGGGCTCAACGTGGTGGGCACCCAGATCAACGCCGGGCAGCAGATCAGCCGGCAGCAGGCGCTGTACCTCTATACGAGAGGCAACGCCTGGTACCTCAACCGCGAGGACGACCTCGGCTCGATCGAGGTGGGCAAGCTCGCCGACCTGGTGGTGCTGGACCGCGACTACTTCAGCGTGAGCGACGCCGCCATGCGCGAGACGCGGCCGCTGCTCACCGTAGTGGACGGCAAGATCGTTTACGACGCGAACGCATAGGGAGAAACAGCATGAAATTTCCACGATTGCTCGCCTGCACGCTGGTCGCCGCGCCGCTGGGCGCCTTCGCGCAGGACGCGCACGACGGCGTCGATCGCCATCACGGCGACTCGCACTACGCCGTCGAAGTGCTGTCCGGCCGTCCGGACGCCGTCACCGGCGGCGATGCGCTGGTGCGCGTGTCGGTCGGCAAGAAGGTGTCGCCGAGCCAGATGCGCGTGAAGCTGAACGGCGCCGATGTCACGTCATCGTTCGTGGTCGGCGGCAATGCGCTGACCGGCCTGGTGAGCGGCATGCGCGTCGGCGAGAACCGGCTGGAGGTGATCGACCCGCGCGGCAACGTGAAGGGCAAAGGCCGCGCCGATGCGGATGTCGTGCTGATGAACTACCCGATCGAAGGGCCGGTGCTCTCCGGGCCGCACGAGCAACCCTACGCCTGCGCCACCCACCAGTTCAATCTGCCGGCCGGGCTCGGGGCGTTGACGCCTGCCGCGATCACCGACCCCTGCCACGTGCCGACGCGCGTGGACTATATCTACCGTACGAACACCGGCGGCCTGGCCCAGTTTCCAATGGCGGGGCCGTATCCCGCGAACATGGCGATGACTGCGACCGGCAAGCCGTACGTCATCCGGCTCGAGACCGGCACGGTGAATCGCGCGATCTACCAGATCGCGCTGCTGCATGATCCGCTGACGCAGTCGGGCGCGCTCAACTGGCGCACGCAGTCGGTCAACTGGAACAAGCGCCTCATCTACACCTTCGGCGGCGGCTGCATCGGCGGCTGGTACCGCCAGGGCTCGAGCACCGGCGGGGTCACCGACGACTTCATGCTGTCCAACGGCTACGCGCTCGCCTCATCCTCGCTCAACGTCTTCGGCAACAACTGCAACGACCTCACCGCGGCCGAGTCGATGATGATGGTGAAGGAGCGCTTCATCGAGAGCTACGGCCCGCCGGCGCATACTCAGGGCTGGGGCTGCTCGGGCGGCTCGTACGCGCAGCACCAGATCGGCGACAACTTCCCCGGGCTGCTGGAAGGCATCATCCCGGGCTGCTCGTTCCCCGAGGTGGGCTTCGCCACCATCCACATGATCACCGACGGCTGGCTGCTCGACGAGTACTTCAAGGCGAATACCGCCATGTGGACGCCCGAGCAAAGGCGCCTGGTGACGGGCTTCGGCGTGTACGCCACCGCGCCCAATATCGCGGTCGGCGCGCGCCGTATCGACCCCAAGCCGGGCTCGAGCAGCTGCAATTTCGTACCGATGGCGCAGCGCTATGACCCGGTGACCAACCCGACGGGCGTGCGCTGCACGGTGTACGACCACACGGTCAACGTTTACGGGCGCGACCCGGCCACCGGGTTCGCGCGCAGTCCGCTCGACAACGTGGGCGTCCAGTACGGCGTGAAAGTCCTGAACGCCGGGCAGATCAGCGTCGAGCAGTTCCTCCACCTGAACGAGAAGGTCGGCGGCTTCGACAAGGACGCCACCATCAATCCCAGCCGCACGGTCGGCGATCCCATCGCCGCGCGCGCCGCGTACCAGACCGGGCGCCTCACCAGCGGCGGCGGCGGGCTGGCCTCCATCCCGATCATCGACTACC
>CBDDSA010000114.1:0-27624 GCA_965233185.1 uncultured bacterium
GCACGAGCGCTCGCACGGCGGGCTGGGGATCGGCCTGTCGCTGGTGCACGGCATCGTCGAGCTGCACGGCGGCACGGTGCAGGCGCGCAGCGCGGGACCGGGCAAAGGCAGCGAGTTCATCGTGCGCCTGCCGCTTCCCGGGCGCGCCGAGCGCGCCGCCGAGCCCCAGCCGCCCAGGCCGGCGGACGCCGCGCCCCCGGCCGGCTTGCGCGTGCTGGTGGCCGACGACAATCGCGATGCCGCCGACTCGCTGCGGCGCATCCTGGCAATCTACGGATACGAAGTGCGCGTCACTTACGATGGCGCCGCGGCAATCCGCATGGCCGGCGAATTCCGGCCGCACGCGGCGGTCCTCGACATCGGCATGCCGGGGGCCAACGGCTACGAGGTGGCGCGAGCGCTGCGCGAGCATTACGGTACGGCCACGACGCTGATCGCTCTCACCGGGTGGGGGCAGGAGGGCGACCGGCGGCGCGCCCTGGAAGCGGGCTTTGATTACCATCTCACCAAGCCGGTGGAGCCGGGCGCGCTTAACGATTTGCTGGCCGCCGTGGGCCAGAAGAACCAATAAAGGAGGCATGCCATGCGCAAGCTGATGGCGGCGCTGGGCCTGATCGGGGGGGCCTGCGTGCATGCGGCGAGCCCCGTGCAGTTGGCAGCGAGCCTGGTCGACCTTTCGCTCGAGCAGCTGAGCAGCATCGTGGTGTCCACGGTCTCCGGTCGCGACGAGACCCTCGCGCGGGCCGCGGCTTCCGTGTATGTCATCTCGGGCGAGGACATACGGCGCTCGGGTGCCACGAGCCTGGGCGAGGCGCTGCGCCTCGAAAAGAAGAAATGGGGACGTACCCCATTTATCGATCAGTGGTCTTCGATGCGCGGAATGTTGTCCTCGGCCGGCCCGCCGGTGTCGGGGTCGATCCATTCGGACATGCCGATCTCGGATTCGGCTTCCTCGAGCGTCTCGCCCGCTTCGAAGTCGCCCGCCGCGGCGCCGCCGGTGAGGCGGTCGGCCTCGGCTTCGGCGCGCGTGACGAAGGGCCCGCGCAGCTCGCCGCGCTGTGCTTCCCAGTAGTAGCCGTCGGGCCGCTTGATCACCGGACCGGCGCCGGCTTCTTCGCGTGAAACTCCGCGGGAACCTTCGCCTGAACCTGCAACCGTTTTCTTGCGTGCCATCAACCCATGTTACGCCAAAATCCGCGCGATGAGTCAAGAACGAAAAGCGCTCGACGGCACCGCGTTCGGCGCGATGGTCGTGCTCGCCATGGTGTGGGGCTTCCAGCAGGTGCCGATCAAGCTCACGGCGCCCGAAGTGTCGCTGCTCATGCAAGGCGCGATCCGCTCGATGGTCGCCACGCTGCTGGTGCTCGCGTGGGCGCGGTGGCAGGGCGTGGCGCTGTTCGCGCGCGACGGCACGCTCGCGAGCGGCATCGCCGCCGGGCTGCTGTTCGCATTCGAGTTTGTATTCATTTACTTCGGCCTGGGACACACCGCAGCCTCGCGCATGTCGGTGTTCGTGTACCTCGCGCCGGTGTTCGCGGCGCTCGGCCTGCACCTTTTCGTGCCGGGCGAGCGGCTGGCCGCAGCGCAGTGGCTGGGCGTGCTGCTCGCGTTCGGCGGCGTGGCGCTGGCGTTCTCCGAGGGCTTCCTGTCGCCGGCGGACGCGACGCTGCTGGGCGACGCCTGCGGCCTGGTCGCCGCCCTGCTATGGGCGGGCACCACCGTGGTGATCCGCGCCACCCGCCTTGCGCAGGTGAGCGCCACCAAGACGCTGTTCTACCAGATCGGGCTCGCCGCACTGGTGCTGCCGGTCGCGTCCTGGGCGATGGGCGAGCACGGCGTGGTGTCGCTCAGCGCGTTCGCGCTCGCGAGCCTCGCTTATCAAAGCGTCCTGGTGGGCTTCGTCAGCCTGCTCGCCTGGTTCCGGCTGCTGCGCCGCTACCTCGCGGGGCGGCTCGGGGTGCTGTCGTTCATGACGCCGATGTTCGGCGTGCTGGCGGGCGTGGTGTTCCTCGACGAGCCGTTAACCGCGTACTTCGCCGCCGGCGCGCTGCTCGTCGCGGCCGGCATCGCGCTGGTCAACCTGCGCCGCTGAGGCGAGCAGCGCCGCGCCGAGCGCGCCCGCGAGCAGCGAGGCGAGGAACACGGCATGACGAGCAGCGCGAGGCCGGTGGAGGGCGCCCAGCGCGCAAAATCCAGCGCCGCCGCCTGCACGCGATGCCCGAGCGAGCCGAGCGCCGCCTCGGCGAGGCTCGCCTCGTCCCACGGGCCTTCGTAGCGCCGGCCGTTGATGAAGAACGTCGGCGCGTAGGCCGCGCCGCGGCGCTGCGCTTCGTCGCGGTCGCCGCGCACCGTCGCGCGCGCCCGCTCCCAGGCGGCCTGGTCGCCGGTATCCAGGCCGAGCCCGCGCGCCAGGCGCTCGAGCTCGCCTTCGGCAAGCCCAGGGCCGCGCTTCATGAGCAAATCGTGGACTTCCCAGAAGCGCTCGGCGCTTTCGTGCGCGTACTCGGCAAGCTCGGCGGCGCGCAGCGCCTGGTCATCGCCGGTGATCGGCCGGTGGCGGAACACGTAGCGCATGCGCTCGCCGAAGCGGTCGCGCAGGCTGGCCACCACCGCGTGCGCCGACTGGCAGAAGGGGCAGTTGTAGCTGCCGTACTCCAGCAGCGTGAAGTCCGCCGTATCGCTGCCGAGCGCGTGCTCCCTGGCCATGGAACGAATCTAGCAGGAACGAATCCAGCACGAGCCTGTAAAATCGCGCCGTGCCCGATCCGCAGCCCGTCGACGCCGGCCAGTTCAAGGCCGGGATGCGCACCCTCGCCGGCGCCGTGAACATCATCACCAGCGCGCACGCGGGGCGCCGCTACGGCATGACCGCCACCGCCGTGTGCTCGGCCACCGCCGAGCCGCCCACGGTGCTCGCGTGCCTGAACAAGCTCGCCACCACGCACGGCGCGGTCGCCAAGGCGCGCGTGTTCTGCGTCAACGTGCTGCGCTCGGAAGACTGGGAGCTGTCGACCACCTTCAGCGGCGCGCAAAGCGGCGAGGCGCGCTTCAAGTCGGGCAACTGGACGCGCCTCGCCACCGGCTCGCCGGTGCTGATCGATGCGCTGGTGAGCTTCGACTGCCGCGTAGTGAAGAAGCTGGTGCACGGCTCGCACACCATCTTCCTTGGCCAGGTGGAGCAGATGCTGTTCGGCCAGAAGGGCAAGCCGCTGCTGTATTCCGAGGGCCAGTACGCGAAGCTCGCCTCGCTCACGCTGGGCGAGCCGCTGCCTGAAGGACTGGATTACTGGGGCTTCTGAGCAGCCGGATCCAGGTGGTCCTGGCGGCGAACTTCATCTCGGTCGCCGCGCGCATGAGCCTGGTGACTTTCCTGGGCATCTGGTTCGTGCGCGAGGCGGGCATCGCGCTCGCCACCGTCGGCCTCGCCTTCCTGGCCGAGAACCTGCTGCGCGGCCTGCTCGCCCCGGTGTTCGGGGCGCTCAGCGACCGCATCGGCCGGCGCGCCCTGCTGCTGGGCGCCGCGCTCGCCACCGCGGCGGTGCTGCCCTCGTTCCTGCTCGTGGACAGCGCGCTCGCGCTATTCGCCTGGAGCTTCGCCATGGGCATCGTCGGCTCGGTCAACATGCCGGTGGGCGCGGCGCTGCTGCTCGACCTCGCGCCGGCCGAGCGGCGCCAGTCGATGCTCGCGCTGAACTACACCGTGATGAGCGTGGCCTACACGCTCGCGGTGATGCCCGCCGGCTATGTCGCCGAGCAGGGCTACGGGCTGCTCGCCGTGGCGAGCAGCGCGGGCTATGTCGTGGTGTTCCTCTTGTATGCCGTCGGCCTGCGCGGCCCGCTGCCTCTGGAGCGCGGCAACCGCGGCAGCTTCTCCGGCGAGGCGCTGTCGGTGTTGCGCGACCGCAGCTTCCTCGCGTTCGTCTCCATCGCGCTGGTGTTTCCGTTCGGCATGGGCCTGGTGGTGTACGCCTCGCCGCTGTTCGCCGTCGACCGCGCCCTGGGCGAAGGCTTCATCGGCCTGGTGCTGGGCGCCAACAGCATCATCGTCGCGCTGCTCGCCGTGCCGCTCGCCACGCGCATGGAGCACGCGGGCCCGTTTCGATGGCTCGGCTGGGCCGCGCTGCTGGTGGCCGGCTGCTTCGCCTGCTACGCCGGCATTCCGCACGCCGGCGCGGCGCTGGTCGCGGGCACCGTGATCTTCAGCTTCGGCGAGCTGGTGTTCAGCTCGGCGGTGCCCGCGGCGGTGGCGCGCCTCGCGCCTGCCGGGCGCCGCGGCGCCTACCAGGGCGGCTGGACCCTGGTGAGCTCCTTCGGCATGGGCAGCGCGCTTTTCTTCAGCGGGCTGCTGCGCGACGCAGCCGGGTGGCAGGCAGCCTGGGCGGTCTATTGCGCGCTCACGCTGGGCGCCGCTCTGATGCTTTTCCTGACCCGCGCCGCGTTCAAGTCGGTAGCCGATTCCAGAAACGCGCAGCGTCTACAATAGCGAAAATGACTGTCGCGCCGCCGAAGCACCTCGGCGAGCTCTTCACCGGCTTCCTCTGGATCGGCGCCCGCTCCTTCGGCGGGGTGCTGCCGTGGGCGTATCGCACCATGGTGGAGGAGCGGCGCTGGCTCACCCAGGCGGACTTCACCGAGACCATCGGCCTGTGCCAGTTCCTGCCCGGGCCGAACATCGGAAACGCCTCGATCGTGCTCGGCAAGCGCTGGTTCGGCCTTTCCGGCGCGATCGTCGCCTTCCTCGGCCTGATGGCGCTGCCCTTCATCTGGGTGCTGGCGCTTTTCATCGTGTTCAACGATTTTTCGTCCAATCCGACGGTCAATGCCGTGGTCACGGGCGTCGGCGCGGCGGGCGCCGGGCTATTCGTCGGCACCGGGGTGAAGCTCGGCAAGGTGCTCGCGCGCAAGCCGGCCGCGCTGACGCTCATCACCGTTTGCTTCCTGCTCACCGCCGTGGCGCGCGTATCGCTGCTCTACGTCATCCCGGTGGGCTTTCTCGTCGCGCTCTACGCCGCGCGCAAGGACTGGCTGTGATCCTGCTCGAGCTCGCGCTTTATTTCGGCCTGCTGTCGCTCATCTCGGTGGGCGGCATGCCCTCGGTGATGCCCGAGCTGCAGCGCATGGTGGTCGATATGAAAGGCTGGCTCACGCCGAGCGAGTTCCTGCAGGCGTTCGCCGTCGGCCAGGCCGCCCCGGGGCCGAACATCCTCATCGCCAGCCTGATCGGCTGGAAAGTCGCCGGCATCCCCGGCGCGCTCGTGGCGCTCGCCGCCATCTGCGGCCCGGCCGCGGTGATCGCCTGGTGGGTCTCCGAGCTCTGGGAGCGCTTCAAGGAGTCGCCCTGGCGCCGCGCCATCCAGAAGGCGATCGCGCCGGTGGTGGTCGCGCTGATCCTCTCCAGCGGCTTCATCATCGCCACGCCCGGCGCAACGCCCGACTGGCGCCTGTGGCTGATCGCCGGCGCCAGCGCCGCCGCCATGCTTGCCGCCAACGTCAACCCGCTGTGGATGCTTGCCGGCGGCGGGATCCTGGGCGCCTTACTGCTTTGATTTCTCCGTGGGATGGCCGTCGCGCTTCCACCAGTCGAGCCCGCCGATGAGCTCCCTGGTGCGAAAGCCGAGCTCGGCCATCCTGAGCGCGCCTTTGGTGGACGCGTTACACCCGATACCGTCGCAATAGGTCACGACCAGCGAATTGCGATCGAGCGCCGCCGTGCTTTCCTTCGTCATCTCGCGGTGCGGAAGACTGACCGCCCCAGGAATATGCTCGCGCGCGAAGGCCTGGCGCGAGCGGGCATCGATCACCGTAACCGGCTCGCCCGCCTCGCGCGCGACTTTGAGGTCCCAGGAATCGATCTCGTAGTCCAGCTTGCGGCGATAGTGCTCAAGCTGCTCTTTCATGCGCGCAGCATGCAGCCCGCCGCGCTTCGGGTCTAGGAGGAAATTGCGCGGCGAAAGCGCCCCGGCGTGGTGCCCTGGACGCGCCGGAACCAGCGGTTGAGGTGGCTCTGGTCGGCGTAACCGCACGCCGCGGCGACCTCCGCCAAGGGCAAGCCTTCGCTGATCAGCCTGCGCGCCCGCGCGATACGCCGCGACTGCTGATAGCGGTGGGGCGACAAACCGTAGACCTCCGCAAAGGCGCGCAGCAGGCGGGTCGGCGACACGCTGGCGAGCGCGCTCAGCTCGCGCAGCCGCAGCGGCGCGCAGCACTCCTCGTCGATGCGCTCGCGCACGCGATCGAGCCGACCGGGTTTCCCGGCGCGCTGCGGCTTCCTCGTGTCGAGCAACGTTTCCAGCGCCAGAACGAGCGTCTCTTCGATCCCCAGCGCCGTGCCGCAGTCGATCGCGTCGAAGAGCTGCCGCGTGCGCTGGCGCGCCGGCGCATCGCGCCTGGTCTGCAGCGCAAACACGCGCTCATGGGCAACGAGCTTCGGGTCCACGTACACCATGCGGTAGGACCAGCCTTCCGGCGTCGCCGGGCCGCCGTCATGCACCTCGCCCGGATTGAACATCGGCACCGTGCCCGGCTCGTAGAAGTTGAGCGTCCGCCCCACGCTGCACCGCTCCACCCCGCGCAGCACGATGCCGAAGGCATAGGTGTCGTGAAAATGCCGGTCGTACTGCAGCCGCAGATCGTGCGCCTCGAGCGTCTCCACGCCCGCCACGCCCCGCACCGCGCCGTACCGCAAATTGGGGACGTACCCCATTTCCACCGCTAGCCCGCTTTTTTCCACACCTGCCGCTCGCGCGAGGCGAGCAGGGGCACCGCCTCGGCGAGATATTTCTTGAAATGCGGCGTCTGCTGGTGCGCCTCGAGCGCCTTGTCGTCGTCGTAGACCTCGAACAGCATCACCTTGGTGCGCTCGGCCGGATCCACGAGCACTTCGAACTGCCGGCACCCCGGCTCCTGCCGCGAGCCCGCCGCGTTCTCGAGCGCCTTTTTCATCCACGCGTCGACGTTTTCGGGCTTGATGCGGATCACCACCGAAAGGACAAAGCTCATTCTGGAAGTACCTCCTTTGCTATAATGCCCTCCCTTCGCGCCCGTAGCTCAGTTGGATAGAGTACCTGGCTACGAACCAGGGGGTCGTGGGTTCAAATCCTGCCGGGCGCGCCAGAATTTCTGATAGCACTTCAACGGCCTGGAGCGACCAACGCTTCGGGCCGCTTTATTTCAGCGGGAGTTACCCTGCAGGCGCAGCCCGGGTCGTATCGGTAATCGGCCAGGCACGCTGGAGGATGCGCAGCCCGACGACGGATAACACCACGCAGACCAGCATCGCCGCTCCGAGCAGAACCGGTGCTGCCACGCTGCCGCTGGCATCGCGAGTCCACCCGGCGAGTACGGGGCCCACGGTCATGCCGATGTAGTAGCCGGTGTAGTAAATGCCGAGCCCCGGACCTCGGTTCTCCACAGTCAGCGCTTCGGACGTAAGGGCTACGAGCGCGCCTGCAGGGATGCCGACGACCAGGCCGAAAGCCAGACAGAGGGCCTCCGGAGCGAAGCCATAAGCAATGCCCACCATCAGCAGGCTCGCAGCGCTAAGCGTTACGACGATTGACACGGTGATCCAGCCGAAAACCTCCAGGATGCGTCCACCGAGGGGAATCGAAAGCAGTGTGGCCCACATGGCGAGACTAACGATGGAGCGCGCCTCGGCTGGCGAGTACCCATCGTTCACCAGTACGTCGGGCGCAAAGCTGACCAGAATGATGACCGAGGCGTTGAAGAGCGCCCACCCAAAACTAATGACGCTCACATGGATGAACTGGCGGTGCGGCACCGCAAAGCGGAATCGCTCCACGGCTGCATCAGGATCGACCGCCGGATCTCGATAAAGGAAGGCGGTAAGAAGGAAAGAAACGAGGGCCAGCGCGCCCGTTGCGTGGAAGGCCCAGGACCAGCCGTAGTTATCGGCAATTACACCCTGCGTCAGCAGGCCAAGCGAAATGCCAATCGGCCAAGCGGTCAGCATGATCGCAAGGGCGGTGACGATCTCCTTACCGAAGAACCACTCGGTCACCATCTTGGTCAGGATCACGTTGAAGATCGTGCCACCGATGCCGGTAACAAGCCGCCCCGCAAAAAGCTCCCCAGGTGTCTCCGCTGTTGCCATTACCCACGCGCCGACCATCATTGTCACGGCGCCAATCATCAGCAGGTTTTTGTTCGTAACGAGGCGAGTAAGGAGTCCGCTCGGAATGGCGATGAAGATGCCGGGCAAGAGGAAAAATCCGATCAGGGTGCCCACTTCGAGGAAGCTGAAGCCGAGGTCGGTAACGAGGTGCGAAGAGACTGAGGCCACCGATTGGAATTGGTAGCCCATCGCCAGCCTGACGAGGAACAGCACGAGCAGCATAATCCAGCGTTGCGGCATGGTCAGACCACTTCCGCGATGAGCCGTACTGCATGATGCTACGAGAAGCGCGGCGGCCCTAGTCGATTTCTGGCGATGCCGCCGGTTCGTGCAGATGTTCTCGAAGCGGCTGGCCGATCGAGCCAGCCGCTTACTGTGCTGTTATTGCGTGGTGCGGCTGCCGGGGCCGGCGCTGCCCTGCCGTTTCACGCAATTGTTGAGCGCCTCGCCCTCCAGGCCGCGGCATTCGCCGGTCGTCGTCGTGCTGCCTGCGGGACTGCGCGGCGACATGCTGCCGCCGCCGGCCGCCGAGGCACCGGCCGCCGACGAGGCGCCGGTGGCCGACGTACCGCCGGCGGAGCCGCCCGCGCCGCCGTCCTGCGCGCAACCGGTTGCAAAAGCAACAAGCGCCACAGTAGCGGCTGCACTGAGTATTTTCAGGATCATGTAAGTTCCTCCGGATTGGGTTGAAAAAAGACCGTCCGGAGGTCCAAGCAAAAAAGAGTCCCCGACAGATTAGTCAGGTGCGAGGGTACGGTGGCAAGGGCGTCGCTCGCCGCTTCCGGTTCTAGGCTCGATTAAGTGCCGCGGCGGTGCAGATGGAAGCGTGCAGCGCAGGCTCGGTTCCCGCGAGCTGCTCCTCCGGGGAGGGCAGGCCCATCGGGAAGGGCCAGTCGGAGCCGAAAAGAATGCTGTCGCTGCCGAACGTGCGCGCGGCGAGGCGTAGCGCCTCGGCATCGTGGACGATGCTGTCGACCAACAGTGTCGCGAGTACCGCTTTCGGCGCCGGCAGCGAGGCGTCGACCCCTGGCCGCTGCGTCTCGTACCCGCGCTGCCAGCGGCCGGCGAGCATAGCGGCTGCGCCGCCGCCGTGCGCGAAGCAAAACCGGATGCGCCGATGATGCGCGCGCAGCCCGCTGAAAACCAGATGGGCAATTGCGACGGTCGTCTCGTAAGGATTGCCCAGGAGGTTTTCCAGGTAGTACGGACCCAAGCGGCCGTCGCAGCACGACCCAGGATGCACGAAGACGAAGGCGCCGGCGCGATCGAGCTCGGACCATAGCGCGCCCAGCCGGGCGTCGGAAAAGCAGGCCACGTTCGGCCCGCCGGCAGGCGCGGAGAAGCCGGCGCCGGCGCTGGCATAACGTTCCGCCATCTGCGCCGCCAAATCAGGGTGCTCGAGCGGTAGGTGATAAAGGGGCTGCAGCCGGGCGCCGGCAACCGCGGCAAGGGCATCGTTGACATACCGGGCCCAGTCGCTCGACCGGGCGGCGGAAAGCTGCGGACGGTACAGCGGCGGCGGGAGCGACACCCAGGCGCGCTCGATCGCATGCTCGTCCATCCAGCCAAGCAGCGCTTCCGAGCGAAAGAGCTGCGGCGCACCGACGTGCACGTCCTGCGCTTCCGCCGGGATAGCGGGCGCGAAGTGCGCGTGCACGTCGAGTGCGATTTGCACGCTTACCGCGGCTCGAAGTTGCCGTTCATCTCCTTGCCCCAAAACTCCGGCGCCCACTCCGGGCCCCAGACGTAGGGCAGCTCGCTCCAGTCGCGGCACTCCCACTTGTCGCTTATCCGGTCCATGTCGGCGTAGTACTCGATCCAGCTGCCCCACGGGTCGCGGATGTAATGGAAGAGGTTCGAGGCCAGGGCGTGGCGACCCGGGCCGAAGCTTTCCTTGTAGCCGGCGGCTCGCATGCGCCACGCGCCGAAACCGATGTCGTCGATGCCGGCGACCTTGAAGCTCGCGTGCTGGAAGCCGCGGTGCGTGCTCGGAATAAGGCCGAAGCAGTGGTGATCGATGACGCCGTTGCCGGCTGCCATGAACGAAACCTTGCCCTTGGCCCGGTCGGTGGTGCGCAGGCCCAGCACGTCGCTGAAGAACGCCTCGGATTTCTCGTAGTCCGGCGTGAACATCAGCATGTGGCCAAGGCGCTGCGGCTTGGGGTCCCGGTTCAACGCTCGCCAATGATGCACATCGAGCCTGTCGGACGACTCGCCCTTATGTTCCTTGGCGTACGGCGATTCTCCGGTGGTGAGGTTGATCCACGTGCCCCACGGATCCTGGAACCACAGGCCGGCGCGAGGCGCAGGCGCTGTGGCGGCGATTTTCAACCCGTGCCGAGCGAGCTTCTCCTCGAACGCCGCCTGGTCGGCCGGCCGGATGGTGAAGGACAGGTGGTGCATGCGCTTCTTTGCCGCGCCCGGGATAATCAGCAGCTCGTCATTCACCCGTCCCGGGCTGCCGAACCCGACCGCGCCTGCGCGCGGCCGCGCCTCCAGGCCGAAGGTGCCGTAGAACTTTTCCGCCTCGGCGGCCTCGGGAACTTCGAGACCAATGCCGTTCAATCCGATGACTTGGGGCTCGCTCATTTCTGCACCAGCGCGATCGCGTTGATTTCGATCAGGTACTCGTGCGACACCATCTTGGTGACCTCCACCATGGTGGAGGCGGGCGCCGGCGCTTTGAAGTACTCGCGGCGCACCTTGTGAATCTTGTCGAAGTCTTCGATGTTGCGTACGTAGACATCGACACGGCAGACGTCCTCCAGGGTGCCGCCAGCGGCTTCGACCGCGCTCTTGATGTTCTCGCACACCTGGCGCGTCTGGGCCTCGATGTCGCCGATGCCGGCGATGGAGCCGTCGGGGCGCCGGGCCGTCATGCCGGAAATGAAGACGAGCTTGCCCTTGGCGTCGATCTCGATCGCCTGGGAAAAATGCCCCATGGGCTCCCGCACGCTGTCGGTGCGGATCTGGCGTTTCGTCATGAAAGGCTCCTTTCAATTTCCTCGAGTTTGGCGAAGACCTCCGGCGGGAGGGGGCATTCGCGCCCGCGCTCCGCGCGTCGGGCGCGCTCCAGGTCCCCGGGAGCGTAAATGCGCTCCGTACCCGCCGCGCGCCTGGCGCTGCGGATGCGCTGCTGAACCTTTCGCACCCGCCCCGCAAGCCCGCCGACGCCGAAGGCCGCCGGGTCTAGCGCCAGGAATAAATGCGCGCAGCCATACGGCTGCTTCGCATTGCCGTAGAGCGGATTCACTTCGTCGGTGATCGCCCCGCCGGACAGCCCGCCGCACAAGAGGTCTATGGCCACCGCGAGGCCGAATCCCTTTGGACCGGCGGCCGGCAAAAGCATTCCCTTGATGGCCGCCGCCGGATCGGTGGTCGGGCGGCCTTCCGCGTCGGTGGCCCAGCCCTCCGGGATCGGCTTGCCCGAGCCCTCGGCGAGCCGAATTTTCCCCATGGCGGTGGCGCTCATGGCGAGGTCGACGACCAGGGTTTCGTCGTTCGACGGAAATGCGACGGCAAGCGGATTGTTGCCGACCACGCGCTCGGCGCCACCCGGCGGCGGCATGAGCGGGCGGGTGTTGCTGAGCGCAACGCCGATCAGGCCGTGGCCGGCAACGGCGCGAGCCCAGTAGCCGGCGGTGCCGAAATGAAAGGCGTTGCGCACGGCGACCGACGCCAGGCCATGCTTCGCAGCCCGTTCTACCAGGATCTGGACTGCCTGGTGCGAGCTGAGCTGGCCGAGCATATGCTGTGCGTCCAGGACAACGGCGGCGCCGTGATCGTGAACGACCTCGGCGTGCGTTCTGCGGGATACTGAGCCGGCACGCAGACGCTCTACGTACATCGGCACCAGCATCACGCCGTGCGAGGGGACGCCTTCAAGGTCTGCGCCAACCAGGCTCGATGCGATCGCGCGAGCGCTCTCCGACGCGATGCCTGCGCGCTCGAATATCGCCGTGATTCGGCGCTCGAGCTCCTCAACGGGCATCCTGCTCGTCCGTGTACCAGTCGGGCTTGATAGGGTAGTGCGGCCCGTCGTAGATCTCCACCACCACCGTGGCCTCGTGTGCGATGGTCGGGCCGTGCACGTTCCCCTTGGGGTTGCAGTAGAAGCAGCCTGCGGTCAGGACCGTCTTCGTCTTCGTGTACTCGTACTTGCCTTCCAGGCAGTACATGAACTGGTTGGAGGCGTGCGAGTGCGGTGCCGGTATGCCGGCGCCCTTGGAGAATTTGATCAGCGCGATGGAAGCGCCGGTCGCCTCGTCGCGCCACAGCATCTTCTCGTGGACACCCTTGAGGGATTTGGCCCGCCAGGGTATGTCCCGGCTCTGCAACAGGATCTCTTCCAGATTCTTCATGGTTCAGTCCTTTCATCCGAATGCGGCAGCCATGGCGACAGCAGCCACTCGGCCACGACGACCAGCAAGTAAGCGAGGATGCCGAGCACGGCAAGGGCGAATAGCGCGGCGAAGGCGAGCGGCGTGTTGATTTGCGAGGTCGCCGAAAGCAGAAGATACCCGAGGCCCTCGCTCGAGCCGATGAACTCGCCGATCACTGCGCCGATGACCCCGAGGGTAACCGCAACCTTGGCGCCCGTCACGACGAAAGGCAAGGCGGCCGGAAACTGCACCTTGATGAACACCTGCCAGCGTGAAGCGCGCAGGCTGCGTGCCAGTTCCAGCAGCTCTCGTGGCGTGGACTGCAGCCCGGCCGACGTGTCCACCACGATCGGGAAGAACGCCACCAGCCAGGCGATGGCAAGCTTGGACTCGATGCCGGTGCCGAGCCAGACCAGCAGAATCGGCGCCAGCGCCACCTTAGGCACCGACTGCAGCGCGATAAGCAGCGGCGAAAACATCAGGTTGAGAATCTGGGAGTTCGAGACCGCCACCGCGATCGGGATGCCGAGAACAAGCGCAAGCACAAACCCGTAGAGCGTCTCCTTCAAGGTGACCCATCCCTCCGAGACGAGCAGGTCCCAGCGCTCTATTCCAGCGACCAGCACCTGCCATGGGGTGGGAAGCGCCGCGGTGGGCAGCTTGAACTCGACGCAAACCCAGTGCCATAGCGCGAGAGTGAGTGCAATCCCGAGCGGCGGAAAGATGAAGCGCCTCAGTGCAGCACTCCTAGGGCGCGGCTCGCCACCTGCGCAAGGTCGGCGAAGCGCGGGCTGAAGCGCGTCTGGGCGGATCGCGGGTAGGCGAGGTCGACCGCGATGCGCTCGGCAATGCGGGCCGGCCGCCGGCTGAAGACCAGCACCTGGTCCGATAGGTAAATGGCCTCGGCGATGGAGTGGGTGACGAAAACGACCGTGGCGCGCGTGCGTTCGCGGATCTGCAGGAGAAGATCGTTCATTTCCATCCGCGTGAGCTCGTCGAGGGCGCCAAACGGCTCATCCATCAGCAGCAGGGCTGGCTCGTGGATGAGCGCGCGGCACAGAGCCACCCGCTGCTGCATGCCGCCCGACAGCTGGTGCGGCCGCGAGCCGTGGAAGCCCTCCAATCCCACCATGGCGAGTAGTTCCAGCGCCCTTTGGCCGGCGCGCGCGTCGCGCCGTCCGAGGATCTCCATGGGGAAGAGCACGTTGTCGAGCACGTTGCGCCACGGCATAAGGTTGGGACTCTGGAACACGAAGCCGAAGTCGGGGTGTGGCCCGATCACCTCCTCGCCTCGGATGAGCACCGAGCCGGAGCTCTTGGGAATCAGACCCGCGATGATGCGCAGCAGCGTCGTCTTGCCGCAGCCGCTTGGGCCCAGCAGCGAAACCAGCTCGCCTTCCTCGAACGAAAGCGTAGCGTCGTCGATCGCGACGAGAGGCTCTTTCGGCGCGCGCCAGCCACGACGCTGGAAGACCCGCCGCACGTTGGTCAGTTGCCCGAAGCTCATTCTTGCGCAAGAATATCACGTGATATACAACAAGGCCGCCTCCGGTTCGCTGTCGGAGCGGGCTTACGAGGCCATCAAGGAGCGCATCCTGTCCCTCGAGCTGCGTCCCGGCCAGTTCGTGAACGAGGCGGAGCTGGGCCAGCTGGTGAGCATGGGTCGCATGCCCGTGCACCAGGCGGTGCACCGCCTTATGACCGAGGGACTGCTCAAGGTGATTCCGCGCAAGGGCATCATCATCGGCGCGGAGTCGGCGAACGAGGTCCTGCAGGCCCTGGAGGCGCGCGGCGCCGTCGAGCCGAACATTGCGGCGCTGGCGGCGGAACGGGCGACTCCGCAGCAGGTGAGCCACATGCAGAAGCTGCTCAAGCAGTCGCGCAAGGTAGCCGACCAGCGTTTCCGCCGCGAATTCATGGACCTGGACCGCCTTTTCCATGCCGCGGTCGCCGAGGCCGCCGGGAACAGGATGCTGGCGGACGCGCAGCGCCCGCTGCAAGAGCGCTCAGCGCGCATTTGGAGCCTCATCGTCATGCGCCACCCCGACGGCTTGCGCATGACTCAGGAGGAGCACGAAGCGGTGTTCGACGCCATCCGGCGCGGCGACCGCGACGGCGCACGGCGCGCCATGCAGCTGCATGTCGCCTCCCTGCGCCGGAGGATGAAGGACGGAGCCGATTCCACTTAGGAGGTGTTTCGATGAGAAAGCTGCTCGCAGTCGTAATTGCGCTGTTCGCCGTTCCCGCAGCCGCGCAGGACGTGACGTTCACGCTCGATTTCATTCCGTTAGGGCGGCACGCGCCCTGGTACGTGGCGCTCGCCAAGGGCTATTACAAGGAGGAGGGCCTGAACGTCAACATCGTGCCGGCGCGCGGCACGGCGGACTCCATCCGCGCGGTCGATAGCGGGACCGCGGACATCGGCTTCATCGACATCCCCAGCCTGGTCGCCGCCGGCGCAGACGCGTCCACCATCCGGATGGTGGCGGTGAACTACCAGCGGCCGCCCTACAGCGTATTCAGCCTGGAGCCCGGCGCCAACATCACCCGGCCCCAGGACATGGTTGGCAAGGAGTTCAGCGCCGGCAACGCCAGCCTTATTCCCCGCATCCACCAGGCGTTCATGAAGCAGAACGGCGTGGATCCGTCGACCTTGAAAATCGTGAACCTGGATCCGGCGTCGCTCGTCGCCGCGCTCGCCGCGCGCCGTATCCAGTCCATTGGCTTGTTTGCAATGAGCGAGACGGCGATCAAGCGGGCAGTAAAGGACGCCGAGGTGAAGCACATGCTGCTTGCCGACCATGGGCTGGACATCTACGCCAACGGCATCGGCGTGCGCGACGAATACCTGCAGAAAAACCCGGACGTGGTGCGTCGCTTCGTGCGCGCCGCCCTGCGCGGCTGGAATGACGCGCTCGCCAACCCCGAGCAGGCGGCAAAGCTGCAGGTGCAGTACGTGAAGGCGCTGAACCCCGCGGTCATCGTCGAGGAGCTCGCGGTCGTACGCCGCCTTGCCGTGGTGCCTGATACGCAGAAAAACGGGCTGGGCTGGATCGATGCCGACAAGCTCGAGCGCACGGTGAGCTTCGTCAACGACAACGTCGAAGTCGCCGGCAGGCGCGTCACCGCGAAGCAGATCCACCGGCCGGGGTATCTGCCGAAGCAGCCGATCCGGCCGTGACCTTGCCCGTCGCCATTGTGGGCGCCGGGCCGGTGGGCCTCACCACGGCCCTGGGGCTGCGCCACTACGGCATCGCCTGCCGGCTGTTCGAGGCGAACCCGCGGCTGTCCACCGAGACGAAGGCGGGCACTACGCTTTCCCGCTCGCTCGAAATCTGGCGGCGTTTCGGGGCGCACCAGGCGGTTCTGAAGCGCTCGATGCGGGTCGACGAGATCGGCGACATCGAACGGGCGACCAATCGCTCGCGCAGCCCGGTGAAACTTGCCGTGCTGGCGCGGGAAACCCGATTCCCCTTCGTCATCAACCTGCCACAGCAGGAGATGGAACCTGCCCTCGCCGAGAATTTGCCGAACCTCGAGCTGAACCATCGTCTCGCCGGCTTCGAGCAGCGGGAGGACCGGGTCGTGCTGCGCTTCGAGAACGGCAATGAAATGGAAGCCGCCTATCTGCTCGCCTGTGACGGCGGCCGAAGCACGGTACGCGACAAGCTCGGCATCCCGGTGGAAGGCGAGTCGCTACCGGTGAAGTACGCGCTCATCGATCTGGAGATCGACCTCGATGTCGCGAACCCCCGCGACTACCCTTACCTCGCCTACTTCTCGGATCCGAAGGAGTGGATGATCCTGGTGCGCCATCCGCATTGCTGGAGATTTCTGTTTCCCATCCCGCCCGAGGCGGAAGAGCCCAGCGCCGAATCGTTGCGCGACAAGGTCCTGTCTTTTATTGGCAACGCCACCGGTGTGCGCATCCTCGGCAAGGTGATTTACCGCGTGCATCATCGGGTCGCCAACCAGTGGCGCCGCGGGCGCGTGTTCCTGATGGGGGACGCCGCCCACCTCATCACTCCAATGTGGGCGCTCGGTGTGAACACCGGTCTGCTGGATTGCTCGAACCTGTGCTGGCGCCTCGCCTGGCACCAGCGCGGCTGGGCCGACGAGTCGGTGCTGGACGGCTACGAGCGTGAGCAGAAGCCTGTCGCGCTCCTCGGCGCGGGGGAGATGGCCGAGGCCGCCCGCCGCTACGTCGCCACGCAGGCGAACGACGTGGCGAATATCTCGGCGAACGAATGGGGCAATGCCATGACGCGTGGCATGCTCGGCGTGCGTCTGGACATCGACGGGCGTGGCGACTGGTCGATGGTGAAGCACGAAACCGAGCCGCCGCTTCGTGCCGGCGATCGCATCCCGGACTGGCCGCTGCACGGCCCGGCAGGTCGCGATTTGCGTGTGCACGACCTTGCCGCCGACAGCTTTGTGGCGTTTTACTTTACTGACGCGCGCCGCCGTCCGCAGATCCCGCAGAACGCCTCGCCGGCGCTAAAGCATTACGTCGTGTCTCGCTGGGACGCGCCATTGGATTCGGGCTTGCGCGAGCGTGCGCTGCTCGATCCGGGCGGTGCCTTCCTGAAACGCATGGGCTGCCCACAGAACACCATGGTGCTGGTGCGCCCGGATGACCATATCGGCGCCATCGGCGAAATTACGCCTGGAGTGGCCGAGCTGGCCTATCAGAAGCTCGTGGGCAGGCCGCCGGCGAGATGAAGATCGATAAGGACGTCGAAATACCGATGCGCGATGGGGCGCGCCTGCGCGCCGACATCCTGCGGCCCGCGCGCGGGCGCCGTGTGCCGGCGATCATGAGTCTCGCTATCTACCAGAAGGACAAGGTCTGGATCCCGCCGGAAGATTTGGAAGAAAAGGCCAATCCTCACATGGGCTGGGAAGTGGCCAATCCATTGTGGTGGGTACCGCGGGGCTATGCCCTGGTGCGCATCGACTCGCGCGGCTCGGGGAAATCCGCTGGCCGCACGGACCCATGGTCGCCGGCCGAGGCGCGCGACTTCTACGACGCCATCGAATGGGCGGCGCGCCAGCCGTGGTGCAACGGCGCCGTAGGCCTTTCCGGCATTTCCTACTACGCGATGACCCAGTGGCTGGTGGCAAACCTGCAGCCGCCGTCGCTCAAGGCGATCATCCCCTGGGAAGGCGCGGCCGACATGTACCGCGATTTCGCCTTCCACGGCGGCATCTTCTCTTTCGGCTTTGCGGTGAACTGGTATCACAACCAGATGGCCAACCATCTGCTTGGCCGGCCGCAATCCACGGCGACCGACGGTTTTTCCGGCGACTGGCTGTGGGATTACATGCGCCATAGCCAGGATGGCGACTGGTATCACGGCCGGCAGGCGCGCTGGCAGGACATCAAGGTGCCTTTCCTCAGCGCGGGAAACTGGAGCGGCATGGGGTTGCACCTGCGGGGCAACTCGGAGGCTTATCTGCGCAGCCGGCTGCCGCACAAGCGCCTACGCATCCACGCCGGCACGCATATCCATCCGTATCACTCCGAGGAAGGCCGGCGCGACCAGTTGCGCTGGTTCGACTACTGGCTCAAGGGCAAGAATAACGGCGTCCTGCGCGAACCGCCCGTGAAGCTGCAGATCCGCAAGGGCGGCGCCGGCAACTGCGAATGGCGCCATGAAGGCGAATGGCCGCTGAAGCGCACGCGCTGGTCCAAACTATTCCTCGACGCGGAAGGCGCTCTGAAGAAGCTTAAGCCCAGGCAGTCCAAAACGCTACGCTATGAAGCGGCGGCGATGACCAGGATGGGCAAGGCCACGGGCACCTTCAGCGCGAGCGCCGACGCGGGAGCGATGCAGTACGGGGCGAGTTTTCTTACGGCGCCGCTGGACCGGCCGATGGAAATCACCGGCCCCCTGTCCCTGACCCTCTGGGTGTCGAGCGGTACGCGCGACATGGATGTTTTCGTCACGTTGCGCAATATCGACCCGGACGGCAAGGACGTCCTGGAAATGGGGCAGCAAGGCCAGCCGGTGCCGGTCGCCAAGGGCTGGTTGCGTGCCTCGCATCGCAAGGAAGACAGCACCCTTTCCAGGCCATGGCGCCCGTATCACGCGCACGACGAGCGCCAATGGCTGGAGAAGGACGAGGTCGTGCGCGTGGTGGTCGAAATATGGCCGACCTCCATGGTGTTCGGCCGCGGCCACCGCCTGCGTCTGGACGTGCAGCCGCGCGACGGCTTCGGCTCCACGCCGTACACCCACTACAACGGCGACTACAACAGCGGCACCAATACGCTGCACATCGGCGGGCGCTGGGATTCCCACCTGCTCCTGCCGGTGATTCCCGACTGATAGGAGTGCAATGCCGGCTTATCTCGTATCCATCGTTAACGTGAAGAACCAGGAGCAGTACATGGAGTACGCCACGCGCGCGAACAAGGCCGCCGCGAAGTACGGGGGCCGGTTCCTGTTGCGCGGCGCGCCCCTCGAGGTCCTTGAGGGCCGCGCGCCGGGCGAGCGCGTCGTAGTCTCGGAGTGGGACAGCGCCGACCAGGCGCGCGCCTATTACCACTCGCCCGAATATGCCGAGGCGAAGGCGAGGCGCGCCGGGATCGCAGAGGCTGCGATCATGCTGTTCGGGGGCTTGCCATGATCCGCCGCCTATTGATGCTCGCGATGCTTGGCGCGTCCTGCGCGGCGGCGGCGCAGGACTTTCCGTCGAAGGCGGTGCGCCTGGTCGTGGGCTACCCGCCCGGCGGGCCCGCCGATTTCACCGCGCGCCTCGTGGCTGCAGGGCTGCAGCAGCAATGGCGGCAATCAGTCATCGTGGAGAACAAGCCCGGCGCCTCTGCGATGATCGCCGCGGACCTCGTGGCACGCGCTGCACCGGACGGCTACACCGTGCTCCTCGGTACCATCCAGTCGCACGCCATGAACGCCGCGAGCATCAAGAAGATGCTCTATGACCCCGTGCGCGACTTCACGCCGATCAGCCAGGTTACGCGGGCGAACTGGGTGCTCGCCGCCCATTCCGGGCTCCCCGCCGGCTCGCTGCAGGACCTTATTGCACTTGCCAGAGCCCGTCCCGGCGAGCTGAACTACGGCTCGTCCGGCAGCGGCGGCGTTTCACATCTCGCGTTCGAAATGTTCGCCGCGCCGCTCGGGCTGAAGATGACCCACGTGCCCTACAAGGGTACGGCTCAGGCAGTGACCGACGTCGTCGAAGGCCGGGTGCAGCTCGTCATGGGCGACCTGCCGACGCTCATGCCGCACTTCAAGTCCGGCCGCCTGAAGGCCATGGCCGTGACGGGCGAGCCGCGCTCGCCGCTGCTCCCGGAGGTGCCCTCGCTCAGCGACGCAGTGCCCGGATTCGACGTGCAGCCCTGGCAGGGCCTGTTCGGACCCGCCGGGCTGCCCCCGGCGCTCGCCGCCAGGATCAGCGCCGACCTTTCCACGGTGCTGCGCCGGTCCGAGCTGCGCGAGAAGCTCCAGGCAGCGGGCGTGGACCCGGCAAGCTCGACGCCGCACGAATTCGCCGCGCACGTAAAGCGGGAGCTTGCGCGCTGGACCGAAGCTGCGCGCAGCGCCGGGATCCAGCCGGAGTAACATGGCCATTCAACGGAGGAGGGAAGTCGTCATGCATACGAAAATGCTCGTAGCCGCGCTTGCGTTATCCATGCTGCCCACGGCGGCCATGGCGGAGGAGCGCAAGATCACCTTCATGCTCGACTTCATCGCCCTGGGGCGCCACGCGCCCTGGTACGTCCCCATCGCCAAGGGCTACTACAAGGAGGAGGGCCTTGAAGTCACCGTAGTGCCGTCCAAGGGCACGGCCGATGTCATCAAGGGCGTGGAGACTGGCATCGCCCAGCTCGGCTTCATCGACGTGCCCAGCCTGGTGGCTGGCGGCGAGGCGGTAAGGAATATCAAGATGGTCGGGGTGAACTACCAGAAAGCGCCGTACTGCGTTTTCTCGCTCAACCCAGGCGCCAACGTCACTTCCCCAAAGGACATGGTAGGGCTGGAGTTCGGCTCCAGCACCGCGTCCTTCGTGTGGAAGATACACCAGGCGTTCATGAAGATGCATCGCCTCGACCCATCTACGCTTAAGGTGGTCAACATCGACGGCTCGGCCCGCGTGCCGATGCTCGCCGCGCGCAAGGTCCAGGCGATAGACCTTTTTGTCATGAGCGAGCCGGGCCTCAAGCGTGCGGTAAAGGACGCGGAAGTGAAGTGCCTGCTGCTCGGCGACCACGGCCTGGATATCTATGCGAACGGCATCGGGGTCAAGGAGGACTTTCTGAAGCAGAACCCGCAAGTGGTGCGGGGCTTCATCCGCGCGGCGCTGCGGGGTTGGAAGTTCGCCCTGGACAACCCTGAGGAGGCGGCCAAGATCCAAGTGCAATACGTCAAGGCGCTCGACCCAAAGATCATCGTCGAAGAGCTGGGCATCGTGCGCCGTCTGGCGGTCGTGCCGGACACCGAGAAGAACGGCTACGGTTCGATGAACCGCGAAAAAATGGCGCGCACCGTCCAGTTCATCAACGATAACGTGGAGGTGAACGGGCGAAAGCTGACGGTAAACGACATTTACCGCGAAGGCTACCTGCCCAAGCCGCCGATCAGTCCATAGTGAAGGTCGGCTACGACTTCTCGGGTGCGGTAGTCCTTATTACCGGCGGCGCCTCCGGCATCGGCGCCGCTACGGCGCGCGCCTGTAGGCAAGCGGGCGCCACCGTGGTCGTGGCCGACGTGAACTCCGCCCCCGCCGTCGACGTATCCGACCCTGAGACGGTGAGGCGTCTGGTTTCCGGGATCATGGAAAAGCACGGGCGCATCGACGCGGCCGTGCTGGCGGCGGCGATTCAGAAGCGCACGCCATTGGAGCTCATCTCGAACGCCGAATGGCGCCGGCACATGGCGGTCAACATCGACGGGGCATTCTTCTGCCTGCGGGAGCTATTACCAGTCATGAAGAAGCAGGGCAGCGGCGCCGTCCTGCTGTTCACATCGGGGCTGGTGAACACGGGCTGGCCCGGCGCCGCGGCTTATGCGGCCTCGAAAGGCGCATTGATTGGCCTGGCGAAGTGCGCGGCGCTCGAGCTACGCGACTACGGCGTCCGTGTAAATGTGCTTTCACCCGGCCTTGTGGCTTCCCCCATATTTCTGGACGTGGCGAGCGACGACGAACGCGCGATGTACGAAGCTTCCGTCGGCATCTCCGCGCCCGAGGCGGTGGTGCCGACGGTGCTCCACCTCATCTCCGACGCGTCCGCAAACATGACCGGCGCCGTGATCGAGCGTCGTTTGTTCCCTGCGGCTGGCGGAAACTAGTCCGCAGTGATTTCGAGAAGCGCCGCCATGCCGGTCACCGAGGCGCCGAAGCCGTAGCGCTCGTGCGTGAGGGCGACGCGCACGTCCACTTGTCTTGCGAGGCGATGGTCCAGCCGCAGCGTGAACGCCGTGCGCCCCAGCAGCAGATCATAGGGCAGGGCGTAGGTCACGCTGCCGATCGCGCCGCTCTCGTCGATCGTCAGCGGAAGGCGCAGGCGAGCGGCTTCGCCGCCGCTCCATTCGTGCTTCAGGCTCGCCGATAGCGTGGTGCCGGTGCCCAGCAGCGTGCGCGCGCCGAAGCTCGCCGAGTTGATGGCGTAGCCCGGCGCGGTGAGCGGCCCGCTCGAGCGCAGGCGGTGGTGCGCGATTTCCAGCGCGGCGTTGAGGGTGGTCGCTTCGCCAAGGCCTTGCTCCACGAAGGCGCCGCTCGAGAACGCGGCGCTGTCGTCCACGCCAAAGGCGCCGCGCGTCGCCATGCCGAGCGGGCGCTCGAAATCGTGCGCCATCGCCAGCGACACGCCGTACGTGGTCGCCGCGGCGCGGCGCTGGGCGATCATGCCGAAGGCCTTGCGGCTGCCGAGGCTCGAGGAATCCAGGGTGCGCTCGCTCGTTTCCTGCACCGCGGGCACGCTGCCCAGCAATCCGATGCGTACGCCGCCGAGGCGGGCGGCGTAGCCCATGGCGACGGAATCGACCGCGGGCGCGGCGAGGTGCGGCACCCAGGCGAGCTCGAGCTGCGAGCCGAGCAGCGCCTCGCCGCCCGCGCCGTTCGAGAAGCCGAAGCGGTAGCCCGCGATGTCTGCCGAGACCGCGTTCTTGCCCGGCCCGGGCGAGCGAAGCGACGCCCATTGCCGCTCGACAAGGCGCGGCAGCGCCTCGCGGAAGAACGTCTGCGCCGGCACCCAGAAGGGCGCCCGCTGGAAATTGTCCAGCACGAGTACCCTATCCTGCATGCCCAGGGCGCGCAGCGTGCCGGCCTGGAACTCGATGCTGCTGCCCGCCACCGCGGCGGTGGCGCCGCTCGCCGACGCGCCGGTGGGGAGCGCGACCCCGCCGACCGGCGACGACGCCGCGCCGACGTCCATGAGGCCCTGGCCGTAGCTCGCGGCATCGGCGTAGGCGCCGCTGCGGTTCGCCGTATGCAGCAGGCGCTCGCGGATCTGCAGGTAGCTCAGATTCGGGAACATGCTCTTCAGCGCCGCGATCGCGGCCGCGGCATGCGGGGCGGCCATCGAGGTGCCCGACATGCCCGCATAGCCGCCGTCGTTGTACATCGAGTACACGCCGCTGCCCGGCGCGGCCAGGCACCACGCCGCCGCGACGCCGCAGCGGTTGCTGTAGCCGGCGAGCGCGCCCGAGCCGTCTACCGCGACGACCGCGAGCCAGCCGGCGCGCAGGCCGCTGAAGAGGTGCGGCAGGCCGGCTTCGACCGCGGGCTGCGCGGCGCCGGCGTTGCCGGCGGCGAATACCACCACGCCGCCGTTCGCCACGTACCAGCGCGAGGCCTCGATCATGCTGCGCATGGACGGCTGCAGCTGCTCTAGGCTGAACGCGGTGATGGCGCTGCCCGAGGCCCAGGAATTGTTGATGATCATGGCGCCTGCCCGCGCCGCGCGATACAGCATGTCGGCGCGCTGCGCATCGCTCGCGGTGATCAGCCCGGCCGAATTGCCGATCTTGAAGTTCACCACGGTGGCGTTGTAGGCGAGGCCATGCATGCCCGCCGCGTTCTTCGGCGCGGCGATGATGCCCGCGACGTGCGTGCCGTGCCCGTAGTCGTCGGCTGCGGAGCCCGACCGGTTGTTCACGTAGTCGTAGCTCGCCGCGGCATCGATGGCGATGACGCCGCCGGTTGCCGCCTCGCGCGCATTGATGCCGGTATCGCCGACCGCGACTTTCACGCCGACGCCGGTGCCGGCGGCGGGATCGGAGGCGGCGCCCGCATACCAGCGGTCGTGGCCGTTGAAGTACAAGGCGTCCGCCCCGACCATGCGCAGGCCGTGCTGCGCGGCGTATTCGGAGGTACGGAAGTCGGCGGCGCTGGAATAGCTTCGCGTGCGCGGCGCGTCGCTCGCGCTGGATTCGCTCTTGCCGCTGCGGCTGGACATGGCGAGCGTCGCCGCCGCGCCCGCCGCGATCAGGGCGGGGATCGATAGGCCCGCGCCGAGCGCCGGCAGCTTGGCGGCATCATCGGGATCGGCGCCGTCGGAGCCGCCGGCGACGCAGGGCAGGGAAGCTGCAATGACGGCCGCGAATGCCCGAGCTCGCCTGCTGCGCATGCCTGCTCCCCGCGATTCTGGCTAACCAGCTCATCTAGCCACGCGGGGGGTGCAGACGTTACCGGATCGAGTAGACCGGTTGTCCTATTGACGCCTTCACTCGATCTTCACGTTCGCTTTCTGCACGGCGTCCTGCCACTTCGCCATCTCGCTCTGGATGAAAGCGCCGAACTCCTTGGCATTCATCGGAGTGACGATGGTGCCCATCTCGGCCAGGCGCGTGCGCACCGCCGGCTGCGCCACGGTGTCGGCGAGCGCCTTCTCGAGCTTGCCGACGACCGCGGGCGGGGTGCCGGCCGGCGCCATGAGGCCGAACCAGTACGCGGCGTCGAACGCATAGCCGCCTTCGGCCATGGTGGGGACGTTCGGAATCGGCTCCAGGCGATGCTTCCACGCCACCGCGAGCGGCGTGAGGCGGCCCGCGTCTATATGGCCTTTGCTGACCACGAGCGAAGTCATCATGGTGTTCAGGTGCCCGCCGACCAGGTCGATGAGGGCGGGCGCGCCGCCCTTGTAGGGCACGTGCGTCATGCTGATGCCAGCGGCGCGCGCGAAAAGCGCGGTGCTCAGATGCGGCAGGCTGCCGGGGCCGACCGAGCCGTAAGTGAGGTTGCCGCCTTTCGCCTTCGCCATCTCGACCAGGTCCTTCATCGACTTCAGGCCCAGTCCCGGGTGGGCATTGAACACGAGCGGCGTGCTGCCGACGAAGCCGATCGGCGCGAAATCCTTGACGCTGTCGTACGGGATCTCCTTGAGGATGTAGGGATTGAGCGCGTGGTTGTCGTTGATCATCATCAACGTGTAGCCATCGGGCGCGGCCTTGGCGAGAGCGGTCGTGGCGACCAGGCCGCCGGCGCCGGGACGCGCCTCAACGACGAACGGCTGGCCGAGAAGCGCCGCCATGCGCTCGCCGACGATGCGCGATACCGTGTCGAGCAGTCCGCCGGCCGGGAAGCCGATCAGGAGCCTGACCGGCTTACTCGGGTAGCTCGCGTCCTGCGCGCGGGCATCCGCAGCGATGCCCAAGGCGAGCGTGAATGCGGCGCAGGCGGCAATAATGGATCGTGGCATGCTTGTTCTCCTCAGGCTTGTTGATCAGTCGCGCATCATATCGAGTGGCGTCTTGCCCGGGGGCAGCGAAGGGCGGCGGCGCAGCGACTCTAGAGGCTCGCCAGCCTCGAAGCGCGCGATCAGCTCCTCCGGCTCGAACAGGATGCCGATCGGGTTCTCGGCATAGTGCGTGCGCATGAACTCGTTGGCTTCCTCCGCGGTGGCGAAGTTGTCCACCTGCAGCTCCGCGCGGTTGCCGTCGGGATCCCGGTAGTACATCGAGAGCGTCGGGCCATGGTTGATGGTCCAGAACGGCTGGATGCCAAGCCCCTTCAGCCTGCGGTAGGTGTAGAGCAGCTCGCCCAAGTGCCGATAGGTGAAGGCCGTATGGTGCAGCCCGACCCGCAGGCCGCCCTCGCGCTCTTGCACGCCGGGGAGCGCGCCGATGGCAATGCGGTGATGCTCCTCATCGTAGGTGATGAAGCACAGGAGCGCATCCTGGTAGGCGACTCGGCCCTCGAGCAGCGCCAGATACCAGTCGCGCAAGCGCGGTAGATCGCGCGTAAGCAGGACGAAGTGCGCGAGCTTCGATGGCGATACCGCGCCCGTCGCCCGGATGCTGCGCCGGGCCTTTGCCTCAGCTTCCATAGGTGCTTCCTCCTCAGGATGAACTATACCTTTCGCCTTCCGCCACAAATCCAAAACCGCCCGGTTGACGTTTTAACCGGGGTGAGCGAGACCACGGTAAAGCTGCTGGAAGCCGCCTCGGAGACGGTGGGGGGCAACAAGGCGCTGGCCGCGCATCTGGGCATCAGCCCGACGCTGCTCTACAAGCTCATGGCCGACAGCCATCAATTGCCCGATGTACTGCTGCTGCGGGCGGTGGACATCATCCTGGCGGACCGCCAGACCCGGCTCCTGCCTGAGGTCGGTCAACCTGCAGTGCAGCATTCCGCGGGGCGCAGGCTTGTCGAGGGCGACTGAATGGCGGCACAATCGCGGCCGTGGAAGCGGCGCAACAAGTCGACCAAGACCGGCGCGATGACTCGCCAGGAACGCTCGGCGACGTCCTTTACGCGAACCGGCCGAAGACGCTCGTATCGGAGGAGACCTGGGTGGTGCTCGTGCGGTCCATCGCCGCGGGCGATCAGCTTGCGCTGCACGCCCTGTACGAGCGGGCGCATCGGGTAGTCTTCACCCTGATCATGCGCATCACCCGCAACCGGGAAACCGCCGAAGAGCTGACCGTGGACGTGTTTCACGACATCTGGCGCCGCGCGCCAGGCTACGACCCGGCGAACGGCACGGTCCTGGGCTGGATCATGAACCAGGCGCGCTCCAGGGCCATCGACCGGCTGCGCTTCGAGCAGCGCAAGAAGCGCGTCGACCCGCAGGCGAGGGATGAAACGCCGGCGATCGGGACGCACGATTCCTACGAGGCGCTTGCGTTCAAGGACGACTTGCGCGCGCTGCAAGGCGCGCTCGCCGTCCTGACGCCGGACGAGCGGCAGGCGATCGAGGCGGCCTTCTTTTCCGAATTGACCTATGCCGAAGTGGCCGCCCGGCTGAATCAGCCGCTCGGCACTGAAGACACGCATCCGGTCCGGATTGCACAAGCTGCGGCAGGCTCTGGCCGCCGCGGCACCGAAGGAATCATGACCCCGACCGAGCGCAATCGTTGCGAGCAGGCAGAGCGGGTCTGCGCCTATGCCATGCGGGCTGTGCCGGCGGGCGAGGTGCCGGCGATCGAAGCTCACGTCTCCTCCTGCGCGCCCTGCCGGCAGGAGTTGGAGGCGCTGCGTCCGGTGATCGATGCCTTCGGTGCCTGGCCGACCGATGTGCTGCGCCCGACGGCGCCCCTGCACGAGCGCCTCGCGCGCCGCATCGCGGCCGAGGCGGGCGGCGATCCGGTGCTGCCGTCCTCGCGGCAATGGCGCGAGCCCGAATGGGAGGAAGTGGCGCCCGGCATTTTCTGCAAGCTGCTCGCCACGGATAGCGAGAGGGACCGCAGCATGCTGGTGCGCCTTGCGCCGGGCGTCGACTACCCGCCTCACACCCATGCCGGCGTGGAGGAGCTCCACCTCCTGGACGGCGAGCTGTGGATAGACGAGCGCAAGCTCTACCCCGGCGAATACAACCGGGCAGAGCCGGGCACGGGCGACAAACGCGTGTGGAGCGAGACCGGCTGCACCTGCGTGCTCATCACCAGCACCCGAGACGTCCTGCGCTGATGTCTTGCTAGCAGTTTCGGGCAAGGTCTTCGTCGTCCTCAATACCGGGTCGGGCCGCCGCGATCGTGCGGAGGCAGTCCGCGACATCCAGGCCACCTTGCAGGCGGCCGGGCGCCCCTATGAAATCCTGAAGGTCAAGCGAGGGCGCGACGTTGCGGCCGTCGCGGCGCGCGCGGCGGGACTGGCGGCGGGCTGCGGCGGGATCCTGGCCGGCGCGGGCGGGGACGGCACGCT
>CBDDSA010000115.1:0-15824 GCA_965233185.1 uncultured bacterium
GCGGCGAGCCGCGCCTGCAGCTCTCCAAGGGAGGCGACCCGCGTCCAAGGCAGTTTCCCATCCGCCTTGACGCTGCCTTCGCCCACGGAGAGGCCGGCCAGCGGGCGCAGCAGGTCCCGGCTGCCCGCGAGCGCGCCGACGAGCAGCGCCACGCCGGCGACGAGCGCCACCACGCCCACGCCCTTCCACAGCCGCCACCAGCCGGCCGCGGCGTCCGGCAGCGGGTCGAGCGCGCGCAGGAACATCGCCGCGCCGATGAAAAGCGCCGCCCACGCCAGCATCACGGCGACCGCGGGCAGAACGGGGGACACCACCCAGATCGCGACCGCGAGCAGCAGCACGCCGAAAAACCGGCGCACCGACTCCATCCAGGCGCCGGCTCTGGGCAGCAGCGCACCCTCGGAAACCCCGACCGCGACCAAAGGCACCCCCATGCCCAGCGCCATGGCAAACAGCGCCGATCCGCCCAGGGCGACGTCGCGCGTTTGCGAGATGTAGAGCATCGCGCCGGCGAGCGGCGCGGCCACGCACGGGCTTACGATGACCGCCGAGAGCACACCCATGCCCGCCACCGATGCGATGCGCCCGCCGCGCAGATTGCGATGTGCGGAATGCAGCCGATGGTGCAGGAAGCCCGGCAGCCGCAGCTCATAGAAGCCGAACATGGACAGCGCGAGCACGACGAACACCAGGGCAAAGGCGCCGAGCACCCAGGCGTTCTGCAGGGCGGCGGCCAGCAGCGATCCGGAAAAAGCGGCGGCCACGCCGGCCACGGCGTATGCGACCGCCATGCCCAGCACGTAGGCGAGCGACAGCGTGAGCGCGCGCGCCCGGTTGAGGCTCCTGCCTTCGCCGGCGATGATTCCCGAGAGGATCGGGATCATGGGCAGCACGCACGGGGTAAAGGTGAGCAGCAGGCCGAAGACGAAGAAGCCGCCCAGCACCAGCAGCAGATTGCCCTCGAACAGCCGGGCGATGTCCACATCGCTTGCGAAGATGGAAAAGGTGGGTACGGCGTCCACCCGGCGCGGCGCCTCGCTCATCGCCGGGAGGTCCGCCGCCACGCGCAAGGTGGCCGCAGACTCCATCGGCACGTAGCACACCCCCACGTCGGCGCAGCCTTGCGAAGTGACCTTCAGATCGAAGCGCCCTTCGCCCTTCACCGGGAGCAGGATGCGCACCGAGTTGCGGTAGGTTTCGACCTCGCCGAAGAACTCGTCCTTGTGCTTTTTCCCCGGCGGCAGCTGCGGCGTGCCCAGCGTCACCTGCGCATCGCCCTGGGCGGCGAACTTGAAGCGCTCGCGGTACATGTAGTAGCCCTCGGCAATGGCGAAGCTCACCTCCACGGTCGAGGAATCCAGCGTGCGCGCGGAAAAGCGGAACGCCTTCTCCGGCTCCAGCAGGTCGTCGGCCCCGCCCCCCAGCTTGAGCTGGGCAAGCGCGGGCAGCGCGATCAGCAGGCACGACAGGAGGAGGGCGATGCGCTTCAAGGCTTGGTTTCCGCGGCGACCCAGGCGAGATAGTCCGGCAGGCCCCGCTGGATTGGGACCGCGATGATCTCCGGGAGTTCATAGGGATGCGCGGCGCGCAGCGCCTGCTCCAGCGCGGGATAGCGCTCCTCGCTGGTCTTGATGAGCACCGGGTGCTCCTCGTCGTGCTGCACTTCGCCTTTCCACCGGTAGACCGAGCGGCAGGGGGCGAGGATGTTCACGCAGGCGGCGAGCTTCTGGCCGATCAGCGTGTCGGCGAGCTGCTCGGCCGCCGCACGGTCGGGAAGGTTGGTCAGGACCAGGAGGCTGCTCATGTAAAATGCGGGCGCTTTTCCAGCGCCGCAAGCGGGTGGGTCAAAGCGCCGGCGTTTCATTCGCCCATTTTATGCATAAGGTCACTGTCCAGCCGAGCGGTCATGCCTTCGAGGTGCAGGAAGGCGAGTCGGTGCTCGCTGCCGCGCTGCGCCAGGACCTCGTGCTGCCCTACGGCTGCCGCAACGGCGCGTGCGGCACCTGCAAGGCGCGCATCGTGGAAGGCCGGGTGGACTACGGCGTCTACCAGGCGAAGGTCCTTACCGACGCGGAGCGCGAGCAGGGCAAGGCGCTCCTGTGCCAGGCCCGTCCGCTGTCCGACCTGGTGATCGAGGCGCGCACCATCGGCGCGGCGAAGGACATCCAGGTGCGCCTGTTGCCCTGCCGGGTACAGAAGCTCGAGCGCCTGACCGACGACGTGATGGCGATCTACCTGCGGCTGCCGGCCAACGAGCGGCTCCAGTTCCTGGCCGGGCAGTACATCGAGTTCCTGCTGAAGGACGGCACGCGGCGCAGCTTCTCCATGGCGAACGCGCCGCACGACGACGAGCTGATCCAGCTGCATGTGCGCCACGTGCCGGGCGGGCAGTTCACCGACCATGTCTTCGGCAAGATGAAGGAGCGCGACATCCTGCGCTTCGAAGGGCCTTTGGGCACCTTCTTCCTGCGCGAGGATTCGCAGAAGCCGATCGTGTTCGTCGCCTCGGGTACCGGTTTCGCGCCGATCAAATCGGTGATCGAGCACGCGCTGCGCAGGAACATCGCGCGCCCCATGGTGCTGTACTGGGGCGGGCGGCGCCCGAAGGACCTCTACATGGACGCGCTCGCCCGCCAATGGCCGGTCGGCTACGTGCCGGTGGTCTCCGATGCGCTGCCCGAGGACCGGTGGACCGGGCGTACGGGCTTCGTGCATCGCGCCGTGATGCAGGACTTCCCCGACCTGTCCGCGCACCAGGTGTACGCCTGCGGCGTGCCGGCCATGGTGGATGCCGCGCGGCGCGACTTCGTCGCGCAATGCGGGCTGCCGGAGGCGGAGTTCTACGCCGACAGCTTCACCACTCAGGCCGACCTCGCCTCGCCCAGGTAGGCTTCCTGGATGCGCGCATCGTGCAGCAGCTCGCGCGCCGGCCCGGAAAGGGTAATCGCCCCCGATTCCATGACGTAGCCGCGGCTCGCCGCTTCCAGCGCGAGGCGCGCGTTCTGCTCGACCAGCAGGATGGTGACGCCGCGCGCCGCGATGTCGCGCACGATCTCGAAAATCTTGGTCACCATCATGGGCGCGAGGCCCATGGACGGCTCGTCCAGCAGCAGCAGCTTGGGCTCGCTCATCAGCGCCCGGGCGATCGCCAGCATCTGCTGCTCGCCGCCGGACAGCGTCCCCGCGATCTGGTGGCGGCGCTCTTTCAGGCGCGGAAAGCTGGCGTACTGGGTCTGCGGATCGGCTCCGCCGCGCGCGTAGCCGCCCAGCGCCAGGTTCTCGTGCACGGTGAGCTGGGGAAAAACGCCGCGGCCCTCCGGCACCAGCACGAGCCCCCTGCGCGGCAGCTCGTGCACCCGGGCGCGGCGGATGTCGGCGGCCTCGTAGGCCATGACTTGCGCCTGCGAAGGCAGCAGGCGGCAGATGGCCTTCAGCGTGGAGGTCTTGCCCGCGCCGTTGGCGCCGATCAGGCAGACCAGCTCGCCCTGCGCGACCTCCAGGTCGATGCCTTTCACGGCGCGGATACCGCCGTAGTGCACCTCGAGCCCCTTCACTTCAAGCAGCATGCGGCGCACCGAGGTAAGCCTCGATCACCTTCGGGTCGCGCTGCACCTCCGCCGGCAGGCCCTCGGCGATCTTTTCGCCGTAATCGAGCACGATGACGCGATCGCAGATGTTCATCACCAGCCGGACGTCGTGCTCGATGAGCAGCACGGTGACGCCGCCGTCGCGGATCCTGCGCACGAGGCCGGCGAGCGCGAGGCGCTCCGTGGCGTTCATCCCCGCGGCCGGCTCGTCGAGCGCCAGCAGCTTGGGCTCGGTGGCAAGAGCGCGCGCGATCTCCAGCCGGCGCTGGTCCCCATAGGCCAGGTTGTTCGCCGCGTCGTTGGCGCGCGCGCGGATGCCGACGTAATCGAGCAGCTCGAGCGCGCGCCTTTCGATGGCCTGCTCCTCCTCCAGAGTGGCGCGATTGCGCAGGATCGCCCCGAGCACGCCGGCACGGGTGCGCGCGTGCCGGCCGATCATGACGTTCTCCAGCGTGGAGAGATTGTGGAACAGGCGGATATTTTGGAAGGTGCGCGCGATGCCGGCCGCCGCGATGCGGTCCGGCGTCAGGCCGGTGATGTCGCGCCCGTCGAAGGTGAAGGCGCCGCCGTCGGGCCGGTAGATGCCGGTGAGCAGGTTGAACAGCGTCGTTTTCCCCGCGCCGTTGGGGCCGATGAGGCCGTAGATCTCGCCGGCGGCGATGCCGAACGACACTTCGTGCAGCGCCTGCACGCCGCCAAAGCGCTTGCTCGCCCGGGTGGCAACGAGCAGGCTCAAGTCGCGCGCTCCGTAAGCTCGCGCTTGCGCACCGCGGAGGGCAGCAGGCCCGCCGGACGGAACAGCATGACCAGCACCAGCGCCAGCCCGAACAGCAGCATGCGGATCACCTCCGGCTCGACCAGCATGCGCCCGAACAGCGCTTGCTGCGCCGGCTCGACGGTCCAGCGCAGGATCTCGGGGATGAAGGACAGCAGCACGGCGCCGAGGATCACGCCCCAGATATTGCCCATGCCGCCCAGCACGACCATCGATACCACCATGATGGACTCGACCAGCACGAAGCTCTCCGGCGAGATGAATCCCTGGATCGCGGAGAACATGCCGCCGGCCACGCCGCCGAAGCTCGCGCCCATGGCGAAAGCGAGCAGCTTCATGTTGCGCGTGTTGATGCCCATGGAGCGCGCCGCGGTCTCGTCCTCCCGGATCGCTTCCCAGGCGCGCCCGATGCGCGAGTTCTGCAGCCGGATGTTGATCACGATCACCGCCAGCGCGACGAGCAGCAGCAGGTAGTAGTACTTGATCGGCCCGCTGAACATCACCCCGAAAAAGGTCTCGTACTTGCCGAAGCTGAACCCCCCGACGCTGAACGGATCGATGCGCGTGATGCCTTGCGGGCCGTTGGTGATGTTCACCGGGCGCGACAGGTTGTTCAGGAAAATGCGGATGATCTCGCCGAAGCCCAGGGTGACGATGGCGAGGTAGTCGCCGCGCAGCTTGAGCACCGGCGCGCCCAACAGCACGCCGAACACCGCCGCCACCCCGGCGCCGATCGGCAGGATGATCCAGAACGGCAGGTGCAGGTCGAAGTGCGGGCTGGCGAGCAGCGCATAGGTGTACGCGCCGATGGCGTAGAAGGCGATGTACCCCAGGTCGAGCAGGCCGGCAAAGCCCACCACGATGTTCAGGCCCAGCGCCAGCAGGATGTACAGGATGGCGTAGTTGGTGATGCGCACCCAGGTGGTGCCGACCTGGGCCAGGGCAAACGGCAGCAGGGCAAGGGCGATACCGATCAGGGCAAAGCCGAGCCATACCAGCCAGGGATGCTTGCGCGTGTCGAAGTAGGCTTGCATCAAGAGGAGGCGCGCATCAGGCGCGGTCACCGACGCGCTCGCCGAGCAGGCCCTGCGGCCGGAATACGAGCACGAGGATCAGCACGACGAACGCGAACACATCCTGGTAATTCGAGCCGAACAGGATGAAGTAGCCGCCGTTCTCGCACGCGCCTATCAGCGGTGCGAGCCAGCCGTAGGCGCAAAGGTCGGTGATGTCGCCGATGTAGCCCGCGCCCAGCGCCTCCACCAGGCCGAGCAGGATGCCGCCGAGCATGGCGCCCGGGATGTTGCCGATGCCGCCGAGCACCGCGGCGGAGAACGCCTTGAGCCCGAGCACCGAGCCCATGGTGTACTGCGCAATGCCGTAGTAAGTGCCGAACAGCACGCCGGCCACCGCCCCGAGCGCGGCGCCGATGACGAAGGTCGCCGCGATCACCCGGTTGACGTCTATGCCCATCAGGCCCGCGATTTGCGGATTCTGCGCCGTCGCGCGCATCGCGGTGCCCAGGGGCGTGCGGTACACCAGGAGCGCGAGCCCGCTCATCAGCGCCACGCAGATGGCGAGGATGGCGATCTGCACGGTGCTGATGGCCGCGCCGCCGACGAAATAGGTGCGCGACTCGATGATCTGCGGAAAGGCGAGCACGTTGCGGCTCCACACCATGAGGGCGAGGTGCTGCAGGATGATGGAGACGCCGATGGCCGTGATGAGGGGCGCCAGGCGCGGCGCCCCGCGCAGCGGGCGGTAGGCGAGCCGTTCCATCGAATATCCCACCAGCATGCATACCGGCACCGCGCAGCCGGTGCCGATCAGCACCACGGCGAGCGCCGGCAGGCCGGAGGGCGCAAGCGCGTTGATGATGGTGAAGGCCACCATGGCGCCGATCATCACCACCTCGCCGTGCGCGAAGTTGATCAGCTGGATGATGCCGTAGACCATGGTGTAGCCGAGCGCCACTACGGCATAGACGCTTCCCGCGGTGAGGCCGTTGATGACCTGCTGGAGAAAGGTGTCCACGGCCGCGTAGCCTAACCCATGAATGAAAACGGCACCCTCGCGGGTGCCGTTTGCCGGTTCTCTACGGGCCGCCCTACTTGGCGCCGCCCATGCTCTTCAGGAACTCCTCGTAGGCGACCGTCTTGCCGCCCTTCACGACGGCCAGCGGCTCGATCTTGCCGCCTTTCATGGTGAAGATGGTGATCTCGGCGTCCTTGCGGTCGCCCTTGTCGTCGAAGGAGATGGTGCCGGTAGACGCGTTGAAGCTGATCTTCTGCAGCTCCGGCAGGTACTTCGCCGGCTCGGCGGAATTGGCCTTCTTCATCGACTCGATCAGCAGGTTGGCGGCGTCATAGGTGAACGGCGCGTAGAGGATCGGGTCGACGTTGAACTTCTTCTTGTAGGCGTCGAGGAACTTCTTCGACGCCGCCTGCGGCGGGATGCCCGCCTGCGAGCACAGCAGGCCCTCGGCCGCGTCGCCCGCGAGCTCTTTCATCTTGTCGGTGCACGCGCCGTCGCCGAACGAGAAAACCGCCTTGATGCCGAGCTCTCGGCCCTGCTTGAGCAGCGGTCCGCCGGTCGCGTCCATGCCGCCGTAGAACACCGCGTCGGGGTTGCGGCCGCGCAGCTTGGTCAGCACCGCTTTCCAGTCGGTGGTCTTGTCGGTGCCCTTTTCGCGCGGCAGCACCTGGATGTTCTGCGCCTTGAGGGTTTTCTCGACCTCGTTGGCGATACCTTCGCCGTACGCGGTGGCGTCGTCGATCACCGCCACGACCTTGGGCTTCCTTTCGCCGGCGAGGTAGCTGGCGATCGCCGGCCCCTGCTGGTCGTCACGGCCGACCACGCGGAAGATGCCTTTGAAACCCTGCTCGGTGAGCTTGGGGTTGGTCGCCGATCCCGAGATCATCGGAATGCCGGCCTGGTTGTAGATCGCCGAGGCCGGGATGGTGACGCCCGAGTTGAGGTGGCCGACCACGCCGTTGACCTGCGCGTCGACCAGCTTCTGCGCCACCGTGGTGCCGACCTTCGGATCGGCCTGGTCGTCCTCGGGTACCAGGGTGAACCTGACCGCCCGGCCGCCGATCTGCACTTTCGCCTCGTTCGCCTCGTCGATCGCGAGACGCGCCCCGTTCTCGTTGTCCTTGCCCAGGTGGGCGATGCCACCGGTCAGCGGAGCGACATGGCCGATTTTGACTTCGAGGGGGGAAGCGGAACCGTCCGCCTTGGCGGCGGGCTTCTGCTCTCCGCAGCCGGCGAGGGCCAGCGCCGCAGCGGCAAGCGTGATGCTGAGCTTCTTGTACATGGGATCTCCCGCAGGGTTGCTTCGGGCGTTCATGCTACTGCGACAGAATCCATTTCACCAGCGCGCGCACGTCGGCGTCCGGCACCGCCGCGTTGGGCGGCATCGGCACCTGGCCCCAGGTGCCCTGGCTGCCCTTCTTTACCTTGTCGAACAGGCGCGCTTCGGCCCCCTTGTCGCCCTTGTACTTGCCGGCGACGTCCTTGTAGGACGGGCCGACCAGCTTCTTGTCGACGGCGTGGCAAGCGAAGCAGGCGTGCTTCTTTGCCAGCTCGGGGCTCGCCGCGGCGGGCAGCGCCGCGGCAAGGGCGGCGCCTGCCGCAAGAACGATGGCCAGGTGCTTCATGGATTCTCCTTGAGCGCTTTTTTCAAGTGTACAAGATCGTCTATCGGCTCCAGGCAAGTAACGCCGCGGCATAGCCATGCGTTGACCGGGCCGGGCCGGGAAGGCTTGTCCAGCGGCGCGGGCAGCCGCTTGGCCGCTTCCGGCACGCCGATCACCAGCGCATGCGGGAAAAACTCGCGCGCGAGCTCTGCCTGCCAGGCCGCCCGCGGCGCATCCTTGCCGCGCAGCACCAGCACCGCCGGCGGCGAAAGCTGCTCGTCGAGCGCAATGGCCATGGCGGCGAATCCCGCCGGGTAGTCGCGCATCGCCGGATAGAACAACTCGACGGTGCGCCGCGCCGCGCGCGCATAACGCTCGTCGCCGGTCAGCGCGCCCAGGCGGCCCAGCGCCCAGGCGGCCACGGCGTTGCCCGAAGGCGTGGCGTTGTCGTGGCCCGGCTTTGGCCGCAGGATGAGCTGCTCGTGGTCCCGCGCCGTGAAGAAAAAGCCGCCGGCCTCGGCATCCTCGAACTGCTCGAGCAGCACGTCCGCCAGGCGGCAGGCGAAGTCCAGGTGCTTCGCGTCGAAGGACTCCTGCAGCAGCTCGAGCAGCGCGGCGAGCAGGAACGCATGGTCGTCGAGGTAGGCCGGCAAGTGAGCCCGGCCGTCCTTGTAGGTGGCGAGCAGGCGCCCATTGCGCCACAAGGAAGCATGGATGAACTCGACCGCGCGGCGCGCCGAGGCGAGCCATGCAGGGCGCCCGAACACCCGGCCGGCGTGCGCCATGCCGCGCGCCGCGAGTGCGTTCCACGACACCAGGATCTTCTCGTCGCGGCCGGGTCGCGCGCGCTGCTCGCGCGCGGCGAGGAGCTTGGCCTTCGCGGCACGCAGCAGCGGCTCGCTTGCGGCGGGCGCCGCCACCCGCAGATGCCAGTGCCGGCCCTCGAAGTTCGGCGCGCCATCGAGGCCGAAGTGGGGAGCGAGGGTGGCGTACTCGTCCCCGGAAAGCAGCGCCTGCACCTCGGCGCGGTCCCAGACATAGAACTTGCCTTCCTCGTGCTCGCTATCGGCATCCAGCGAGGAGTAATAGCCGCCCTCGGGCGACTGCATCTCGCGCATCAGCCAGCCCGCTGTCTGCTCCGCGCAGCGCGCGAAAAGCGGCTCGCGGCCGGCGAGCCAGGCGTCGGCAAGCAGCCCGAGCAGCGGGCCGTTGTCGTAGAGCATCTTCTCGAAGTGCGGGATGCCCCATTGCGCATCCACGCTGTAGCGGTAGAAGCCGCCGGCCAGCTGGTCGTAGATTCCGCCCTCGCCCATGCGGCGCAGCGTGGTCAGCGCGATGTCCAGCTCGCCTTTTCGCAGGCAAAGCTCCAGATCGGTCGGGTGCGGGAACTTGGGCGCGGCGCCGAAGCCGCCGTGCCGCGCATCGAAGCTCGCGCGCAGGTTGCGCAGCATGTCCTCGAGCACCTGGGCCGACAGCTCGCCAGCCGCGCCCGCCGGCAGGGTGCGGGCCAGTGCCTTGAGCACCTCGGCGTTCTGCGCCTCGATGTCGCCGCGCCTTTCGCGCCACACCGCGGCGATGCGCTCGCACAGGTCGACGAAGCCCGGCAGGCCATGGCGCGGCGTTTTGGGGAAATAGGTGCCGCCGAAGAACGGCGCGCCGTCGGGGGCGAGGAACATGGTGAGCGGCCAGCCGCCGGGACGCTGGGCGAGCATCTGGTGGGCGCTCTGGTAGATCCGGTCGAGGTCCGGGCGCTCCTCGCGGTCGACCTTGACGTTGACGAACAGGCGGTTCATCACCGCCGCGACCTGCGGGTCCCCGAAGCTCTCGTGGGCCATGACGTGGCACCAGTGGCAGGCCGAGTAGCCCACGGAAAGCAGAACCGGCTTATCTTCGCGACGCGCGCGCTCGAGCGCCTCCGGGCCCCACGGGTACCAATCGACGGGGTTGCCGGCGTGCTGCTGGAGGTACGGAGAGGTTTCCTGCGCGAGGCGGTTCGGCATGGCGGACACCGGACGCCCCGCCGCGGCGGGGCTCCGGTGCCGGCCAGCTTAGCGCACGGTGCGCGTGAAGGGGAAGACCTTGGTGAAGCCCAGGATGTCGGTAAGGAGAAGCACCAGGAACACCACGAGAATGAGCCCGAGCACCCCGCCGGCCGGCATGCTGTCCATCTGCGCGGCTAGCTGCGAGGCTTCCTCGTCGGTGAGCGCCGCGACGCGAGCCGATACGTCCGCCGGACGCACGCCCTGGGCGTGCAGCTGCTGGCGCACGTCCTCGCGCTCGAGGAATGTGGCGATGCGCTCGCGCTCGACCGAGGCGACCGCGGCCCCGGTGCCTACCATGCCGGCGTGCACCGGCAGCGGCAGGCCCAGTCCCGCAATGGACAGCACCAGCAGGCTGGCGATGAGGCGGCGAAATTTGGCGACCATGGATTCTCCCGTTTGTTCGTTTGACGGCCGCCGCAGCTTACCATCGGCCCGATGAGCGACCAACCGCAGCCCGACGAGGTGTTGCTTTTCTGGTTCGGCGGACCCGCCGAGCGCGGCAAGCGCCACAAGCGCTGGTTCGAGAAGAGCGATGCCTTCGACCGCGAGGTGCGCGAGCGCTTCATAGCGGCTTACGAGAAGGCGGCGGCAGGCGCGCTGGCGGCGTGGCAGGGGGAGCCGCAGAGCTGCCTCGCCTTGATTTTGCTGCTAGACCAGTTCCCGCGCCACATGTTCCGCGGCTCGCCGCGCGCGTTCGCCGCCGACCCGCTGGCGCTGGCGGCCGCGCGCCTTGCGGTGGCGCGCAATTACGACGGCGCGCTGCTGCCGGTCGAGCGCCTGTTCGTGTACCTGCCGTTCGAGCACAGCGAGTCGCTCGAGGACCAGTTGAAGGCCTGCGAGCTCACCCGGCAGCTGGAGGCCTTCGAGGAAACCGCGGATGCCTACCGCTACGCCCTCGCGCACCGCGACATCATCCAGCGCTTCGGGCGCTTTCCGCATCGCAATGCGGCCCTTGGTCGGGCCAGCACGCCCGACGAAATGGCGTTTCTGCAGCAGCCGGGTTCCAGCTTCTAGTCCGTCACCGCTCCTTCTGAAGCGGTCGACACGAGCTTCATGTACTTGGCGAGCAACCCGCGTTCGTAGCGCGGCCGCGGCGCCTTCCATTTCTTGCGGCGCGCCGCGAGCTCCCTCGGTGAAACGTTGAGCTGGATGAGCCGCTTTTTCGCGTCGATGGTGATCGAGTCGCCTTCCTTCACCAGCGCGATGGTGCCCCCGACATACGCTTCCGGCGCCACGTGCCCCACCACCATGCCCCAGGTGCCGCCGGAGAAGCGCCCGTCGGTCAGCAGGCCGACCGACTCGCCGAGCCCCTGGCCGATGAGCGCGGAGGTCGGGGCCAGCATCTCCTGCATGCCGGGGCCGCCCTTCGGGCCCTCGTAGCGGATCACGACGACGTCGCCCGGCTTGATGCGCTTGCCCATGATGGCCTTCATGCAGGCGTTCTCGGAGTCGAATACGCGCGCCGGGCCGGTAATCACCGGGTTCTTCAGCCCGGTGATCTTGGCGACGCAGCCTTCGGTCGCGAGGTTGCCCTTGAGGATGGCAAGGTGGCCTTCCTTGTACATGGGCTGCGACCACGGCCGGATTACCTGCTGGTCGGCGCGCGGCTCGGCCGGAACGTCCTGCAGCATCTGCGCCAGGGTCTTGCCGTGGATGGTCATGCACTCCCCGTGCAGGGCGCCGTTGGCGAGCAGGATCTTCAGCACCTGGGGCACGCCGCCGGCCCGGTGAAAGTCCACGGCGACGAAGCGTCCCGAGGGTTTCAGGTCGCACAGCACCGGCACCTTGCGGCGCACGCGCTCGAAGTCGTCGATGCTCCATTTCACGCCGGCGGCGCGCGCGATGGCGAGATAGTGAAGCACCGCGTTGGTGGACCCGCCGGTGGCCATCACCAGCGCCACGGCGTTCTCGATGGACTTGCGCGTGATGATGTCGCGGGGCCTGAGCTGGCGGCGGATCGCCTCCACCAGCACTTGGGCGGACTGTGCCGCCGAATCCGCCTTTTCCGCGTCGGGCGCAGCCATCTGCGAAGAGCCCAGCAGGCTCATGCCGAGCGCCTCGAACGACGAGCTCATGGTGTTGGCCGTATACATGCCGCCGCAGGCGCCGACGCTCGGACAGGCGTTTTTCTCTATGCCGGTGAAGTCCTCCTCGGAGAGCTTGCCCGCGGCAAAGGCGCCGACCGCCTCGAACGCCGAAACGATGGTCAGGTCCTGGCCCTTCCACTTGCCCGGCTTGATGGTGCCGCCGTAGACGTAGATGCCGGGCACATTCATGCGCGCCATGGCGATCATGCCGCCCGGCATGTTCTTGTCGCAGCCGCCGACCACCAGCACGCCGTCCATCGCCTGGCCGTTGACGCTGGTCTCGATCGCGTCGGCAATGACCTCACGCGACACCAGCGAGTACTTCATTGCCTCGGTGCCCATGCCGATGCCGTCGGTGATGGTCGGCACGCCGAACACCTGCGGCTTGGCGCCCGCCTGCTCGAGCGCGGCCATGGCGCGGTCGACCAGCGGCTGGATGCCAGCGTTGCACGGATTCATGGTGGAGTGGCCGTTGGCGACGCCGATGATCGGCTTGTCGAAGTCGCCGTCGCGAAAGCCCACGGCGCGCAGCATGGCGCGGTTGGGCGAGCGGGCCACGCCCTGGGTGATGAGTCGGGAACGGCGGTTCTGCGCTTCGGCCATGGCTTTCCTCCCTGGAAGAGGCGCATTCTGCGCCACCCCGCCGTAGCGATCCAATGCAATCGGCATCCTGCTGTAATACCCTTTCGGCATGAACCTGCCCGAAACATGCTGATCCACCCGCAGATCGACCCGATCGCGTTTGCCATCGGGCCGCTCGCGGTGCGCTGGTACGGCCTCATGTACCTCGCGGGCTTCGCCGCCGGCTGGTGGCTAGGCGTGCGCAGGATCAAGGCCGGCCTTGCGCCCATCACCCGCCCGCAGTTCGACGACCTGATTTTCCTCGCGGTGCTGGGCGTGGTGCTGGGCGGACGCCTGGGCTACGTGCTGTTCTACAAGCCCGGCTATTACGCCGCGCACCCGCTCGAGATCTTCGCGGTGTGGCAGGGCGGCATGTCCTTCCACGGCGGCCTGCTCGGCGTGATGCTCGCCATGTGGATCGCCGCGCGCCGCAGCAAGGTCCACTTCCTGCGCCTGATGGATTTCGTCGCGCCGCTGTGCCCGCTGGGCATCGCGGCGGGGCGCATCGGCAACTTCATCAACGGCGAGCTTTATGGGCGCGTCACCGACCTGCCTTGGGGCATGGTATTCCGTGGAGCGGGCGAGCTGCCGCGGCACCCTTCGCAGCTCTACCAGGCGGCGCTCGAGGGCTTCGCGCTGTTCGTGCTGCTGTGGTGGTTCTCGTCGAAGCCGCGGCCGCGCGGCCAGGTGAGCGCGCTGTTCCTGATCGGCTACGGGGCTTTCCGCTTCATCGCCGAGTTCGGCCGCGAGCCCGACGCCTTCCTCGGCCTGCTCGCGCTGGGCCTCACCATGGGGCAGTGGCTGTGCATCCCCATGATCGCCGGCGGCCTCGCCCTGTTCGTTTGGACCCGACGCTAGCGCCGGTCGTCGGGGCGGTGGTGCCGGTCTTCGGGCTGGTGGCGTGCGGCTACCTTGCCGGACGCCTGGGCCTGGTGACGCAGGCCTCGAGCCACGCCCTCAACCAGTTCGTCTACGCCTTCGCGCTGCCGGCGATGCTGTTCATCGCGGTGTACCGCGGCTCGCTCGAGGAGATCCTGAGCGGCGCGTTCCTGCTTGCAGTGATCGCCGCCACGCTGGGCACCGCGCTCGCGGGCTTTTTCCTCTCGCATCTGGTGATGAAGGCGCCGCCGGCCGAAAGCACCCTGCGCGCGCTGAACGCGTCCTTCGCCAATACCGGCTACCTCGGCATTCCGCTGGTTACCGTGGCCTATGGCGAGCGTGCCGCGTTGCCCGCCGCGCTTGCTACCGTGGCGACCAACATCATTTCCTTCGCGCTCGCCATCGTCTGCCTGGAGCTGTTCGTCAATCGGCGGCCCGGCGGCCTGCGCCGCGCCCTGTCGGGCGTCTTGCGCAGCCCCCTCATCTGGCCGATCGCGCTCGCGGTCTTCCTGGTCTTCCTGCGGGTCAAGATCCCGCTGCCGGCGGAGCGCTTCGCCACGCTTCTGGCAGCAGCCGCCGGCCCGTGCGCGCTGTTTGCGATCGGCCTGTTCGTGTCCCAGCTCTCCATCCGGGCCGGCGTGCGGGCGAGCTGGCAGACCACGCTGCTCAAGCTGGTGGTGCATCCGCTGCTCATGGCGGCGCTCGCCTTCTACGTCCTGCCGGTCGACCCGTTCTGGGCCAAGATCGCCGTGGTATGCGCCGCGCTGCCGCTGGGCGCCACGGCTTTCGTGCTGGCGCAGCGCTACCGGCTGCTGGAAGCCGAGACTTCGACCGGCGCAGTCATCTCCACGGTCGCTTCCCTGCTTACCGTCTCGGTGGTGATGGCGCTGCTTGCGGGGCGCTGAGGGCGGCCTCGAGCACGCGCGCCACGTGCCAGGCTTCGCGCCCGGCGCCATCGGCGATCTGGTGCCGGCAGCTGGTGCCGTCGGCCACCACCAGCGCGTCGGGCGCGGCGCGTACCGCCGGCAGCAGGCTGAGCTCCGCCATCTTCATCGATACCGTGTAGTGCTCGGCCTCATAGCCGAAGCTTCCCGCCATGCCGCAGCAGCTCGTCTGCACCGTCGACACTTTGAGCCCGGGCACCATGCCGAGGAGCTTCTCGACCGCCGGCATGGCGTCGAAGGCTTTCTGGTGGCAATGGCCATGCAGCAAGACCTCCCTGCCCAGCTCCTTCAGGCGCAGCTCGCCGGGCTCGCGTGCCAGGAACTCCTCGAACAGAAAGGCGTGCTGCGCCACGCCGGCGCTGTCGTCAAGCAGCGCGGCGTACTCGTCGCGGAACGAGAACAGGCACGAAGGCTCCAGACCGACGATCGGCACGCCGCGCTCGGCATAGGGCCGCAGCGCGTCCAGCGTGCGCCGCGCCTCCATTTTGGCCTCGGCCACCATGCCGGCGGCGAGGAAGGTGCGGCCGCAGCAAAGCGGGCGGCCGCGAAGCAGCGGCTGCGCCGCCGCGACCTTGTAGCCCGCCGCCTGCAATACGCGCATGGCCGCGCGCGCGTTGTGCGGCTCGAACCACCGGTTGAAGGTGTCGACGAACACCACCACCTCGCGTCCGGCGCCGCGCAGCGGGCGGGTGCGGTCGACGAAGTAGTCCGCGCGCCACTGCGGCAGCTCGCGCCGCGGCGAGAAGCCGAGCGCGCCCTTCAGCGCTTCGGAGAGCCTGTTGGCAGCGGGCGCCAGGCGCGCCGCCCACGGCGCGTAGCGCGGCAGGTAGGCGATGGCGCGATCGCGCAGCGAGTAGCCGCGCCGCGCCTTGTAGTGCGTGAGGAACTCGATTTTCATGCGCGCCATGTCGACGCCGGTCGGGCACTCGCGCTTGCAGCCTTTGCATGAGACGCACAGATCCAGCGCCTGCGCCACCGCCGCGTCGCCTTCGGCGCCCAGCTGGCCGGATAGCGCAAGGCGCAACGTGTTGGCGCGCCCGCGCGTGACGTGCGCCTCGTCCAGCGTGGCGCGATAGGACGGGCACATGGTGCCGGCGTCGAACTTGCGGCAATGGCCGTTGTTGTTGCACATCTCCACGGCCTTGGCAAAACCGCCCCCTCGGTCCTGCGGACCGACTTCCCATTCCGACCAGTCGAGCGCCGGCGCCGGCGCTCGGGTCTCGTAGCCCGGCTTGAACCGGAACAGCGCGC
>CBDDSA010000116.1:0-6772 GCA_965233185.1 uncultured bacterium
CCAGGTCGTGCATGTCGATGAAACGGTGAACCCGCTGCGTGCCGGCGGCGGCGCGCAGCTCCTTCAGGGAATCGGGGCCGAGCGTGCTGAACATCAGCAGGCCGCCGGGCGCGAGCACCCGGCGGAACTCGCGGAAAGCACCGAGCGGCTCGCTCAGCCAGTGCAGCGCCATGTTGCACCAGACGAACTCCACCGAGCCGCTCCCGAGCGGCAGCCGCTCCAGCTCGCCGCATAGGCGCAGCGGCTTCCTCTGAAAGAACCCGTAGCTCGTTCCCCGCAGCATCGCCGGCGCAAAGTCGAGCGCAATGATGTCCGCTCGCGGGTAGCGCCTGCCCAGCTCGCGGCGCGGCGGGCCGCTGCCGGCGTCCAGCACCCGGCGCGGCGCAAGGCGGATGTAGTCCAGGCGCTCCAGCATGCGCGCCGAAATCTCGGCTTCCAGCCGGGCGGCTTCGGCGTAGGTCCCGGCGGCGCGCTCGAATCGGCGGCGGGCCGCGCGCCGGTCAATCCCGGGAAAGGACGCGCTCAATCGCCGCGGCCGCAGCGAGAGTGTGCCGATCGGTGCCCGCGATGCCGCACACCATCAATCCCACCGGGGCGCTGCCCGGCTCGTGGCAGGGAACGGACGCGGCGCAGCCGTCGAGGAAGTTGACCAGGCCGTTGTTGCGCAGGATGTGAATGTTCCAGCGGAAATAATCGTCATCGCTCGCGTCCGCCTGCGCGATGGTGGGCGCGATGCACGGCACGGTGGGCATGACGAACGCGTCGAACGGCGCGGCGAGGGCGGCGACTTCGCGCATGTAGGCCGCGCGCAGGTCGCCGAACGCGAGATAGTCGGAGGCCGACAACGCCTTGCCCAGCAGGATGCGTTTGCCGACGCGCGGATCGTACTCGCCGATCCTTTCCTGGTAGCCGCGGTGGATTTGAAACGCCTCGGCGCCGGCATAGCCGCCGCCTTTGAAGTACTCGCCCTGCCGGTCGAACGCCGGCACCGCTCGCTCGGTGATGGAGGCGCCGGCCTTCGCCAGCCGCGAGAGCGCGGCTTCAAACGCGGCGCCGACCTCCTTGTCGAGGTCCTCGAGCGCCGAGGAGCGCGGCAGCAGCAGCCGCAGGCCCTTGGCGTCGAGCTGCAACTCGCTTGGCGCTTCGCCGGAAAGCACGGCGTCATAAGCGGCGGCGCACGCGACCGAGTTGACCAGCGGACCGACGGAATCGAGCGTGAACGACAGCGGAAACGCCCCGTCGCGCGGCACGCGCGCCGCAGTGGGCTTCCAGCCGACCAGGCCGCACAGCGCCGCCGGCCCGCGGATGGAGCCGCGCGTATCCGAGCCGAGCGCCATGACGCACATCCCGTCGGCCTGCGCCACCGCGGCGCCCGAAGAGGAGCCGCCCGGGACGCGCCCGGCCTTGCGGTCGAACGGGTTTCTCGGCGTGCCGTAGTGCGGATTCAGGCCCACGCCGCCGAAGGCGAACTCCACCATGTTGGTGCGGCCGATGAAGATGGCGCCCGCGGCGCGCAGGCGCGCCACCGCGCCGGCATCTTCGGCTGCCCGCTTTTCGAACACCTTGGAGCCGGCCCGGGTGACATCCCCGGCGACATCGAACAGATCCTTGAGCGACACCGGCAGGCCGTCGACGGCGGAGCGGCGCACGCCCGCCTTGCGCAGGCGATCGGCGGCGTCCGCGTCGGCGCGCGCGGATTCGGCATGGATTTTCAGGAACGCCCGGCTGCCTTCGCCGCTCGGCTCGCCGATGCGCGCCAGCGCCTGCTCTACCAGCGCACGGCTCGAGGTGCGTCCCGCCGCCAGGTCGGCGGCGAGCTGCGCTACAGTCCACATGAGGAAAGGTTAGCATGCGCGATTTCCTCGGCGGTCTTCTTTTCGGCGGCGCCTGCTACGTGTGCCGCGGGCGGGCGCAGGCCCTGCTGTGCGGGGCCTGCGCCGCGGACTTGCCGCGCCTGCCCGACAGGCTGTGCCCGCGATGCGCGCTGCCGTCTCCGGGGGCGGCGGTGTGTGGCCGCTGCCTCGCCCAGGCCCCGGCGTACGATGCCACGGTCGCGCCGCTCGCCTACGACTTCCCGGCCGACGCGCTGGTACACGCGCTGAAGTTCCGCGGCGAGCTCTCGCTGGCTGCCTTTCTCGGCAAGCTTCTCGCCCAGCGCATTGCGCACGGCGAGCACATCGACCTGGTGATTCCCGTGCCGCTGTCGCCCGAGCGCCTGCGCAGCCGCGGCTACAACCAGGCGCTCGAGATCGCGCGCCACCTGCCGGGAAAGCTGGATTTTTCCTGCTGCGTGCGCGAGCGCGACGCGATCCCGCAGATGGAGCTGCCCTGGGCCGAGCGCCAGCGCAACGTGCGCGGCGCCTTCGCCTGCCGCCGCGCGCTCGCCGGCGCGCACGTCGCGCTGGTCGATGACGTCATGACCACCGGCGCCACGCTGGACGAGCTCGCGCGCACCCTGAAGCGCGCCGGCGCGGCACGCGTGGTGAACTGGGTCGTCGCCCGCACCTTGCCGCCCGCCTGATGCTCGACGTCGTCCTGGTGGAGCCGGAGATTCCGCCGAACGCGGGCAACGTCATCCGGCTGGCGGCCAACACCGGCGCGCGCCTGCACTTCGTCGAGCCGCTCGGCTTTTCCATGGACGAGCGCCAGCTCAGGCGCGCAGGCCTGGACTACCACGAATACGCTTCGCTCACGATTCACGCAGACTGGCGCGCCTGCCGCCAGCAGCTTGCCGGCCGGAGGATGTTCGCGTTCACGACGAAATCGAACCGGGTTTACGCCGAGGTCGCCTATGCGCGCGGCGACGTCCTGGTGTTCGGCGCGGAAACGCGCGGCCTCGCGCAGCACGTGCTGGGCGATTTTCCGGAGGCAAGCCGGTTGCGCCTGCCGATGCGTCCCGGCAACCGCAGCCTGAACCTGTCGAATGCCGTAGCGGTTGTCGTCTACGAGGCGTGGCGCCAGCTCGACTTCGCGGGCGGCGTGTGATTCCGGTCCTGCCCGATTGCCTGCCGCGCAGCGGAAACGCGTTCTCCCGCGGCGTGGCGCGCGTACTGCTCGCCGCCGCGAAATGGCGCATCGAGGGTGAATTTCCGCGCCGGGGGAAGATGGTGGCCATCGTCGCGCCGCACACGTCGAACTGGGATTTCGTCGTCGGCATCCTCGCGGTGTTCGCCATCGGCATCCGGGTGCGCTTCCTTGGCAAGCACACGCTCTTCAACCCGTTGCTGGGCTGGCTGATGCGCTGGCTCGGCGGCACGCCGGTGGTGCGAGAAACGCCGCAGGGCGCGGTCGCCGAGGCCGTCGCCTTCATTGATAGCGAGCCCGCGGTATTTCTCGCCATCGCCCCGGCGGGCACACGCACCCGCGGCACGCCATGGCGCAGCGGCTTCTACCGCATCGCCCATGCCGCGCGCGTGCCGATTTTGCCGGTAGTCCTCGACGGCGGCCGCCGCACGATTCGGCTGCTCGCGCCGCTCGAGCCAAGCGGCGACTACGAGGCCGACCTGCCGCGCCTTCAGGCGCTGTATGAAGGCGTGCGCGGCCTGCGCGGTTAGCGCTCTTGCTTCGGGTCGCGAGACAGCAGGCGCTCCACCGCCGCGGCGGGCGCGAGGCGGCCTTCGAGCACGGCGTTCACCGCGTCGCTGACCGGCATGTCGATCGACTTGGATTTCGCGATGCGCGCCACTTCGCGCGCCGAGCGCACGCCTTCGGCGACATGGCCCAGCTGGTTCAAGATGGTTTGCAAAGGCACGCCCTGGGCAAGCTGCAGGCCCACCCGCCGGTTGCGCGAAAGGTCTCCGGTCGCCGTGAGAATGAGGTCGCCGGCGCCGGCCAGGCCGAACAAGGTTTCGGGCGAGCCGCCCAAAGCGGCGCCCAGGCGCGCAATTTCGGCGAGGCCGCGCGTGATGAGTGCGGCGCGCGCGTTGAGGCCCAAGCCGAGCCCGTCGCAGATGCCGGCGGCGATCGCCATCACGTTCTTCACCGCGCCGCCGATTTCCACGCCGACGAGGTCGGTGCTGTAGTACACGCGCATGCGCCCGCCGTGCAGCAGCGCGGCCGCCTCGCGGGCGAAGTCGGCATCGCGCGACGCGAGCGTAAGGGCGCAGGGCAGGCCGCGCGCCACCTCCGCCGCAAAGGACGGCCCTGAAAGGGCCCCGCAACGCTTCTGCGTGACGATCTCGTGGGGCAGCAGGCCGCTGCCTTCCTCGAATCCCTTGCACAACCACACGAGCGAGCGATCGGACGGGATCCTGCCCGTGATCTCGCGCAGCCCCGCCACCGGGGTGGCGGCGAGCACCACCCTCGCCTGCGAAAGCGCCTGGGACAGGTCCGCGCTGATGCCCAGCGCGGCGGGAAGCTCCACGCCGGGAAGATAGCGCTCGTTGCGCCGGCTGCGCGACAGCGTCTCGGCGTGCGCGGCATCGCGCGCCCATAAAGTGACGTCCAGCCGCCCGGCAAGCACGGCGGCAATCGCGGTGCCCCAGGCGCCTGCGCCGAGGACCGCGACCCGGGTCACCGTGCGATTTCGATCTTCGGCTCGCCCTGGCCCTGCGCCGGGGCGCCCTGCTGCTGCAGGCGCTGCACGTACAGCGCCTCGAACGACACGGGCGCGAGCAGCACGGGCGGGAAGCCGCCGCGGTTCACGAGGTCCGAGATGGTCTCGCGCAGGTACGGGAACAGGATCGTCGGGCAACCGATGTTGAGCAGCGGATCGAGCTCTCCCGCCGGCACGTTGCGCACGGAAAAGATGCCCGCCTGCACGGCTTCCGCCAGAAACAGCGTGCGCTCGGCGTTCTTCGCCGTCACGGTGGCGCTTACGCTCACCTCGTAGTAGCCCTCCGCGAAGCTGCCCCCCGCGGTATTGATCTGCACCTCGAGCTGCGGCTGCGCCTGCTGCATGAAGGCTTGCGGTCCCGCCGGGATCTCGAGCGACAGGTCCTTGACGTAGATTTTCTCGATCTGGAAAGTCGGTTGCGGCTGCTCTTGGCTCATCAGGGGGCCTTTAGGAGGGGATCGAGCTTGCCGGCGCGCTCGAGGGCATACAGGTCGTCGCAGCCGCCGATATGGCGCTCGCCGATCCAGATTTGCGGCACCGTGCGCCGGCCGCTCTTTTGCGTCATTTCCGCCCGCCGCGCCGGCTCGAGGTCGACGCGGATGCGATCGACTTGGGCACCCTTGTCGCGCAGCAGCCGGTCGGCCGACTGGCAGAAGGGGCAGGCGGCGGTGAGGTACATCAGCACTTTCGCCAAAATCATTTCTCCACCGGCAGGCCGGCCTGCTGCCAAGCGCCGAGGCCGCCGGACAGGTTCAGCACTCTCGTATAGCCCTGGCCGCGCAGCGCCGCCGCCGCCTTGGCCGAGCGGTTGCCGCTTTCGCAATAGAGGATGACCGGGCGGTCCTTTTTCTTTCCAGCAATTTCTGCGCCGCCGGAATCGACGCGCGACAGCGGCATGTTCTTGGCGCCGAGGATGTGGCCGGTGCCGTACTCCCCCGGCTCGCGCACGTCGATCACCAGGGCGTCTTCGCGGTTGATGAGGTGGGTGGCCTGCGTCGGATTGACCGAGGGCCCGCCCGTGGCGCGGCGCACGTACGGCCAAAGCAGCATGGCGCCCGATACGAGCGCCACTGCTATCAGGAGGATGTTGTCCTGGAGGAATTTCACGAGGGGGGCTCATTATAATTCAGCACCATGCACAAGCTCGTGCTTCTGCGCCACGGCGAATCGGACTGGAACCGCGAAAACCGCTTCACCGGCTGGACCGACGTCGATTTGTCCCCGCGCGGCGTAGAGGAGGCGCGCGCCGGCGGGCGGCTGCTCAAGGCCGGCGGCTACCGCTTCGACCTGTGCTTCACCTCGCTGCTCAAGCGCGCCATCCGTACGCTGTGGATCGGGCTGGAGGAGCTCGACCAGATGTGGGTGCCGGTGGAGAAAAGCTGGCGCCTGAACGAGCGCCACTACGGCGCGCTGCAGGGCCTGAACAAGGCCGAAACCGCGGCCAAGTTCGGCGAGCAGCAGGTGCTCGTCTGGCGCCGCAGCTACGACGTGCCGCCGCCCGCGCTGGAAGCGGGCGACCCGAGATACGAGGCAGGCGATGCGCGCTACGCCGGCATCGAGGTGCCGCGCACCGAGTGCCTCAAGGACACGGTGGCGCGCGTCATCCCGTACTGGGCGAGCGCCATTGCGCCGGCCGTGCGTGCCGGGCGACGCGTACTGATCGCGGCCCACGGCAACTCGCTGCGCGCGCTCATCAAGCACCTGGACGGGCTGAGCGACGCCCAGATCGTGCCGCTCAACGTGCCCACCGGCGCACCGCTGGTCTACGAGCTCGACGAGCAGCTCAAGCCCCTGCGGCATTACTACCTCGGCGATCCGGCGGAAATCCAGAAGCGCATCGCGGCGGTATCGTCTCAGGGGAAGGCCCGCTGAATCGGGCGCTGATGGTGGTCCTGGCCTTCGCGGCGTGCGGCGCCCAGGCCTCCAAGGAAGAGGATCTGAGTGACTTGCGCTCGCGCATCCGGGCGCTGACCGAGCAGCTGGAGCAGAAAGAAGAGACGCGCAAGGAAGCGCGCGATGCGCTGCGCCGCTCCGAGCGCGCGATATCGGAGGCCAACCGCACCCTCGCCGCGCTGCAGGAGCAGATTCGCCAAGTGCGCGCCGAGGCTGCGGCGCTCGCCGAGCGCCGCAGGGCGCTGGAGCGTTCGCTCGGCGAGCGCCGCGCGACGATCGGCCGCATGCTGACGGCGCGCCAGGCGAGCGGCGCGCCGGATGCCA
>CBDDSA010000117.1:0-8159 GCA_965233185.1 uncultured bacterium
GAGCGCGTGAGGGGCCTGGCGCTCACCGTCTACGACGCCCTTTCGCCCGGCGCCGAGCGCGAGGACGACGGCGAGCGCCAGGTGTTGGCATGGGCCGCGCGGCTTGCCGAGATCGGCCTGTCCATCGCACACGCGCAATACCACAAGCATTCGGCCTACGTGCTGTCGAACGCCGACATGCCGGGGTTCTCGCGCATGGAGCAGGCGCGCCTTGCGCGCATCGTGCTCGCGCACCGCGGCAAGCTGGAAAAGATGCGCGACGCCGGGCTCGACGCGGCCGAGTGGAAGCTGGTGTTCGCGCTGCGCACCGCCTCGCTCATCCTGCGCAGCCGCAGCGACGCCCGCCTGCCGTTCCTGCGCGTGGCGGCCGACGCCGGCGGTTTCGCCATCGACCTGCCGCAATCGTGGCTCGAGGAGAACCCGCTGTCGGCCGCCGCGCTCGAAGCCGAAGCCGGCCACTGGAGCGCGGTCGGCATGAAGCTGCAGGTGAGCGGCCTGTCCGACCGCAAGGTGTCCGTACTAAAGCAGATCGGGTGAGATGACCGCGCGCACCCTGCTGCGGTTGGCGATCCACCACAGCGCGCCCTTGCCCACGCTCCAGTCGCGCTCCTCGCCGCACAGCAGGTGGGCGATCGCCAGGCCCAGGTCCGGCTGGTGGCCGACCACGACGACCGTGCCCTCGTTTGCCGCGGCCTTCAGGATCGCCTCGGCCGTCGCGCCCGGAGCAAGCTCCCTGAAAGTCTCGAACTCTTCGCTCAAGGCCCGGGCAGTCTCCTGGGCGCGCAGCGCCGGGCTCGCGAGCAGCCGATAGCGCTCGGGCAGGCGAGCGCGCAGCCACGCCGCCACGCGCGCCGCCTGCTCGCGGCCCTTGGGCGTCAGCCGGCGCGCCAGGTCGGGCGCCCCGTCCTCGGCATCCGCATGCCGCCACAGGATCAGGTCCATGCGATTAGTATAAAATCGCCTCCCCTGTTGTTACGGCAGGCGCGTAGCTCAGCTGGTTAGAGCACTACCTTGACATGGTAGGGGTCGTTGGTTCGAGTCCAATCGCGCCTACCAACTTCTTCAACCTGGATCTTGAAGCGGAATGCCCATCATCCGTCTCCCCGACGGCTCGTCCAAGTCGTTTCCGAACCCTGTCACCGTCGCCGACATCGCCGCTTCCATTGGCGCGGGGCTGGCGCGCGCCGCGCTCGCGGGCAAGGTGAACGGCAAGCTGGTCGATACCGGGTTCCTGGTGGAGTCGGACGCCGACGTTTCGATCGTCACCGAGCGCGACCCCGAAGGCGTCGACATCCTGCGCCACTCCAGCTCGCACCTGCTCGCGCACGCGGTGAAGGAGCTGTTTCCCGAGGCGCAGGTCACGATCGGCCCGGTGATCGAGAACGGCTTCTACTACGACTTTTCCTACTCGCGGCCTTTCACGCCCGAGGACCTGGCGGCGATCGAAAAGCGCATGCACGAGATCGCCAGGCGCGATCTCCCGGTGCACCGCAAAGTCATGAGACGCGACGAGGCGGTCGCGTTCTTCAGGTCGATCGGCGAGAAGTACAAGGCCGAGATCATCGCGGCGATCCCGGCCGACGAGCCGATCTCGCTGTACGGCCAGGGCGACTGGATCGACCTGTGCCGCGGCCCGCACGTGCCTTCCACCGGCAAGCTGAAGGTGTTCAAGCTGATGCGCGTGGCCGGCGCCTACTGGCGGGGCGATTCGAAGAACGAGATGCTCCAGCGCATCTACGGCACCGCCTGGGGGAGGAAGGAGGACCAGGAGGCGTACCTGAAGATGCTGGAGGAGGCCGAGAAGCGCGACCACCGGCGCCTGGGCACGCAGATGGATCTGTTCCACATGCAGGAGGAGGCGCCCGGCCTGGTGTTCTGGCACCCGAAAGGCTGGGTGCTGTGGCAGGAAGTCGAGCAGTACCTGCGGCGGGTCTACCGCGACAACGGCTACCGCGAGGTGCGCGGCCCGCAGATCCTCGACCGCAGCCTGTGGGAGCGCACCGGGCACTGGGAGAACTTCAAGGAGAACATGTTCACCACGGCCTCGGAGAACCGCGACTACGCCATCAAGCCGATGAACTGCCCGGGCCACATCCTCATCTACAACAAGGGCGTGAGGAGCTACCGCGAGCTGCCGCTGCGCTACGGCGAGTTCGGCTCCTGCCATCGCAACGAGCCCTCCGGGGCGCTGCACGGCCTGATGCGGGTAAGAGGCTTCGTGCAGGACGACGGCCACATCTTCTGCACCGAGGAGCACATCCTTTCCGAATGCGTCGCCTTCACGGAGCTGCTGCAGAAGGTCTACCGGGACTTCGGCTTTACCGAGGTGATCTACAAGATCGCCACGCGCCCGGCCAAGCGCATCGGCTCGGACGAAGCCTGGGACAAGGCGGAGAAGGCGCTGACGCAGGCGCTGGAGAAATCCGGCGTGAGCTACGCGCTGTCGCCCGGCGAAGGCGCTTTCTACGGGCCCAAGATCGAGTACTCGCTCAAGGACGGCATCGGCCGCGTCTGGCAGTGCGGCACCATGCAGGTCGATTTCAGCATGCCCGGGCGGCTGGGCGCGGAATACGTGGCCGAGGACAACACGCGGCGCACGCCGGTGATGCTCCACCGCGCGATCGTGGGCTCCATGGAGCGCTTCATCGGCATCCTCATCGAGCACTACGCGGGCGCCTTTCCCCTGTGGCTCGCGCCCGAGCAGGTGATCGTCATGAACATTACCGAGCGGCAGGCCGATTACGCCCGCGCGGTCAAAGATCATCTGTCTAAACAGGGGTTTAGAGCGCGCACGGATTTGCGGAACGAGAAAATTTCCTATAAGATCCGCGAACATAGCCTGCAGAAGTTGCCCTACCAGGTGGTGGTCGGCGACAAGGAAATGCAGGCCGGAACAGTGGCCGTGCGCACGCGCAGCGGCGAAGACCTCGGGCCGATGAGCCCGGACGCCTTCATCGCGCGCCTCCGGAGCGAGGCGTCAGCGCGCTAGCACGGCCAATTTTTTCAACGCACTGAGGAGCTTTTCACTCATCGCACTCGACAGTAGATCGCAACGCATCAACCGGGAAATCACCGCCCCGGAAGTGCGCCTGGTAGCGGAAAACGGTGACCAGCTGGGCATCAAGTCGGTAATGGAAGCGCTGAAGCTCGCCGAGGAGCAGAACGTGGACCTGGTGGAGATCGCGCCGCTCGCCAACCCGCCGGTCTGCAAGCTGATGGACTACGGCAAGTTCCGCTACCGCGAGCAGAAGAAGGCTCACGAGGCGAAGCTCAAGCAGAAGCAGATCCAGGTCAAGGAAATCAAGTTTCGCCCGGGCACCGACGAGGGCGACTACAAGATCAAGCTGGGCAAGCTGATCCAGTTCCTCGAGGAAGGCGACAAGGCGAAAGTGACCTTGCGCTTCCGCGGCCGCGAGATGGCGCACAAGGAGTTCGGCGAGCGGCTGCTGCAGCGGGTGCAGAAGGATCTGGACGCCGTGGGGCTGGTCGAGCAGTTCCCGAGGCTGGAAGGACGGCAGATGGTGATGGTGCTGGCGCCGAAGAAGAAGGTGCCGCCCGTGAAGGAAACGAAGCCCAAGAAGGCGCCGGCGGCGAAGCCGGCAGCAGCTTAGTTTTTACAAGTGACCGCCGCAGGCAATTTGAAGCGTCCCCTCATAGGCGGGGACCGCCCGGCGTCATATGAGAAGAGAGAAAGCATCATGCCCAAGATGAAGTCGAAGCGAGGCGCCGCGAAGCGCTTCACCGTGCGCTCCGGCGGCGGGATCAAGCGCTCGCAGGCCTTCATGCGCCACATCCTCACGAAGAAGAGCACCAAGCGCAAGCGCCAGCTGCGCGGCACCACCGAGGTGCACCACAGCAACAAGCGGCAGGTGAGGTCCATGCTGCCGTACTCGTCGTAAGGAGCGCGCCATGCCCAGGGTAAAGCGAGGTACGGTCGCGCGCGCGCGCCACAAGAAGGTCCTGAAGCAGGCCAAGGGTTTCCGCGGCCGCAGGAAGAACGTCTACCGGGTCGCCAAGCAGGCGGTGATGAAGGCGGGGCAGTACGCCTACCGCGACCGCCGCCAGAAGAAGCGCGTGTTCCGCGCGCTGTGGATCACGCGCATCAACGCCGCGGTGCGCGAGCTGGGCATGACCTACAGCGGCTTCATGGCCGGGCTGAAGCGCGCCAACATCGACATCGACCGCAAGGTCCTGGCGGATCTCGCGGTGGCCGACAAGGCCGCGTTCGCCAAGATCGCGAGCCAGGTCAAGGCCAGCCTGACCCACTAGGTTGCAAAACCTCGACGGCATCGTCTCGCGCGCGCTGGCCGCGTTCCGCGCGGCGGGCGATGCCGCGTCCCTGGAGAACGAGAAGGCTCGCTTTCTCGGAAAATCCGGAGAGCTGGCGGCGCTGCAGTCGACGCTGAAGAGCCTCTCCCAGGAGGAAAAGAGGGCGGCGGGCGCGGCGTTCAACGCCGCCAAGCAGAAGATCGAGGCCGCGCTCGATGCGCGACGTGCCGAGCTCGCCGGCGAAAAGCTCGCCGCGCGCCTGGCCGAGGAGGCGCTCGACGTCACCCTGCCCGGGCGCGGCGCCGGACGCGGCGGCATCCACCCGGTGATCCGCACCTGGCAGCGCATCGAGGAGATCTGGCGCTCGATCGGCTTCGATGTCGCCGACGGCCCCGAGATCGAGACCGACTGGTACAACTTCACCGCGCTCAACAATCCGGAGAACCATCCGGCGCGCTCGATGCAGGACACGTTCTACGTCGACCTGAAGGACAAGGACGGGCTGCCGCTGCTGCTGCGCACGCATACCAGCCCGATGCAGGTGCGCTATGCGCGCATGCACCAGCCCCCCATCAAGGTCATCGCGCCGGGGCGCACCTATCGCGTGGACTCCGACGCCACGCATTCGCCCATGTTCCATCAGGTGGAAGGCCTGTGGATCGACGAGCACATCAGCTTCGCCGACCTGAAGGGCGTGTACACCGAGTTCCTGCGCCGCTTCTTCGAGGACGACGAGCTGGAGGTGCGCTTTCGCCCCTCCTACTTCCCCTTCACCGAGCCCTCGGCCGAGATCGACATGAAGCTGAAAGGCAGGTGGCTGGAGATCTCGGGCTCGGGCCAGGTGCACCCCGCGGTGGTGCGCAATTTCGGCCTGGACCCGGAGCGCTACATCGGCTTCGCTTTCGGCTCGGGCCTGGAGCGCCTGACCATGCTGCGCTACGGCATCGAAGACCTGCGCCTGTTCTTCGACGGCGATGTGCGCTTCCTGGAGCAGTTTTCCTGAGCAGGATGCGAGGCTGATATGGTCATTCCGGAAACCTGGCTGCGCAAGCTGTGCAACCCGCCGATCCCGGGCCGCGAGCTCGCGGACAGGCTTACCATGGCTGGGCTGGAGGTGGAAAGCTACGAGCCTTTCGGCCCGCAGTTCAGCGGCGTGCTGGTCGGCGAAATCATGTCGGTCGAGAAGCATCCCGGCGCGGACAAGCTGACCGTGTGCACGGTCTCTACGGGGCAGGAGCGGGTGCAGGTCGTCTGCGGCGCACCCAATGCCAGGCCCGGCATGAAGGCGCCGCTTGCGATCATCGGGGCGCGGCTGCCGGGCTTCGAGATCAGCAAGGTCTCGGTGCGGGGCGCGGAAAGCCACGGCATGCTGTGCTCGGCGCGCGAGCTCGGCCTGTCGAGCGACCATGCCGGCCTGCTCGAGCTGCACCCGAAATCCGAGGTCGGCGCCGATGTCCGGGCGGTGCTCAAGCTCGAGGACCACGTGCTCACGCTCAAGCTCACTCCCAACCGCGGCGACTGCCTCTCGGTGCTGGGCGTCGCGCGCGAGCTCGCCGCGATCACCGGCGCGCCGCTGCAGGCGCCTGCCACCGACAAGATCGCCGCCCGCAGCGAGGCGCGGCACCCGGTGCGCATCGCCGCGCCCGAGGGCTGCGGCCGCTTCGCCGGGCGCGTGATCCGCGGGGTGAACGCGCGCGCTGCGACGCCGCAATGGATGAAGCAGCGCCTGGAGCGCGCCGGCCAACGCAGCATCTCCGCGCTGGTAGACGTAACCAACTACGTGATGCTGGAGCTGGGCCGGCCGCTGCACGTCTACGACCTCGACAAGCTGAAGGGTCCGATCGAGGTGCGCTGGGGGCTGCCGGGCGAAAAGGTGCTGCTGCTGAACGAGCAGCAGGTGGAGGTGGATGGGTCGGTGCTGTGCATCACCGACGACTCCGGGGTCATCGGCCTGGGCGGCATCATGGGCGGGGAGAGCACCAAGGCGGACGAGACGACCCGCAACGTGTTCCTCGAGTCCGCGTTCTTCTTTCCGGAAGCCATCGCCGGACGCGCCCGGCGCTTCAATTTCTCGAGCGATGCCTCGCATCGCTTCGAGCGCGGCGTCGATTTCCGCAACAACCTGGACGGCATCGAGCGCGCCACGCGCCTCATCCTGGACATCTGCGGCGGAGAGCCCGGCCCGGCCGAGGACCTTGTGGTGCGCCTGCCGGACCGCAAGCCGGTGCGCATGCGCCTCGCGCGGGCGCAGAAAGTGATCGGCGTGCCGATCGCGGAGAACGACATGGCCGACGTGTTCGCCAGGCTGGGGCTGCCGGCGCGGCGGGAGGACGACGTCTTCATCGTCAATCCGCCCAGCTTCCGCTTCGATCTGCAGATCGAGGAGGATCTGATCGAGGAAGTGGCGCGCATCTACGGCTTCGAGCGCATCGAGGCGCACCCGCCGCGCGCCTTCCTCACCATGCTGAAGACGCCGGAGGCCGCGCGCAGCCTGCACGCGCTGCGCGAGCGCCTGGCGGCCGCCGGTTATCGCGAGGTGATCAACTTCAGCTTCGTCGAGCCGGCCTGGGAAGCCGACTTCGCCGGCGAGGCGAACCCCATCCGCCTGCTCAACCCCATCGCCAGCCCGCTGGCGGTCATGCGCACTTCGCTGATCGGCTCGCTGGCGGACGTCGTGCGGAAAAACCACGCGCGCAAGGTAGCCAGGGTCCGTGTATTCGAGGTGGGCCGGGTATTCCTGCGTGCCCCGGAGGCGGCGCGGGGCCCGCTGTCGGTGGCCGGCGTGCACCAGCCGATGCGCATCGCGGCCGCCGCCTACGGGCCCGCGCTGGCCGGGCAGTGGGACGCCCCGGAGCGGCCGGTCGATTACTTCGACGTGAAAGGCGACCTCGAGTTGCTGTGCGCTCCTCGGGTTCCGCGGTTCGAGCCGGCGCCGCACCCGGCTTTCCACCCGGGCCGTTCCGCCCGGGTCCTGCTGGACGGCCGGCCGGCCGGCTGGCTGGGCGAGCTGCACCCGAAGTGGCTGCACCAGTACGAGCTGCCCCAGCCGGCGATGATTTTCGAGGTGGATGCCGAGCCGCTGATGGCCGGCTCGGTGCCCCAGCCCGTAGTGCCCTCGCGCTTCCCCCCGGTAGTGCGCGACATTGCCCTGCTTTTCGCCGATGGGACCCCGGTACAGGCGATTTTCGACGCCATTTCGACGCACAAGCCGCCGATCCTGCAGTCGGTGCGTCTGTTCAGCGTCTACCGCGGCGCGGGAGTGCCTTCCGGGTCAAAAAGCCTTGCGTTCCGGGTAGTTATGCAACATACTGAACGAACCCTTACGGATGCGGAGGCAGACGCTGCCCGCGATACGCTGGTAGCCCTGCTGAGCGAAAAATTCTCCGCCAAATTAAGAGCTTCGTAGCATGCAAGCCCAAGAAATCGAGGGAAACAGGGAGTCGGGGATGACTTTGACCAAGGCCGAACTTGCCGACCTGCTGTTCGAGAAGGTCGGGTTGAACAAGCGCGAGGCCAAGGACATGGTGGAAGCCTTCTTCGAGGAGATCCGCGGGGCGCTGGAGCGGGGGGAAAGCGTCAAGCTTTCCGGCTTCGGCAACTTCCAGCTGCGCGACAAGCCACAGCGCCCGGGACGCAACCCAAAGACCGGCGAGGAAATACCCATCAGCGCCCGCCGTGTCGTGACTTTCCACGCCAGCCAGAAGCTCAAGGCCATGGTGGAGAAGGCGCGCCATGGAGCCCAGCCGGAAAAGAACTGAGCTTCCGCCGATCCCGGCCAAGCGCTACTTCACCATCGGTGAGGTAAGCGATCTTTGCGGGGTGAAGCCGCACGTGCTCCGATACTGGGAGCAGGAATTCACGCAGCTCAAGCCGGTCAAGCGCCGCGGCAA
>CBDDSA010000118.1:0-27466 GCA_965233185.1 uncultured bacterium
CGCTCCAAGCTTTCCGAGCAGCAGAAGGCGGCGGCAGGCAGCCTCGGCGACTTCGCCGGCGCGCTGCGCAAGTCCGCGGAGCAGATGCAGCAGGGCGGGCAGCACGCAAGCGCGGCGCGCTTCGCCCAGACCGCGGCAAGCAGCCTGGAGCAGCTCTCGAGCGCGCTGAAGAACCGCGACCTCGAAGGCGTGGTGCGCGACGCGGAAAGCCTGGCCCGGCGCCAGCCGGCGGTGTTTTTCGGCGCCGCGGTGCTCGTCGGCTTCCTCGCCGTGCGCTTCCTCAAGAGCAGCAATTCGACGAGCAGCAATCCCACGAGCAGCAGTTCCACCCTGAACACGATGGACATCTAGGAGGAGCCCGCATGGCCGCATATCCCAACACCCAGTCCCAGAGCCGCTCGCTGGTCGGGCTGTTTTCCGACCTGTTCCGCGAGACCTCCACCCTCGTGCACGAGGAAGCGCAGCTCGCCAAGGCCGAGATATCCGAGAAGGTGTCGCAGCTCGGCGCCGGCGTGGCGGCGATCGCCGCCGGCGGCGCCATCCTGTTCGCCGGCTTCATCGTGCTGCTGTTTGCCGCGGTGAACGCGCTGGCTATGTTCCTGCCGCCCGAGCACGCGGCGTGGCTTGCGCCGCTCATCATCGGCCTGATCGTGATGATCGCCGGTTACATCGCGCTGTCGAAGGGGCGCAAGGAGTTCAAGGCCGAAAGCCTCAAACCTTCGCGCACCATGGAATCGCTGCGCCGCGATACCGAGCTGGTCCGCGGGCACCTCAACACTTCGAAGGAGCGCATGACATGAGACACAACGGAGACCGCAGGCCCGAGGAAATCGAGGCCGAGATCGCGCGCACGCGCGGCGACATGGACGCCACCCTGACGGCGATCGAGCACCGGCTCACCCCCGGGCAGCTGGTCGACCAGGGCCTCGACTACATCCGCAACAGCGGCGCCAACGAGTTCGTGTCGAACCTCGGCGGCTCGGTGAAGAACAACCCGATCCCCGTGGCGCTGATGGGCATCGGCATGGCCTGGCTCATGGCGACCGGCAACCGCCGGCCCGCCTATCTGGAGCGCTCCGGCGGCGAGAGCGCCGGTCCGGGCATGATGCAGCGCGCATCCGAAGGCATGTCGTCGACCAAAGACAGGCTTTCGCAAACTTCGCAGGCCGCGCGAGAGCGCGTCGGCCAGATCGGACAAACCGCGCGCAGCCAGATGGAGCGGGTGCGCTCGCAGGCCGACCATCTGCGCTCGCGCTACGACTCCATGGTGCGCGACCAGCCGCTGGTCCTGGGCGCCATCGGCCTCGCCGTGGGCGCCATGGTGGCCGCCGGCCTGCCTCGCACGCGCGAGGAAGACGAGATGATGGGCGAAGCGAGCGACCGCCTTACCAGCAAAGCGAAAGAAGTGGGCCAGGAGCAGATGGGCAAGGTGCAGCAGGTCGCCACCGCGGCGAAGGATGCCGCGCTCAGGACGGCGGAAAAGCAGCAGAAGCAGGGAAAGGATGACAGCTCGAAGCAAGGCAAAGATGACAGCTGGAAGCAAGGCAGCACATCGAGCCAGGCATCCACGCCGGCCGGGCGGCCGAACGTGATCGAGCCGGCGCGCGCCACGCCGCTGGGCGACACCGTGAAGCCCAAGGATCCGCGGCTCGGGACCCCCTAGGCACGAGTGTTGCATGACTTTGGGCCGCAGTCTCTACCCCACACCTTCCGAAGGAGGAATCACCAGATGAAGTTGAAACTGATCACCACCGCCACAGCCGCCGCGCTGTTCGCGCTGGCCAGCGTTTCCATGGCGCAGAGTTCGGGCTCGTCCTCGACCAGCGCCGACAAGTCGTCGTCCTCGTCCTCGCCCAGCAGCGCGACCGGCAGCAGCTCGTCGGGCGCCTCGAGCGGCGGCAGCTCGTCCAGCTCGTCCCCCAGCTCGTCCAGCTCCACCCCCAGCGCCTCGGGAAGCTCCAGCTCCACCCCGAGCGCCTCGGGCAGCTCGTCCAGCGGCGGCTCGAGCGGCATGTCGAGCGGCAGCAGCTCCAGCGGCGCGTCGAGCTCGACCCCGAGCTTCACGACCGTGGACACCAACAGCGACGGGCAAGTGTCGCGCGCGGAGTGGGACAAGCATTTCGGCGCGTCCGGCTCCAGCTCCGGCGCGTCCAGCTCGCCCAGCAGCAGCTCCACGACCTCGCCGAGCAGCAGCTCGAGCACCTCGCCGAGCACCGGCAGCACCTCCGGTAACGGCGCGTCCGGCAGTGCCGGCGCTTCGGGCAGCTCGTCGGGCAGCTCCGGCTCGTCCGGCGCCGGCTCGTCCGGCGCGGCGGGCAGCTCCGGCTCGTCGAAGTAACCGAAGGGCAGTAAACGCGGCGGGCCGTCCCAGTCGGGGCGGCCCGTTTCTTTGTAGGAACTGCTGCATGCGGCAAAAGACGCTCAGGTTCGGGCAGGGATTTCGCGTAGTGCCGGGAAATCGCGCTTCGCAGGCGGCGGAGATGGTGCTGCCGCCGGGTGGCGCGGAAGGCGGCACGGACAACCGCCATCGCGGCGCCGACCAATGGCTGTTCGTCGTTTCAGGCAACGGTGAAGCGGTGGTCAACGGCCGGCGGCGCAAGCTGCGCGCGGGCAGCCTGGTTTTCATCGAGCGGCGCGAGAAGCACGCCGTGCGCAATACCGGGCGCGGCGTGCTGCGCACGTTGAATGTCTATGTGCCGCCGGCCTACCGGGCAGACGGCGAGCCACTTTCGAGGGGAAAGAAATGACCCGCGCGTCCAAGGTCACGATTGCGGGCGTGCTGCTGGGCATCGGCCTGGGCGGCTTCGTCGATGGCATCGTGCTGCACCAGATCGCGCAGTGGCACCAGATGCTCTCCGCGGTGGTGCCGCCGGAATCCATGGAAGCGATGAAGCGCAACATGGCGGCCGACGGCTGGTTCCATGCGGCCGTGTGGATCGCCACGTTTGCCGGCGTGCTGATGCTGTGGCGCGCGGTGCGCGGCCCGGGCGCGTTGCCGCCTACGCGCAGCCTGCTGGGCACCATGCTGCTCGGCTGGGGCGGCTTCAACCTGGTCGAGGGCGGCATCAACCACCACCTGCTCGAGCTGCACCACGTGCACGACCTGCCGCAGCACGTGCCGGCCTACGACTGGACGTTTCTGCTGGTCGGCGGCATCGGCTTCCTCATGGCGGGCCTCGCCTTGCGCGCCGGGCGGCGCGGCTCGCCGGTGTATGGCGCCGAGCGGCGCACGGGACGCGAGCGGCGCCTTTCCTACCGCTGAGGAGCCGCCGGTTAGGCGAGGTAACGCCGGTCGAACTCGGCGATGCGCTCGAAGCCCATCAGCTCGCTGAAGCGCTTGAAGTCGTAAAGCGGCGCGGCCATGCCGCTGCTCGAGCCTTCGCTTTTCAGGTGCGTAAATGCATTCTCCAGGGCGGCGCCCGCGGCGAGAAAGCCCAGCGCGGGAAAGATGGCGATCCTGTAGCCGATCTGCTCGAGCTCGAGTTTCGACAGCAGCGGCGTGCGCCCGCCCTCCACCATGTTGGCGAGCAGCGGTACGCCGCGGAAACGCTCGCCGATGGCGCGCATCTCGTCGACCGATTCGGGGGACTCCACGAACAGCACGTCGGCGCCGGCTGTCAAGTAGCGCTCGGCGCGCCGCAGGGCCTCGTCGAGGCCAAGCGTGGTGCGCGCATCGGTGCGCGCGATCACCAGGAAATCCCGGCTGGCGCGGCTGTCGGCCGCTACGCGCACCTTGGCCGCCATCTCCTCGGCGGCGATGACCCGCCGGCCCAGCATGTGGCCGCATTTCTTGGGAAATTCCTGGTCTTCGAGCTGGATGCCGCAGGCCCCGGCGGCCTCGTAGCCCTGCACCGCGTGCTGCACGTTGAGCAGGCCGCCGTAGCCGGTATCGCCGTCGGCGATGAAAGGGGTGCGCGTCATCCTGGCGATCTGCGCCACGCGCCCCACCATGTCGCTGTAGGTGGCGAGGCCGGCGTCGGGCAGCCCGAGGTACGAGGCCACCACGCCGTAGCCGGTCATGTAAAGACAGTCGAAACCCATGCGGTCGGCGATTTTCGCCGAGATGAGCTCGAATATGCCCGGCGCCACGACCAGGCCGGGTTGCTTCAGGCGCTGCGCAAGCCGCCTGCGCTTGTCGTCCATCGGAATCCCCTTTTCAGTGCTCGGCAAGCAGGGAGCCCCAGCCGTGCACCTTGTCCTTGATGCCGTACTGGCGCAGCGCGTACCAATAAGTGGCGGTGTTGATGGCGATCACCGGCTTGTCGAGCCAGAACTCGGCCATCGCCGCGACTTCTGCCATGGCGAGGTTGGTGCCCACCTGCACGATGGCGTCGACGTTGCCGCGGTTCACGCGGATGATGGCGTCGCGCAGCTTCTGCTTCGACTCGTGGGCGATCAGCACCGGGCTCTGGCATTTCAGCCCGAGCAGGTTCACCACCTCGTAGCCGCACTCGTTGAAAAAGCGCCGTACCTGACGGTCGCCGATCGGCATGTAGGGCGTGATCACGCCCAGGCGCTTGATGCTGCGGCCGTACCGGCGCAGCGCCGCCTGGCAGGCGTCGGAGCCCATCACGACGCCGCATTTTGCGATCTTGTCGAGCTTGCGCTGCAGCGCCTTGGAGCCGGCGAGGCCGTCCCAGAAGGTCTCGGCCGACATGCCGAGCACCACGTAATCGGGATGGCAGCTCATCACCGCCTCGAGCGCCGGGAAAAGCGCCTCGCGAATGTGGTCCATCATCACCATGAAGCTGCGGTCGTCGCTCACCTTCGTGTCCGGGATGATCAGGCGCGAGTGGTGGTGCGTGATGCCCCAGGGTTTCATCGCCTCGAACTCGGGCTGCACCGAGGTATTGGTGGAGGGCGCGAGCACCCCGAACTTGCCGCGGCGGCCCAGCGAATCGGTCATACGGTCAACGCCGCCATGATTTCGTCGCGCTCCAGGAGATCTGCGTATTTCTGTCCCATGTCGAACAGGTTCGCTTCGTGGGGGCGCAGCGCGCGGTCGCCGACGCAGTCGCGCGCCACGATGGGCCGGAAGTTGTAGGCGATGGCGTCGACCACGCTGGCGCGCACGCAGCCCGAGGTGGTGCAGCCGGCCACCACCAGGGTGTCGGCGCCCTGCTGCACCAGCCAGGGTGCAAGGCCGGTCCCGAAGAAGGCGGACGCCTGCGTTTTCCTGACGACGTACTCGTTTCTTACCGGCGCGAGCTCGGGCACGATCTGCCCTGCGGGATGGCCCTCGGTGAGGATCAGGAGGCTCGGCACCTTGGTGCCGAAGATGCCGGCGTCGGTCCCGTCCTCGGCATACACCACGCGCGTGAAAGCCACGGGCAGCGCCTTTTTCCGGAAGAACGCCAGCAAGCCGACGCTGCGCCGGATGGCCGCGTCGATGTTGCCGCCGCCGAAGAGCTGCGGGTCATTGAAGCCGACGGTGAAGTCCACGACCAGCAGCGCGCTGAGGCGACCGAAGCCGATGCGGTTGCCGAAGTTCTGGCGGCGGTAGATGCCGCTGGTGTCGTGGATGTCGCTCACGCGGGCTAGAATGCCACAGACTTTCCCCGGGAGGACAGGCCATGGCGAGCCGCGAGGAGTACGTGCAGAAGCTGCGCTGGGAAGCGCAGATGAAGCAGGCGCAGGGCCGCCTGCGCCACGAGGACGGCCAGCAGCTCGACCAGGTGAGAGCGCGGCGCGACGAGATGCTCTACCAGCTGCGCCTGCTGCAGAACGCCTCGGCCGGCGCATGGGAAGACCTGATGCGCGGCGCCGACCAGGCGTGGAAGGGCATGCAGGAGGCGTTCGACCGCGCGCGCTCGCATTTGGACAAAAAGTGAGCGACAAGAAATGATGCGCATCGTCGGCCGCGGTTTTGCCTTCGATGAGATCCACGTGGGCTTCAACTTCAAGACTCACCGGCGCACCATCGCCGAGGCGGACCTCGCGGCGTTCATCAACCTCACCTGGCTCACCGAGGAGCTGTTCGCCGTGGTGGAAAATGAGGTGGACGGTTCCGGGCGTGCCATCAAGGGCCGCGCGGTGCCCGGCGCGCTGGTCTATTCCTTCGCCGAAGGGCTGCTGCTGCCCACCATGCAGGACACAGGGCTCGCTTTCCTCACCTGCACGCTCGACGTGAAAGGCCCGACGGTGGTCGGCGACACGCTGCACGTCGAGTGCGAGGTCACCGAGCACCGCCTCGCCTCCAAGGGCGACCGCGGCCTGGTGCGCTTCGCCAACAAGGTGGTCAACCAGCGCGGCGAAACGGTCCTGGAGTACAACCCGCTGCGCCTCCTGAAGCGCAAATGAATTCGGGCTCTGACCCCGATTTGGGGGTGGGCCCGCTGGCCGGCGTCAAGGTTCTGGAGCTCGGCACCCTGATCGCCGGTCCGTTCTGCGGCAAGACGCTGGCGGATTTCGGCGCCGAGGTGATCAAGGTCGAGCCGCCGGGGGAGGGCGATCCGCTGCGCCGCTGGCGCAAGATGCGAAACGGCGTGTCGCTGTGGTGGCATGTGCAGTCGCGCAACAAGAAGTCCATCACGCTCGACCTGCGCCAGCCCGAAGGCCAGGCGGTGGCGCGGCGCCTCGCGCGAGAATGCCAGGTGGTGATCGAGAATTTTCGCCCGGGCGCGCTGGAAAAGTGGAACCTCGGCTGGAAGGTCCTGTCGCGCGAGAATCCGGCGCTCGTCCTGGTGCGCATCTCGGGCTACGGTCAGAGCGGCCCGTACCGCGAGCGGCCCGGGTTCGCCGCGATCGGCGAGGCGATGGGCGGGCTGCGCTACGTTACCGGCTATGCCGACCGCCCGCCGGTGCGCCCCAACCTTTCGATCGGCGACACGCTGGCGTCCCTGCACGGGGTGATCGGCGCCCTGCTTGCCCTGCGTTCCGGAAAGGGCCAGGTCGTGGACGTCGCCCTCTACGAGTCGGTGTTCAACGTCACCGAAAGCCTGCTGCCCGAATTCGACGCGCTGGGCGAGGTGCGCGAGCGCTCCGGCAGCACGCTGCCGGGCATCGCGCCGTCGAACCTCTACCCGTGCAGCGACGGCTCCTACGTGCTGATTGCCGGCAATGCCGACAGCCTGTACCGGCGCCTGATGAGCGCCATCGGGCGCGAGGACCTGCGCGACGACCCGGCGCTCGCGCGCAACGATGGGCGCGCCGCGCAGATGGCGCGCATCGACGATGCAATATCAGAATGGACCTTGAGAAGAACTCAGAAGCAAGTCCTGGATGAGATGGAGAAGGCCGAGGTGCCGGCGGGGCGCATCTACAGCGCCGCGGACATCGCTGCCGATGCGCACTACGCCGCGCGCGGCATGCTCCAGCAGGTGGTCGCAAACGACGGCGAGCCGCTCAAGGTGCCCGGCATCGTCCCCAAGCTCTCGGCTACGCCGGGCGCCATCCGCTCCCGCGCACCGAAGCTCGGCGAGCATACCGACGAGATCCTGAGGGGCCTGGGATTTTCGTCGGAAGAAATCTCCTCCTTGCGGGACAAGAAGGTTATCTGATCAAGCAGAGGCGCCATGATCGATCACATCGACCACATCGTCCTCACGACGCGCGACAAGGAAGGCTGCATCCGCTTCTACACGCAGGTGCTCGGCATGACGCTGGAGCGCTTTCGCACGCCGACCGAAGAGCGCCTGGCGCTGAAGTTCGGCCGCCAGAAGATCAACCTGCACGAATGGGGTCGGGAGTTCAGCCCGCGGGCGCACGTGGCGGCGCCCGGCACCCTGGATCTTTGCTTCATTGCTGCGGTGCCGCTGGAGGAGGTGGTAAACCGGCTGGCGCAGATGCGCGTTCCTGTATTGGAAGGCCCGGTGAACAAGACCGGCGCCGCGGGCCCCATCCGGTCGGTGTACGTGCGCGACCCCGACCTCAATCTGGTGGAGATATCGGTCTACAATTCGCCGCAGGAGGATTCCCCATGAAACCCATGAAGTGGCAGTTCCTGGCCGCCGCGTGCGCGCTGGGCGTATCGCTCGGCGCCTCGGCGCAGCAGGTGGCCATCGGCACCTCGAACCCGGGCTCGATCTACCATTCGTCGGGCTCGGTGATCGCCAAGCTGCTCAACGAGAAGGCCAACATCCGCGCCACCATCCAGCCCTACGCCAGCCCGAACATCTTCCTGCCCGCGGTGAACGCCGGGCAGATGCAGATGGGCCTCGCCAACATCGCCGAGATCACCTGGGCGGTGGAAGGCAAGGAGCACTTCGAGGGCCGTCCGCACAAGGACATCCGCGCCGTCGCGGTGATGTATCCGCTGCGCTCCGCGATCTTCGTGCGCAAGGACTCGCCGATCAAGTCGCTCGCCGACCTGAAGGGCCGGCCGGCGCTCGACGGCTTCACCAGCCAGAAGATCATCCTGCCGCTGCTCGACGCCATGTACGCCACCGTGGGCCTGAAGCGAAGCGACATGCGCTCGGTGCAGGTGCCCAACGTCGTGGCCGGCGCCGACACTTTCGCCTCCGGCAAGGCGGACATGTTCTTCTTCGCCATCGGCTCGGCCAAGCCCAAGGAAGTGGACGCCGCGGTCGGCGGCATCCGCATGCTGAGCCTGCCGAACACCCCGCAAGCGGAGAAGGCGGTGAAGGAGCACTTCCCGCCGGGCTACGTGCGCCTGGAGAAGCCCAGCCCGGTGAACACCGGCGTGCTCGAGCCCGCCTACTCGCTCGCCTACGACGCGCTGGTGTTCGCCTCGTCCAAGACCTCCGACGAGGTCGCCTACCAGACGGCCAAGGTGATGCACGACAACGCCAAGGAGATGGGCGAGGCGTTCGGGCCGTTCCGCCTGTTCGATCCCAAAGCCATGATGAAGGACTTCGGCGTGGTCCAGTACCACCCGGGCGCCATGAAGTACTACAAGGAAATCGGCATCTGGAAAGGCAGGTGAGCCGCGGGTCGCTGCGCACGTGACCCGCGGGGTCACCGCCGCGCTGGCCATCGCGCTCACGCTGGGCGCGGTGGCCTGGTCGCTCGGGATCTACCAGATCCTCGACCTGGCGCTGTACGAAGAGCAGTTCGCCGCCGCCATGCTCTCGGCGTGCATGGCGCTCACCTTCCTGCACCTGCCGGCGCGCCGCAACCTGCCGCGCGTGCGGGTTCCGTGGTACGACTGGATCGCGGCGCTCGCCGGCGCGGCGGCCGCGGGCTACATCGCCGTGCAGTACGCCTCCATCGTCGACCTCATCCTGCTGGGGCCCACCGACGCGGTGATCGCCGGCGCGGTGCTGTTCGTGCTCCTGCTCGAGGCGCTGCGCCGCGCCACCGGCATCGCCCTGCCGGTGATCATCCTGGTGTTCGTGCTGTATGCGCTGTTCGCCGACCTCATGCCCGCGCGCATGGAAGGCCGCGCCACGGAATGGCGCAACCTGATTTCCTACCTCAGCTTCGACACCAACGCGATGCTGGGCGTGCCGATCAAGATCGGCACCACCATCGTGGTCACCTTCATCCTGTTCGGCAACCTGCTTACGGTCACCGGCGGGTCGCGCTTTTTCACCGAGCTGGCGCTGCTCGCCATGGGGCGCTTTCGCGGCGGCTCGGCGAAGATCGCGGTGGCGGCCTCGGCGCTGTTCGGCTCCATTTCGGGCAGCGCGGTGGCCAACGTGGTGGCCACCGGCGTGGTCACCATCCCGATGATCAAGAAAAGCGGCTACTCGGCGCACCAGGCGGGCGCCATCGAGGCGGTGGCCTCCACCGGCGGGCAGCTCATGCCGCCGGTCATGGGCGCGGCCGCCTTCCTCATGGCCGAGTTCCTGCAGATTCCGTACAGCGACGTGGTGCTCGCGGCGCTGGTGCCCGCGCTGCTTTACTACACGGCGCTTTTCATCCAGGCCGACCTCGAGGCGGCGCGCCGCGGCATCACGCGCGTGCCGCAGGCCGACATCCCGCGGGCGCGCGACGTGCTGCCGGGGCTGCATTTCCTGCTGCCCTTCGTGGTCCTCATCGTGGGCCTGTTCAGCTTCAACATCCAGCCGGAAACCGCGGTGCTCGCCTCGGCAGTCGTGCTGATCGTGGGCTCCATCGCCTTCGGCTATCGCGGCGAGCGGCCGAAAATCCGCGACATGCTCGACGCGGTGCGCGGCACCGGCATCAACGTGATCGAGATCATCCTCATCACCGCGGGCGCCGGCTTCGTCATCGGGGTGCTGTCGATTTCCGGCCTGGGGTTCAACCTAACGCTCACGCTGGTGCAGGTCGGCGGCGGCAACCTGGTGCTGCTGCTCCTGCTCGCCGCGGTGGTGTGCATCGTGCTCGGCATGGGGCTGCCCACCGCCGGGGTGTACGTGCTGCTCGCGGCGCTGGTGGCCCCGGCGTTGGTGGAAGTGGGCGTCGTGCCGATCGCGGCGCACATGTACGTGATGTACTTCGGCATGATGTCGATGATCACGCCGCCGGTCGCCATCGCCGCCTTCGCCGCGGCGAGCATCGCGCGCGCCGACCCCATGCGCACCGGCTGGGAGGCGTGCCGCTTCGGCTGGTCGGCGTACGTGGTGCCGTTTCTTTTCGTCCTTTCGCCCACGCTGCTGCTCATGGGGCCGGCCGACGCCGTGGCGCTTGCCATCGTCACGGCAGCGCTAGGCATCTGGCTGGTGTCGATCGGCATGATCGGCTTTTTCATGCGGCCGATTTCGGCGCCGCTGCGCGCGGCCTTCATGGCCTCGGGCCTGCTCGCGCTGATTCCGGCCGGCGCGTTTCCCGCCGCGGTATGGACCGACATCGTGGGCGCCGCGCTCGGCGCCATCCTGATGGTGCGCGAGGTGTGGCTGGTGCGCTTCCGGGAGCGGGCTGCGGCCTGATGGCGCGGCTGGCTGGTGGAGCAGCCCGTGGGGCGCCAACCGGGACATGACCCGCCTGGTCGGCATCGGCGGCAGCCGCGCCCCGACGGGCTTGCAGGAATGGGGGTTGCTTGGACCGGCTATTCCTCAAGCATCCCTACAAGGAGGCACCGGATGGCAGGCATTCCCAGGTCGCAGGGCCGCGCCGACCCGAAAATCGGTCCGAGCGACAGCTCCGATACTTTCTCCGACCGGCCGAACGAATCGACCGACACCGACGACGGGGGCACCGGCGAGCGCGCCACGGCCGGACGCGATCCGCATTCCGAGGTGCACAACGAACGCGGGGTGGACCGGGTGGTCGACTCGCGCGACGCGGGGCTCGGCGGAGGCCTCGATCAGGCCGAGGAAGGCCGGCTCGGCGTCACGGACGAGGAACTGCAAAACTCCGAAATCGAGGATCGGGTCAAGAAGCCGAAGCCTTGATGCTCTTTTCCTGAAGCGCGCGCACCAGCGCGTCGGTGTGCGCGCGATCGCGCGTCTCGACCAGGAACTCCACTTCCGGCGAGCGCACCGAGGAAGTGCCGAAGATGCGCTGGTGCTGGATCTCGACGATGTTGCCGCCGGCCTCGGCGATGGCGGTGGCCACCTTGGCGAGGCTGCCCGACACGTCGGGCATGGTGACGCGCAGGCGCACCAGGCGCCCGTCCCGGACCAGCCCGCGCATCAGCACCGAGGCGAGCACGCGGCTGTCGATGTTGCCGCCGGACACGAGGATGCCCACGCGCTTGCCGGCAAAGCGGCCCGGGTGCTCGAGCAGCGCGGCGAGCCCGGCGGCGCCGGCCCCCTCCGCCACGGTTTTCTCGATCTCGATCAGCGCCACCACCGCGCGCTCGATCGTCTCCTCCTCGACCACCAGCACTTCCTGCACCAGGCGCTTGATGATGGCGAGCGCGGTGGCGCCCACGTCCTTCACCGCGATGCCTTCGGCGATGGTGTCGCCGCCGCATTCCACCGGCAGGTTGTTCAGCCGCTGGTGCATCGAAGGGTAGTTTCGCGTCTCCACCCCGAAAATCTGCACTTGCGGCTTCAAGGCCTTGGCCGCGGTCGCGATGCCCGAGATCAGGCCGCCGCCGCCCACCGGCACCACCAGCACGTCCAGGTCGGGCGCGGCCGTGAGCATCTCCAGGCCGCAGGTGCCCTGGCCGGCGATGATCAGCGGGTCCTCGTAGGGGTGCACGAACACCAGCTTGTCGCGCGCGGCTAGCGCGCGCGCGTGCTTGCCGGCCTCGAACAGGTTGTCGCCCTCGAGCACCACGCCGGCGCCGTGCACCTGCGTGTTCTTGATCTTGGTATTCGGCGAGCCCTTCGGCATGACGATGGTGGTCGGGATCCCCAGCCGCGCCGCATGGTAGGCGACCGCCTGCGCGTGGTTGCCGGCGCTCATCGCGATCACGCCGCGCGCGCGCTCCTCGGCGTCGAGCGACAGCAGCTTGTTCAGCGCGCCGCGCTCCTTGAACGAGGCGGTGAACTGCAGGTTCTCGAACTTGAGGAACACCTGCGCGCCGGTGAGCTGCGACAGCGTGCGGCTGGGCACCAGCGGCGTCTGCTCCACCGCCCCGGCGATGCGCGCGGCGGCGGCGCGGATGTCTTCGATCGACACGGCCACGCGCGCAGTCTAGTGCATAACCGCTGTAGTGGAATGGCTACACGGAATCGCCGCAGCGCCGCGCGGGTAGAATGGCCCGGCGCATGGAACTGGACACCCGCATCCAGCAGCTCGCCGATGCCGGCCACCCGAACGACGAGCAGTTCCGCCTGCTCGTCGAGAACGTCACCGAGTACGCCATCTTCCTGCTCGACAACGCCGGCCGCGTGATGAGCTGGAACGCCGGCGCGCAGCGCATCAAGGGATACCGCACCGCGGACATCCTCGGCCGGCACTTCTCGGTGTTCTACCCGCCGGAGGAGCGCGCCGCCGGCACCCCCGAGCGCATGCTGCAGCGTGCGGAGCGCGAAGGACGCGCCGGGCACGAAGGCTGGCGCGTGCGCGCCGACGGCACGCGCTTCTGGGCCGATGTGGTGGTGACCGCGCTGCGCAGTGCGCAGGGCGAGCTGCGCGGCTTCGCCAAGGTGACGCGCGACATGACCGCGCGGCAGCGCGAGCGCGAGAACGAGGCGATGCTCGCGGCGATGTTCGAGCGCGCCTCGCTCGGCATCGTGATGCTGGACGTGTCGGGCCGCTACGTGCGCGCCAACCCGCAGTTCCAGCGCATGCTCGGCTACACCGCCGAGGAGCTGGCGCAGAAAAGCGTCGGCGACCTCACGCATTCCGACGACGTGGAGGAAAGCTGGCGCATCCTCGAGGACCTGGTGCAGGGCCGGCGCACGCACGCCAGCTACGAGAAGCGCTACCTGCGGCGCAACGGCCAGGTGATCTGGGTGCGCAACAGCGCTACGCGGCTGCCCGACGCCGGCGGCCGGCTGCGCTACATCATGGCCACCGTCGAGGACATCACCGAGCGGCGCCAGGCTTACGAGGCGCTGCGCGAGAGCGAGGCGCGCCTGCAGGCCTTCACCAGCCACAGCCCGGCGGTCATGTTCCTGAAGGACCGCGACGGCCGCTACCAGTTCGTCAACGAGCGCTTCCTGCAGCGCCTGGGCTTGCGGCGCGACCAGGTCCTGGGCCATGGCGACGCCGAGCTGCTGACGCGCGATCACGCCGGCATTTCCGACGACAGCGACGCGCAGGTGCTCGAGCGCGGCGCGCCGCTCGAGTTCGAGGAGGCGGTGGAGCTCGCCGACGGCCCGCGCTACAGCGTGGTGTCCAAGTTCCCGGTGTTCGACGCCGCCGGCACCGTGGTCGGCGTGGGCGGCGTGGCCACCGATATCACCGAGCGGCGCAAGGTCGAGCAGGCGCTGCGCGAGCAGCGCACGCTGCTCGCCGAGGCGCAGAGCCTCGCCGGCCTGGGCTGCTGGGAATGGGACCCGGCCAGCGGGCGCGTGGGCTGGTCGGACGAGCTGTACCGCATCTACGGCCTGCAGCGCGGCGCCTTCGAGCCCTCGTTCGAGAGCTACCTGGAGCGCGTGCACCCGCTGGATCGCGAGCGGGTCGCCCGCGTGGTGGCCGCCGCGGTGCGCGAGGCGGGCACCGCGTTCGATTTCGAGGAGCGCATCGTGCGTCCCGGCGGCGAGGTGCGCGAGCTGCGCAGCCACGGCGAGGTGGTGCGCGACCCGGCGGGTCGCCCGCTGAAGGTGGTGGGCGCCTGCCTGGACATCACCGAGCACAAGGCCGCCGAGGCGGCGTTGCGCGCGCTGTCGCGCCGGCTGGTGCAGGCCGAGGAAACCGAGCGCAGGCGCATCGCCCGCGAGCTGCACGACCAGGTGGGCCAGAACCTGTCGGCCCTGAACATCAACCTGGACATCGTGCTGGGCCAGATGGGCGATGCGCCGCTCGCGCCGCGGCTGCGCGATTCACTCAAGCTGGTGGACGCGACGCTGCAGTCCATCGAGGCGGTGATGGCCGCGCTGCGCCCGCCGCTGCTCGACGAGTACGGCCTGGGCGCGGCGCTTACCTGGTACGGCGAGGAGTACGCGCAGCGCACCGGCATCCAGGTGCAGGTCGAAAAGGGCGACCCGGGCAGCGGGCTGCGCCCGGAGGCGGCGGTGGCCCTGTTCCGCATAGCGCAGGAGGCGCTCAACAACGTGGCGAAACATGCGGGTGCTAGGCTGGTGCGCATCGGGCTGTCGCTCGAAGGGGATGAAATGAAGCTTTGCATCGAGGACGACGGCGCCGGGTTCGACCCGGCGCAGGCGCCGCGCGGGCGCTGGGGCATGACCACCATGCGCGAGCGCGCGGAAGCGGCCGGCGGGCGGCTTTCCATACGTTCCTCACCGGGCAAAGGCACGGCGGTGCGCGCGACGGTGCCGCTATGACCATCCGCATCATCATCGCCGACGACCACGGCGTGGTCGCCGAGGGCCTCAAGCACGTGGTGGAGGCGCAGCCCGACATGCAGGTGGTGTCGCTCGCGGTCGACGGCCGCGAGGCGGTGCGCCTGGCGCGCGACCTGCAACCCGACGTGGTGCTGATGGATCTGTCCATGCCCGAGCTGAACGGTGCCGACGCCACGCGCGCGATCCTCGAGCGCGACCCGAAATGCCGCGTCATCGTGCTGTCCATGTACTCGGAGCGCGAGTACGTGCGCCGCGCGCTCAAGGCGGGCGCCGCCGGCTACGTGGTGAAGCGCTCGGCGGCGAAGGAGGTGGTCGACGCCATCCGCGCGGTGCACGCGGGACAGCGCTACCTCAGCGCAAAAGTGGCCGACGTGGTGCTCGACGATTACACCGGCGACGGCGCGGACGACCTACTCTCCAAGCTTTCCCAGCGCGAGCGCGAGGTGCTGCAGCTGCTGGCCGAGGGCCATACCGGCGCCCAGATCGCCGAGCGCCTGTCGCTGTCGCAGAAAACCGTCGAGACCTACCGCGCGCGGCTGGTGGAAAAGCTCGGCATCCGCGATGTGGCCGGGCTGGTGCGCTTCGCCATCCAGCGCGGCATCGTGTCCCTGGACTGAAATCTGCGTCGAAATCGGGGTCAGAGCCCGAATTCTCATCCGCGTACGCGTATGCGGAATTCGGGCTCTGACCCCGAATTCGGCGCCGATTCGCCCTCGGTGTCAGGCTTCCCCCGACCCCAGTTGTCTTAGGCTCCCGACTGACCGCCGCACCGCGGGCCCGTAGGATGCCTACGTCGAGCCCGCCTGACCGAGCGATCCGTGAGCCCCTTCATTCCCTCCGCCGTACCCCTCGCCCAGGCGCTGCCCTCGGTGCTGCTGGTCGAGGAGCACGACGAGATGCGAAGCGCGCTTCGGGACTGGCTTCTCACCTCCTTCCCTCCCTTGAGGCTGCGCGAAGCGCGCAGCATGGACGAGGCGCTGCGCCTCGCCGAGCAGGCGGCGCTCGACCTCGCGCTCATCAACCTCGAGCTGCCCGGGCCCAACGGCATCGAGGCCACGCGCCTCATGCGCAAGCGCTTTCCCGCCTGCCGCGTGGTGGTCATGTCGGTGAGCGAATCGATGTCGCTGCGCATCGCCGCCCTGGCGGCCGGCGCCGAGGCGTTCGTATGCAAGCGCGACCTGCGGCTCTCGCTGCACGCCATCTTCGCCACGCTCGGGAAGCCGCCGTCGTGAACCTGCTGCTGGTCGACGACGACCCGAAGAACCTGTTCGCGCTGAGCGCGCTGCTCGAAGACCTCGGCGCGGCGCTGCACTGCGCGCGCTCGGGCGAGGAGGCGCTGCGCGAGGTGCTCAAGCGCGACTTTGCCGCGATCCTGCTCGACGTGCGCATGCCCGGGATCGACGGCTTCGAGACCGCGGCCGCCATCCGCAGCGTCGAGCACCTGCGCCGCACGCCGATCATATTCCTCAGCGCGCACGGCGACCGGCGCGCCCAGCCGCGCGATCCGCTGTGCGAATTCGTCGGAAAGCCGGTCGATCCGGACCGCATCCGGCAGCTCGTGAAAAGGCTGGCTACCTAGGCGCTTTCCTCGAGCTCGATGCCGAGGGACACCAGCCGCGTGACGCGGTTCTGCAGGTCGGCCTCGATCTCGCTGGTGGCGGTGAGGTCCTGGATCAGGATCACCGCGCCGACGATGCGCCCGTCCAGCCCGCGCAGCGGCGCGGCGGAGGCCACCACGGTCATCGGCTTGCCGTTGAAGCGGCGCACCTCGATGCGCTCGCTTCTCGAGGTTTCCCCCTGGTGCAGCGCGCGTGCGAGGGGCCCGGCCTTGAGCGTTTTGCCGGCGCTGTCCCACCAGCCCAGCAGCTCGCCGTACGAGTCGGGCGCGGCCGCGCCGGTGTTCAGGATGCGCGCCACTTCCTCGGTCGACTGCCCGATGCGTCCCTCCGCATCGGCGATCAGCACGCCCACCGGCAGGCTCTCGAGCAGCGCGGAGAGCTTTTTTCCGGCACGCAGCAGCTCCTCCGATTCACGGATGTGCTGCTCGCGCTCGCGCAGGAAGCTCTCCTTCTGGCGAAAGCTCGCGTATACCGCGACCTTCAGCTTCAGGATCTCAGGGTCGAAGGGCTTGCTGAAGTAGTCCACGCCGCCGACCTCGTAGCCTTTGCGGATCCACGGGTCCTCGGTGAAGATCGCGGTGACGAAAATGATCGGGATGCCGGCGCAGGCCTCGATGCGCTTGATGAGCTGCGCGGTCTCGAAGCCGTCGAGCCCGGGCATCTGCACGTCCATCAGGATAAGGTCGATGTCGCGGCGGCTTTGCAGCGTCGCGATCGCCTGCTCGCCCGACTCGGCGAACACCAGCTCGTACTCCCCGCCTAGCACCGCCTCGAGCGCGATCAGGTTGGCGCGCTTGTCGTCGACCAGCAGGATTTTCGCCTTGCGTATCGCCATGCCGGAGCCTTCCGCAAGAGCCATGCCCTGTCGGTGCGCAACGACAGGCGGCCAATATGACACGACCGTTAAATAAGGGCGCGGCGATAGTCCTGCGAACCGGCGCCGCCTAGCATGGCCTCCGCTTGTCCCCAACAAACTAGGAGAGGCCAATGGGCGGTTCCATACTGGTAGTCGAAGACGAAGCGGCAATCCGCGACCTGCTGGCCGCCAATCTGCAGCGCGCCGGATACAAGGTGATGTGCGCGGGCGACGTGCCGCAGGCCGAGGCCCTGGTGCGCGACACGCGCCCCGACCTCGTGCTGCTCGACTGGATGCTGCCCGGCATCCCGGGGCTGACCTTCGCCCGGCGGCTGCGCTCCGACCAGCGCACCAAGGACATCTCCATCGTGCTGCTCAGCGCGCGCGCCGAGGAGCACGACAAGGTGACCGCGCTGGAAAGCGGCGCCGACGACTACGTGACCAAGCCGTTCTCCGCGCGCGAGCTGCTCGCCCGGATCAAGGCCGTGATGCGCCGGCGCGCGCCGCAGCTCGCCGACGACGTGGTGGAGATCGCGGGCCTGCGCATCGACCCGGCGGCGCACCAGGTGAGCGCCGGCGACAAGGCGATCGACCTGTGGACCACCGAGCTGCGGCTGCTGCATTTTTTCATGACGCACCCGGGGCGCGTGTTCTCGCGGGCCCGGCTGCTGGATGAAGTGTGGGGCGAGCACGTGTTCGTGGAGGAGCGCACGGTCGACGTGCACATCCGGCGCCTGCGCCAGGCGCTCGCGCCCAGCGGCCACGACAAGCTGATCGAGACGGTGCGCGGCACCGGCTACCGCTTCAAGCCCGACCTGACCACGGCAAACCTCGCCGCCTAGGCTATTCCACCGTAACGCGAGCGTTACTCCACAGTCACGGATTTGGCGAGGTTGCGGGGCTTGTCCACATCATTGCCCCGCAACAACGCCGCGTGATAGGCAAGTAGCTGCAGCGGCACGGTGCTGACGATGGGAGAAAGGATCCCGGGCGCGTCGTGCATGCGAACCACGTGAATCCCGTCACCCCCGGGGAAATCCTCCGCGGCGAGCACGTACAGCTCCCCGCCGCGCGCACGAACTTCCTGGAGATTGGACTTGAGCTTGTCGAGCAGCGCGTCCCTGGGCGCAATGGCCACCACCGGCATGCTGCGGTCCACCAGCGCGAGCGGGCCGTGCTTCAGCTCGCCGGCGGCGTAGGCCTCGGCATGGATGTAAGAAATCTCCTTCAGCTTGAGTGCGCCTTCGAGCGCGATGGCGTAGTGCACGCCGCGACCGAGGAAGAGGGCGTGCTCGCAGCCGGCGAACTTCGCCGCCCACGCGGCCATTTCCGGCTCCAGGCGCAGCGCGTTCGCCAGGGCGGCGGGCAATTCCTGGATCAAGCCCTTTGCGGGCACCGGCCTGCCACGCGCCTGCGCCAGGGCGATGGCGAGCATGAGCAGCGCGGTGAGCTGGGCGGTGAAGGCCTTGGTGGAGGCCACGCCGATCTCGGGCCCGGCGCAGGTCAGGAACTTGGTGCTGCAGGCCCGGGTAAGCGCGGATTCCGGGGCATTGCAGATCGCCAGCGAATGGCGCTGGCCCAGGGCGTGGGCATGGTGCAGCGCAGCCAGTGTGTCGGCGGTCTCGCCCGATTGCGAGATCGCCACCACCAGCGCGCGCGGGTTGGGGACCGAGTCGCGGTAGCGGTATTCGCTCGCGATTTCCACGGTGCAGGGGATGCCGGCCAGGCTTTCGATCCAGGAGCGCGCCACCAGCCCCGCGTGGTAGCTGGTGCCGCAGGCGAGGATCAGCGCGCCGTCGACCGCCCCGAAGAGGGATTGCGCCTGCGCAGAAAAAGTCTCCTGCAGCGTGGCGTACGCGCCCGCGGGCTGCTCGAAGATCTCCTTCTGCATGTAGTGCCGGTAGCTGCCGAGCTCCATGGCGTCGGCCTGCAGCCGGCTCACGCTCAAGGGGCGCTCCACCACGTGGCCGCGCGCATCGACGATGCGCACCGCCTGCAGGGTCACCTCGGCGCAATCGCCTTCCTCGAGGTAGATCATGTTGCGCGTCACCTGCAGCAGCGCGCCGGTATCGGAGGCGGCGAAGTTCTCGCCCTCGCCGATGCCCAGGAGCAGCGGCGCGCCCATGCGCGCGACCACCAGCCGCGACGCATCGTGGGCCGCGATCACCGCGATGGCATAGGCGCCTTTGAGCTCGGCTACGGCGGCGCGAACGCCCTCCAGCAGGCTGCATCCATCGGAAACCTTCGAGTGCACCAGGTGGGCGATGACCTCGGTGTCGGTCTCCGAGGTGAACAGGTAGCCCAGGGCGCGCAGGCGCGCGCGCACCTCGTCGTGGTTCTCGATGATGCCGTTGTGCACCAGCGACACGCCGCCGCTGACATGGGGATGCGCGTTGCGCTCCGAGGGCGCGCCGTGCGTCGCCCAGCGCGTGTGGCCGATGCCGATGGTGCCGGCGAGCTTCTCGTCGAAAGCCCGTTTCTCGAGCGCGGCCACGCGGCCGCAGGCGCGCACGCGGTGCAGCGTGCCGTTGATCACCGCCACCCCGGCGGAGTCGTAGCCGCGGTACTCGAGGCGCTTCAGGCCCTCGATCAGGATCGGCACGACGTTGCGCTGCGCTACCGCGGCGACGATTCCACACATACACGTTTCCTTTGCATGAGAAGCAGGCCGGCGGTGGCGAGCACGCCGCCCATGCCGGCGAGAAAGTCCGCGGCGTCGGCCGCCGGGCGCAGGGCGTCGATGGCGCCGAAGGTGAGCGCCGCGCCTACGGCGAAGCGCGGCATGCCGCTCGCCCGCCACAGGAGCAGCGTGAGCAGCGAGAAGGCGGCGTACCGCGCCGCCTCGGGCGCGAGCTCAATAGGCATTTTCTTTCTGCAGCACCACCACCACGGTCTTGAGGATGATCTGCAGGTCGAGCAGCAGCGACCAGTTGCGCAGGTACTGCAGGTCGTACTCGATGCGCGCCTTCATCTTGTCGACCGTCTCGGTCTCGCCGCGCCAGCCGTTGACCTGGGCGAAGCCGGTGATGCCGGGCTTCACCTTGTGGCGGATCATGTAGCCGCGGATCAGCTTGCGGTACATCTCGTTGTGCGCCACCGCGTGCGGCCGCGGGCCGACCACGCTCATGCGGCCCTGCAGCACGTTGATGAACTGCGGCAGCTCGTCGAGCGAGGTGCGGCGCAGGAAGGCGCCGAAGCGCGTCACCCGGCTGTCGTTTTTGGTGGCCTGCTGCACCACGTCGCCGTCCTCGGCCACCGTCATGGTGCGAAACTTGTAGACCACGATGCGCTTGCCGTCCAGGCCGTAGCGGCGCTGCTTGAACAGCACCGGGCCGGGCGAGGACAGCTTCACGCCGGCGGCGATCGCCAGCATCAGCGGCGAGATGAGCGCCAGGATGGCCAGGCTGAACAGCACGTCGCTCGCGCGCTTCACCACCCCGTTTACCCCGGTGAAGGGCGACTCGCACACCGCCACCACCGGCAGGCCGCCGATCGAGTCGACGCGCGCCTGGATCAGGTCGGAGACGAAGATGTCGGGCACAAAGTAGATCGAGGCGGTGGTGTCGCGCAGGTCCTCGAGCAGCTTGAGGATGCGCGGCTGCGAGGCCATGGGCAGCGCGATGTAGATCACGTCCACCGGGTGGGTGCGCGCGTAGTCGGCCAGCGCGGCGAGCGAGCCCAGGTTGTCGCGCGGCGCCACCGCGGGAATGCGGCCGGCGTCGCGGTCGTCGAAGTAGCCGGCGAAGCGCTGGCCGAGCATCGGGTGGTCGCGCAGCTTGGCGGCGAGCTTGCGCCCGAGGTCGTTCGCCCCGGCGATCACCGCGGTCTTCTGCAGACCTTCGGCGGCCAAGAGGCGCGGCCACACCACCGGCAGCAGCCGGTGCGCGGCGAACAGCGCCGCCGGCGTGGCGAGCGCCCAGGCGAGGATCACGCGCGGGTCGAACACGGCGAGGGTGCGCGAGGCCCAGCCCAGGAACAGGAGCAGCGTCACGATCGCCAGCCAGCCGGTGGCGATGTCCAGCGCGAGCTCGCCGGCGCTGCCGACCTCCTCGCGCGCGAGGCTCCCCGGGAAGGTCATCGCGAACACCAGCAGGGCGAGGATCAGGCAGGCGCCGTCGAAGGTGCCGCCGAAGAACGTTACCGCCACGCCCAGCGTGGCGGTCGCCACCAGCGGATCGATCGCCGACTGCACCAGCGCGCCCGGTCCGGGCGGGGTGCGCAGCATCTGCGAATGGCTGTCTCGGCTCGAATGCAAGGCCAAGGCAGGGTAGGGCACGCAGGTTCAGCCATTGCGTGGCACCGCGCCCCTCCCAGTAGGCTCACCGGACTAGCTTTTCTGGCGCGCACCCGCCTAACGGATGCGTATCTCACTCCTCTATATTGCGAACCATCATGCCACTACCTACCGCTGATCAACCGGTGACCCACAGCGTCACCCACACCATCGCTGCCCCCGGGCAGCCGCTGCCGATGCCGCATGACGGCGGAAACGGTGACGCACGCTCGGCGGCCACCGATTTCCTGCAGATCGAATCGATCGTGCTGAACCTCGACGCGGCGCTGCGCGTGCATGCGCGCGCGCATTTCTTCAGCTGGACGCAGGGGCTGCTGCAGAGCCTGATCCGCCACGAGCTGCTGATCTGCACCCTGTGCCTGGGCAAGCCGCCGGCTTTCCGCGCCGACGGCTTCTCCATGACCACGCCCGACCCGGCTCTGTTCAGCGACATGTTTTTGCGCGACACCGCGGTGGCGCCCGCCTTCCTCAAGGCATGGGAAGAGCGCCGCTACCAGCCGGTGGTGTTCGACGTGGGCGCGGGAGCAAATGCGGGTCCGCTACCCAACGGCGCTTTCAGCCGTGAGCTCGAGCGCCTCGGCGCGACCCAGCTCATGGTGCACGGCGTGCACGACGCCGACGGCCGCGCGCTCGGCCTGTTCACTTTCGCCTGCCGCCCCGGCAGCGTCGGCGCCCGCCAGGCATACCTCGCGCAGATCCTCGCTCCTTCGCTGCACGCGGCGTGGGTGCGCACCCAGCTGCAGCGGCGCGCCGAAGGCAGCAACGGCGCCGACAAGTCGCTCGGGCAGAGCGTGCTCACCGTGCGCGAGCTCGACATCCTGAAGTGGATCTATCTCGGCAAGAGCAACTTCGAGATCGGCGCCATCCTCAAGATCAGCCCGCTCACCGTCAAGAACCACGTGCAGAAAATCCTGCGCAAGCTCAACGTCGTGAACCGCACCCAGGCCATCGGCAAGGCCCTCGAGCTGCGTATCCTCAACCCCTAATCGGGGTCAGGGAAAGGGGACGGGTTCTGGGGTCAGGGTAAATGCTCTGTCCCCAGTCGCTGGCCCGAATTCGTAGCTTTGCGGATAGCTCCAACCATCGCCGGATCGAGCGCCTGCTCGATCAATTCAGCATAAGCCTGGATCCTCGCCTGATCGGTCGTGCCGAGTGCATCGAACTCAGGATGTGCAGACAGGAACAGGTTCATCCGTCGCCCGATATTCACGGTGTGGCTTGACCACTCATACGCGTCGGGACGCACGACAAGTCCCGCTCGCACCGGGTTTAGTTCGATATAGCGATAGCAGGCGAGTACGTAGCGAGCCGAGTCGGTAACGCAGGAACGGAATCGACCTTCCCACAGCGTTCCTGTGCGCGCGTAGCGCCGGTTGAAGTAGCGCGCGTACCGTTGTCCCAGCTCTCGCATCATGCCCCCGCAGGCTTGCGCGATGGACGGGGTCATCAATAGGTGAATGTGGTTGGGCATCAGGCAGTAGGCATGCAGCGCGCACTCGAACTTTACCGACAGCACTCGCAGGAACGAGAGGTAGACGAGGTAATCACTCGCGGTACGGAAGCACGTGCCGCGGTTGTTTCCGCGTTGCATCACGTGCACCGCAATGCCGGGGACTATGAATCGGGCTTGCCGTGCCATAGCGGCAAACAACGGCAATCCCCCTCCCTTGGTTGACGTTGATCAGCGACGGGGACAGGTTCAATTGCCTGTCCCCTTTCCCTGACCCCGATTGGCGGGTCGCCCCATGGGTGGGGTAGTCCGTATGGGGCATCGCGGGGGGAGGGCGGGGGGTCTGCGCTGTCATGGGAGCCTTCTAGGATGCATGACGCCCATGAAGATCCTCATCGCCGTCGCCATTTCGTTTGCCGCAGCGCACGCCGCGGCCAGCGCGAGCTTCCAGGAGTCGGCGCACCCGGCGATGCCCGCGCACCCGGCGCTGTACTCGTTCGCGGACATCTACCGCCTCACGGTGGGCGGGGCGCCGATGCCCGAGGCGCCGACGGCGGAGCTGCCCATTCGCGTCGCCGCGGTGCAGCCGGCGCCGCCCGCCGAGCTGCAGTTCTCGGTGATGCGCCTGCCCGAGCCGCGCGGCTGGATGCTGCTGCTCGCGGGCCTCGCGCTCGCCGGCTGGGTAGCGAGGCGGCGTCTGGGGTACTCCTTCTAGATGAGAGCCGTGCTTGCCCTGCTCGCGGTGTTCGTCGCCGGCTGCCAGCCGGCCGAGGCGACGCGCGCCGGCCAGGTGGTGGCGCGCGTGAACGGCGTGGAAATCTCCGCGCTGCATGCAGCGAGCCCGCAGGCGCTGGAGAGCGTGATCGACGGCGAGCTCTTGGTGCAGAAGGCGCTGGAGGCCGGCCTGGAGCGCGACCCGCAGGTGGCGCTGTCGATCGAGCACGCGCGCCGCCAGGTGCTGGCGCAGGCGTGGATCGAGCGCCACGCGGGCGCCGCGGCGCAGGCTACGCCCGAGGAGGTGCGCCGCTTCTATGCCGAGAACGCGGCCCTGTTTTCCGAGCGGCGCGTGTATCGCCTGCAGGAGCTGGCGGTATCGCTGCCGGGCGAGATGCTTGAAGCGCTGCGCGCCGAGGCGGCGCGCACGCCGCAGCTCGAGCACCTGGCGGCCTGGCTGCGCGCGCGCAACCTCAAGTTCACCGAGATCGGCCTGACGCAACCTGCCGAGCTGTTGCCGCTGCGCTACCTGCCGCAGCTCGCGCGCATGCAGCCGGGCGAGATCGCGGTGTTCGTCGCTCCTTCCGGGGCGTCGGTGGTGCAGCTGGTGAGCGCCGCGGAAGCGCCGCTCGGCGAGAAGCAGGCCGCGCCGGTGATCGAGCGGTTTCTCGCCGGACGCAAGCGGCTGGAGATCGCCGCCGCGGAGGCCAAGCGCCTGCGCAGCAGCGCGAGGATCGAATACGTCGGGGACTTTACAGCGAGGTAGAGATGAAACTGATTGCATTGGCGTTTTTCCTGTTGGCAGCAGCACTTCCGGCGTGGGCCCAGCCGGCGGACAAGCTGGGCGTGGGCGACGCGCTGCGCGTCACCGTGTTCCAGCAGCCCGATCTCACCACCGAGGCACGCGTCACGGAACGGGGCACGATAAGCATGCCGCTGGTGGGGGAAGTGAAAGTCGCGGGCCTGAGCTCCACCGAGGCGGGCAAGCACATTGCCGCCGAGCTGAAGAGCGGCAAGTACCTCAAGAATCCGCAGGTGAGCGTGGCGGTGACCACCGTGCGCAGCCGCCAGGTGAACGTGCTTGGCATGGTGGCGCGCCCGGGACGCTACCCGCTGGACGACACCAGCTCGCAGCTCGCCGACGTGATCGCGGCGGCGGGCGGCGTGTCGGCCGAGGGTGCGGACTACGTCACGCTGGTGCGCGACGGCAAGTCGCAGAAGCTGCCGATGATCGCCAAGGGCATCTACCTGAAGAACGGCGACACCATCCACGTCGACCGCGCGCCGGTGTTCTATATCTACGGCGAGGTGACGCGCTCCGGCGCCTACCGCCTCGAGCCGAACATGACCGTGATGCAGGCGATCGCCGCCGGCGGCGGCATCACGCCGCGCGGCAGCGACCGGCGCCTGAAGCTGCGCCGCCCGGACGCCAAGGGCAAGTTCGTCGAGACCGACACCACCTTGATGGACCCGGTGAAGGCCGACGACGTGATCTACGTCAGAGAATCGATTTTCTAAGGGAAGGGCAAGCTCAATGGACCTGAACCAATTCATGCTGGCGCTGCGCGCGCGGCGCAAGGCATTCGTGATGGTGCTCGCCGCGGTGATCGTCACCGCGGTCGCGGTGGCCTTCATCGTGCCCAAGAAATACGTGGCCACCTCCACGCTGCTGATCGACGCGCGCGACGAGCAGACCATGGAGCGCACGCGCATGACCGGCCGCGAGCGCGCCGGCTACATCGCTACGCAGATCGACCTCATCAAGTCGCAGCGCGTCGCCAAGCAGGTGGCGCGCGATCTGAAGATCGCTCAGATGCCGGGGGTGCGGGAGGCCTGGGAGGAGGCGACCGGCGGCGCCGGCACGCTGGAGGACTGGATCGCGGCGGGGCTGCTCGACCGCGTGGTGGCCGACGTGCCGGGCAGCAACGTGCTCAGCATCACTTATTCGTCGAGCCAGCCGCGCGAGGCCGCGGCGGTGGCCAACGCCTTCGCCAAGGCCTACCTCGACACCACGCTCGCGCTGCGCACCGAGCCCACCCGCGAGGCCGCGGAATGGTTCGACAAACAGCTCGCCGGCATGCGCCAGCAGGTGAACGAGGCCCAGGGCAAGCTCGCCGCCTACCAGAAGTCCAAGGGCATCACCTACGCCGACGAGCGCCTGGACGTCGACAGCTCGCGCCTGGCCGAGCTGATGAGCGCCTACGCCGCCGCGCGCAACGCCAGCCAGGAGGCGCAGATCCGCTACAAGCAGGCGCAGGAGGTGGCCGCCAGCGGCACGCCCGACGCCATGGCCGAGATCATGGCGAGCGGCCCGATCTCCGAGGCGCGCCTTATCCTGGCGCGCGCCGAAACGGCGTTCAACGCCGCAGCGGTGGACCTGGGCCCCAACCATCCCGTGTACCAGCGCCTGGACGCCGACGTGAAGGCGCAGCGCGCCCGGCTCAGCGGCGAGATGAAGAAGGTGGTGTCCTCGCTGGGCGCGGCGGCGCAGCAGGCGCGCCAGCGCGAGGAGGAGCTGAAAAAGGCAGTTGCCGACGCCAACGCGCGCATCCACTCGATGAAGGACCACCGCGCGGTGATGTCGGTAATGGCGCGCGACGTGGAGAACGCGCAGCGCGCGTACGACGCGGTGCTCGCCCGCTACACGGTGAACAAGATCGACAGCCACGCTACCACCACCAACGTGGCGATGCTCTCGCCGGCCACCGAGCCGCTGAAGCCCGCGCACCCGAAGATCGGCCTGATCAGCGGCCTGGCGGTGCTCATCGGACTGCTGCTCGCGGCCGCGGTGGTGTACGTGCTCGAGTCGCTCGACCGCCGCGTGCGCTCGCGTGCCGACCTCGAGTCGCGCCTTGCCGTGCCTTCCCTCGGTCGTCTGTCGCGCTGGCAGCCTTCGGGCGGCCGGCTGCTGCCGGCGCCCGCCCGCGCTACCCGCGCCCTTCCCCATCCCTGGTGAGTGAGACGACCATGCTACCGAAGAGCACCGACAACGTTCTGCCGCTGGAAGGCGCGCCGCGGGCAGCCGCGGGTACCGGGCGCCACATCGGCGCCATCCTGATGGACGAAGGCAAGCTGACCGCCTCCGACGCCGAGCAGGTGCTCGCGCGCCAGCGCGAGCTGGGCTGGCGCTTCGGCGAGGCAGCGATCGAGCTAAACCTGATTACCGACAGCGACCTGCGCCAGGCGCTCGCCAAGCAGTACGAGTTCCCGTACCTCGTGTCCGGGCCCGACGGCGTGAGCAAGGAGCTGATCGCCGCCTGGGACCCGTTCCACCCGGTGGTCGAGGAGCTGCGCGCGGTGCGCACCCAGCTGCTCATCCGCTGGTATAACCCGGAGGCCGGCCGGCGCACGCTCGCGATCACCAGCCCCGGGGCGCGCGAGGGCCGCAGCTTCGTCGCCGCCAACCTCGCGGTGACCTTCTCGCAGCTCGGCCAGCGCACGCTGCTGGTCGACGCGGACTTCCGGGCGCCGCGCCAGCAGAGCATCTTCAACATTCCGGACCGCTTCGGCCTGTCGTCGGTGCTGTCGGGCCGCGCCGACCTGTCGGCCGCCGCCCCGGTCACCGGCATCACCGGCCTGTCGGTGATGCCGGCGGGCCCGCTGCCGCCGAATCCGCTCGAGCTGCTGTCGCGCGGCACCTTCGCCGCGCTGCTCGGCCGCGCGCAGGCCGAGTACGACGTGATCCTGCTCGATACGCCGCCGGTCAACGACTACGCCGACGCGCAGAGCATCACCTACCGCGCCGGCGACACGCTGCTCCTGTCGCGCAAGGACCAGACGCGCCTGGCCGAGACCGAGCGCGCG
>CBDDSA010000119.1:0-3300 GCA_965233185.1 uncultured bacterium
CGGCGCTGCGCAGCGCGTTCTCCAGCGGCTTGTTGCCCATGATCTCCTCGCAGCTGCGGATGGCGTCGAGCACCGTGATGCCGGAGGAATACATCATGGCGAAGCTCGAGGCGAAGCGCGACAGGATGATCTTGCGCAGGATCGGTCCGATCATCGGCAGGTTGAGCTTGTAGCGGTCGACCGCGTACTCGACCGCCGGATTGCGCTTCATCGCGTACTTGAGGCCGGCCCAGGCGACGAACGGCAGGGCAAGCAGCGCCCACCAGTAGTCCACGACGAAGGCCGACACCGCCATCAGGATGCGGGTCTGAAGCGGAATGTCCTGCCCCATGTTGCGGATGAACCCGGTCATCTGCGGCACGAGGTAGATCATCAGGAAGAACGTCACCAGCAGGACGATGCTGCCGACGAAAGCCGGATACATCATCAGCTTCTTGGTCTGCGCGGCGAGCTCGTCCTCCCACTTCAGCGACTCGCTCAGGCTTTTCAGCACCTCGGGCAGCCTGCCGGTCTGCTCGCCCGAGCGCACCAGGCTGATGAATACCTTGCTGAAGACCTCCGGGAACTCGGCGAGCGCGCCCGACAGGTTCTTGCCGCCTTCGATCGATTCGACCAGACCCGACACCACTTCGCGAAAGCGGGGGTTGTCGACGCTTTCGCGCAGGTCGGCCAGGCCCTCGATCACCGGCACTCCGGCGCTCGTGAGCTGCTCGAGGTGAAAGCAGAAATTGATGAGGTCCTGGCGCGGGATGCGCCGCCCGGCGAGCAGGCGCGAGCGCTGCGAGCTCTGCGCGCCCACCACCAGGTCGAGCCCCATGCGCGCCAGGCGCTGCTCCAGGTCGAACAGGTTGACCGCCTCGACGCGCCCCAGCACGTTTTTGCCCTGCGCATCGACCGCCTTGTAGCTGAACAGGGGCATGGCTACGCCATGCGGTCGGTGAGATCGACCACGCGCATCACCTCGTCGAGGCTGGTGGTGCCCGCCTTGACCAGGCGCACGCCGTCGTCGGCGAGCGTCTTGAACCCCTTGGCGCGCGCCGCGGTGAGGATCTCGCGCGCCGTGGCGCGCCGCGCCACCAGCTCGTCGATGCCGCCGTCGATCTTCAGCAGCTCGAGGATGCTCTGGCGGCCGCGGTAGCCCTGGTAGTCGCACTGCTCGCATCCGACGGAGCGCCAGATCGAGGCGTTTTCCGTCGGCGTGAGACCGAGCAGGCGCCGCTCCTTCACCTCCGGGTCGTAGGCCTGGCGGCAGGTGCGGCACAGCTTGCGCACCAGGCGCTGGGCGAGGATGCCGATGATGTTGCCCGAGAGGATGTCGGGCACGATGCCGATGTCGAGCAGGCGCGGGAACGCGCCCACCGCCGAGTTGGTATGCAGCGTCGAGTAAACCTGGTGGCCGGTCATCGCCGCACGAAACGCCATCTCCGCGGTGTCCTGGTCGCGGATCTCGCCCACCAGGATGACGTCCGGGTCCTGGCGCATCATCGCGCGGATGCCGTTGGCGAAGTCGAGCTTGGCGGCCTCGGCCACCGAGGTCTGCCGGATTAGCGTCATCGGGTACTCGACCGGGTCCTCCAGCGTCATGACGTTGACGCCGTCCGAGTTGATGTGGTTCAGGATCGAGTACAGCGTGGTGGTCTTGCCGCTGCCGGTGGGGCCGGTCACCAGGATGATGCCTTCGGGGCGCGCGATCATGCGCTTGAGCAGCTCGAGCTGGCCTTCTTCCAGCCCCAGCTTGTCGAGCGGCACGATGCCTTTTTGCCGGTCGAGAATCCGCAGCACCAGGTTCTCGCCATGGGTGGTCGGCAGGCTGGCGACGCGGAAATCCACCTGGCGGCCCGCCATGGTGGCCGAGATGCGGCCGTCCTGCGGCGCACGCGTCTCGGCGATGTTCATCTTGGCCATCACCTTGAGGCGCACCGCCATCGCGGGCCAGTACGTCTTGTGCAGGCTGCGGATCTGGCGCAGCACGCCGTCGATGCGGTAGCGGATGCGCAGGAAATTCTGCTCGGGCTCGAAGTGGATGTCCGACGCCGCTCTTTCGACGGCGTCGGCCAGCAGGGCCGAGATCAGACGCACCACGGGCTGCGAGTATTCGTCGCCTTCACCGATGGTGGTGTAATCGACCTCGCCGGTCTCGATCTCGCGCAGGATGCCGTCGATGGAGAACTCGTGCCCGTAGTAGTGCTCGATGGCACGCTCGATCTCCGAGTCGCCCGACAGGCGCAGCTCGATCTCCAGCTCGCCTTTCAGGTGGGCGCGCAGCTGATCGATCGCGGCGATGTTGTTCGTGTCGGCGAGCGCCACGATGAGCTTCTTCTGCTGGCGGTCGAGGGCCACGGGAAAGACGCGGTAGCGGCGCGCGATCTCCCGAGGCAGAAGCTTGAGCGCGGCGGCGTCGACGATGATGTGCGCGAGGTCGACCGACTGCATGCCCAGCTTCTCGGATAGCGCGTCGCGCAGCGTCGCTTCCGACACGAAGCCCAGCTGCACCAGCAGGCGCCCCACCGGCACGTGCGACTTGGTCTGCTCGAGCAGCGCGATGCGCAGCTGGTCCTCGGTCAGGATCCCCTGGTCGATGAGGATCTGGCCGATGTGGCGCTTGGCCTGCGGATTGGCGGGCGAGTTCATTTTTCCAGGACGGCCGCGCGCTCGCGGGCGGCGGCGATGCTGAAGCTCGCGCTGCGGCCCTGGGCCAAGGCCACGGCGCGCTGGTAATACTCCAGCGCCAGCTTGCGCTGGCGCAGGTGGTCCAGGCTCACCGCCAGGTTGTAGGCGATGTCGGGGTTGTCCGGGTTCGCCGTGAAGGCCTTGAAATACTCCTGCTGCGCCTCCTCCCAGCGCGCCTGCTGCGCGAGCTGGTTGCCCAGCGTGAAGTGCAGCACCTTGGCCTGCGGGTCGGCCGCCATCATGCTTTTCACCCGGCTCTCGGTGGCGAGCGGGTCGAGGCGGTGGGCGCGCAGCGCGATGAGACCGGCCTGGGCGTGCGCGTCGGCGGGGTCGAGCTGCAGCAGCCGCAGGTAAGTCGCTTCCGCCGATTCCAGGCGCCCGGTGCGCGCCTCGATCGCCGCGAGGCCGAGCAGCGCATCGCGGTTGGCCGGTTGGTCGCGCAAGGCCTCCTGGTAATCCGCGTGCGCCGCCGCGAGGTCGCCTTTCAGGTACGCGGCGTAGGCGGTCTGCACTTTCGGGTGGATCTGCGGCGCGGGCGCCGGCCGGCTGGAGACCGTGGCGGTGGGCAGCGGAGCGAGCGGCGCCGCAGCGGCGGGCCGCACGACGCGAGGCGCGGGCCTGCGCACGGGC
>CBDDSA010000120.1:0-3963 GCA_965233185.1 uncultured bacterium
GGCGGCGAAGGCGGCGCGACGCCGCGCGCGGTGCCGGCGGAGCCGCCGCCCGACGCCGGCCCGCGCGCACGCGACACGCTGCGCAACCGCGAGCGGGGTGACCGATGAGAGCCATCGGCCCGGTTCTCGCCCTGCTGGTAGTGCTGGCGCTGATCGTCTCCAGCACCCTGTTCACCGTCGACCAGCGGCAGAACGCCATCGTGTTCCAGCTCGGCGAGATCAAGAAAGTGGTGCAGCAGCCCGGCCTGCACTTCAAGTGGCCGATGCTGCAGAACGTGCGGCACTACGACATGCGCATCCTGACGTACGACGACACCGAGCCGCTGCGCTTTCTCACCCAGGGCAACCGGCCGGTGCTGGTGGACTCGTTCGTCAAGTGGCGCATCAACGACGTGCAGCAGTACTACGTCAGCGTGGAGGGCGACGAGTTCCGCGCCGCCACGCGCATCCGCCAGACGGTGTCGGGCGCGCTGCGCGACGAGTTCGGCGTGCGCACGCTGCACGAGGTGGTGTCGGGCGAGCGCGAGCAGATCATGAGCCAGGTGCGCAGCAAGGTCGACGAGGACCTGAAGCGCATCGGCGTGGGCGTGGTGGACGTGCGCCTGAAGCGCGTCGACCTGCCGGCAGACGTGAGCGAGTCGGTGTACCGCCGCATGGAAGCCGAGCGCAAGCGCATCGCCAACGAGCAGCGCTCGACCGGCGCGGCCGACGCCGAGAAGATCCGCGCCGACGCCGACCGGCAGCGCGAGGTGCTGCTCGCCGAGGCCTACCGCGACGCGCAGCGCGTGCGCGGCGAGGGCGATGCCAAGGCCGCGGCCATCTACGCCGCCGCCTTCAACCAGAACCCGGAGTTCTTTTCCTTCTACCGCAGCATGGAGGCCTACCGGAACACCTTCCGCGGCCGCAACGACCTCCTGCTGGTGGAGCCGAATTCCGACTTCCTGCGCTACTTCAGGGACTCGCTGGGCAAGGACGTCGCACCGAGACGATGAGCCATGGGCACGACCCTGATCATGGCGCTCGCCTTGATGCTGATCCTCGAGGGGGTGCTGCCCTTCCTCGCGCCTAACCTCTGGCGCGACACGTTCCGCCGCATCACGCAGATGAGCGACGGCCAGATCCGCTTCGTCGGCCTGTCGTCGATGATCGTCGGGCTGCTGATTCTCGCCTGGGTGCGCTCATGAAGCGGGTGCTGCCCTGAAGTGGCTCCTTCCTGAGTACATCGAGGACATCCTTCCCGCCGAGGCGATGAGGATAGAGTCGCTGCGAAGAAAGGTGCTGGATCTTTTTTTCGCCAAGCACTACGAGCTGGTGATGCCGCCGCTGCTCGAGTACACCGACTCGCTGCTCACCGGCACCGGCCTCGACCTGGAGCTGCGCACCTTCAAGGTAGTGGACCAGCTGTCGGGGCGCATGATGGGGCTGCGCGCCGACATTACGCCGCAGGTGGCGCGCATCGACGCGCACTTGCTGAACCGCAACGCCGTCACGCGCCTTTGCTACTGCGGCAGCGTGCTGCATACGCGGCCGGCCGGCTCGTCGGGCACGCGCGAGCCGATCCAGATCGGCGCCGAGCTGTACGGCGACGCCGAGGTCGGCGCCGACGTCGAGATGCTGCAGCTGCTGTGCCACGCGCTCGAGATCGCCGGCGTGCGCAGCGCGCGCGTCGACATCGGCCACGTGGCGGTGTTCCGCGCGATCGCGCACTCGGCCGGCATCGGCGGCGAAGCGGAAGCGGCGCTGTTCGAGGCCCTGCAAAAAAAGGATATTCCCGCGCTCAGGGAGCTCACCAAGGGAATCGAGTCCAAAACCAGGGATGCGCTGCTGCTGCTGCCCGAGCTTTACGGCGGCGCCGAAGTGCTCGAGCTCGCCGAGAAGAAGCTGCCCAAGCTCCCCGAGCTCACGCGCGCGCTCGGCACGCTGCGCAAGCTGGCTGCCGCCTGCCGCATACCGGCGGGCTTCGACCTCGCCGAGCTGCGCGGCTACCACTACCACTCCGGCGTGGTATTCGACTCCTACTGCGACGGCGTAACTGGGGCGGTGGGGCGCGGCGGTCGTTACGATGAAGTCGGCAAAGCTTTTGGACGTGCTCGTCCTGCTACGGGCTTTTCGATAGATCTAAGAAGTCTTGCCGGAGCCGCAGCATGAGCGCGCGCAACGTCGTGGTCATCGGCACGCAGTGGGGCGACGAAGGCAAGGGCAAGATCGTCGACTGGCTCACCGATCGCGCGCAAGGCGTGGTGCGCTTCCAGGGCGGCCACAACGCGGGCCACACGCTGGTGATCGCGGGCAAGAAGACGGTGCTGCACCTCATCCCCTCCGGGATCCTGCGCGGCGGCGTGGACTGCTACATCGGCAACGGCGTGGTGCTCTCGCCGCAGGCGCTGGTCCAGGAGATGGACGAGCTGGAGGCCGCCGGGGTGCCGGTGGCGGCGCGCCTGCGCGTGTCCGAGGCCTGCCCGCTCATCCTGCCCTACCATGCCGCGCTCGACCTCGCGCGCGAGGCGGCCAAAGGCGCGCAGAAAATCGGCACCACCGGACGCGGCATCGGCCCGGCCTACGAGGACAAGGTGGCGCGGCGCGCCATCCGGCTGCAGGACCTGTTCAAGCCGGTGCGCTTTGCCGAGAAGCTCACCGAGATCCTCGACTTCCACAATTTCGTCCTGGCCAACTACTACAAGCAGCCGCGCGTCGATTTCCAGAAGACCCTGGACGAGGCGCTCGCCTTCGCGCCCCGGCTCGCGCCGCTGGTCGCGGATATCCCGCGCGGGCTCTACGAGGCCAATCGCGCCGGCAAGAACCTGCTGTTCGAGGGCGCGCAGGGCAGCCTGCTCGACATCGACCACGGCACCTATCCGTTCGTCACCTCGTCGAACTGCGTTGCCGGGGCGGCGGCGGCTGGCGCCGGCATCGGTCCCATGCACCTGCACTACGTCCTGGGCATCACCAAGGCCTATAGCACGCGCGTGGGCAGCGGGCCTTTCCCCACCGAGCTGTCCGACGGCGTGGGCGAGCTGCTGCGCCAGCGCGGCCAGGAGTTCGGCGCCACCACCGGGCGGCCGCGGCGCACCGGCTGGTTCGACGCGGCGGCGCTCAAGCGCTCGATCCAGCTCAACGGCGTCTCGGGCCTGTGCATCACCAAGCTCGACGTGCTCGACGGCGTCGAGGCGGTGAAGATCTGCGTGGGCTACGAGGTCGAGGGCCGCATGAGCGACATCCTCCCGGTGGGCGCCGAGGAGCTCGAGCGCTGCGTGCCGGTATACGAGGAGCTGCCGGGCTGGCAGGAAAGCACCGTGGGCGTGAAAACCTACAAGGGCCTGCCCAAGGCGGCGCGCGCCTATCTGCAGCGCATCGAAGAGCTGTGCGCGGTGCCGGTGGACCTCATTTCCACCGGCCCCGACCGCGAAGAGACCATCGTTACGCGCCACCCGTACGACGCGTAATAATTCGGGGTCAGGGTCGTAATTCGCCGAAGCGCTCTGCGCATCCTTGAATTACGACCCTGACCCCGAATTACGTCTCGGCAATCAGGCCGAGCAGGCGGTCGATGTCCACGGGCTTCGTGAGATGCGCGTCGAAGCCGGCTTCCGCGGCGCGCTGCCGATGGTCCTCGCTGCCGTAGCCGGTGACCGCGATCAGCCGCACCCCCTGGCCGAGCCGCTCGCGCATTGCGCGCGCGAACTCGTAGCCGTCCATGCCTGGCAGGCCGATGTCCACGACGGCGACGCTGGGCGAGCCGGCGGCCGCGGCTTCCAGCCCGGCGCGCGCGTCGCGCGCCGCGCTTACCAGGTGGCCGTGCGCCTGCAAGATCCGCTGCAGCATCACGCGCGCATCGTCGTTGTCCTCGACGAGCAGCACGCGCGCCTGGCGTGCCGGGCGCGGCATGGGCGGCGCCGGCCGCTCGCGCCCGGGCTCGGGCTCGGGCACGGCCGGCAGGCGCAGCACGAGGCGCGCGCCGGATCC
>CBDDSA010000121.1:0-4159 GCA_965233185.1 uncultured bacterium
GCAAAGGCCGGCAGCGGCTTGGCGGCGCCCTGGGCGAGGCTTGCCGGGCTGAAGCCGGCGAGGCTTGCGGCCGCACCGCCCGCGCTTGCTGCGAGCAGCCTGCGGCGGTATGCGTCCACTACGGGTTTCTCGTGTTCCATGTCGATTCTCCTCGCTGTGCGCTTCGATTCGCGCTGACGCTTCGATTCGGCTGACGCTTCGATTCGCCTAATTGTAAGCGGCGAAAGTCCGGCCTTGCATGCTCCCGATGTCCGATCCCGGGGATTAATGACGTCTATCGCCGCATACGGGAATCCGATCCTAGGCGGCAGTGATTTTTCCCTCGACACAGGTGACCGCATGCCCGCCGATGCGGATGGCGTCGGCCTCGATGCGCACCGAGACGCGGCCGTCGCGGCCGAGCTGCATGCCCTGGCGGGCGACATAGCGCTCGCCGAAGCGCCTGGCCTGGTTGGTCTGGCGCAAATACGCGGCGACGCTCAGGTTGCCGCTGCCGCATACCGGGTCCTCGGGAATGCCGTGCGCAGGGGCGAAGGAGCGCACGTGGATCGCGGTCTCGCTGTCGTCCGACGGCGCGAACAGCGTGACCCCGGTGGCCTCGTGGTCGAGCGAGAACAGCGCGAGCGCGGCCATGTCGGGCTCGAGCGCGGCGAGCTTGCGCGCGTCGGCCACTTCGCCCACCACCCACACCGGGCCGAGGTCGATGCGCAGCAGCTTCGAGGCGAACGGCAGGGTCCTGCGCACGTCGCTCACCTTGGCCTGCGGCCCGCGCAGGAAGATGCCCGCCCGCTCGACGGCGAGCTCGATGAGGCCGGCGCTGCACTCCTGCGTGAGCGCGGCCTTGCGGGCCACGAATCCCGATTCGAGCGCGGCGTGCGCGCTGCCGATGGTCGGGTGCCCGGCGAAGGGCAGCTCCTGGCGCGGGGTGAAGATGCGCAGGCGATAGTCCGCGAGGTCGCTTTTCAGCAGGAAGGTGGTCTCCGACAGGTTGGTCCAGCCGGCGATGCGCTGCATCTGCGGCGTGTCGAGCCCTTCGGCGCCGATCACCACCGCGACCGGATTGCCGAAGAACGGCTTGTCGGTGAACACATCGACCTGCTTGAAGGAAAGCTTCTGCATGGGATCTCCCTTCAGGGGGCGGAGCGGCGCGCGAAATCGCGCGGCCGGAAGCCGAAGGCCAGCAGGCAGACGCCATAGACGGCGGCGCCCAGGGCGACCAGCCCGATGACCGCCGGCACTTTCAGGCGCCAGGTCGCGCCGAGCCACCAGCCGGGCTCGCCCATGGTGGTGAACAGCACCACCGCCATGAACGCCACCGAAGCGGCGACCTTGAGCAGGAAAACCGGCCAGCCGGGCTGCGGCGCGAAGATGCGATGCTTGCGCAGCATGCGGTAGAGCAGGCCCGCGTTGAGGCAGGCGCCCAGCCCGATCGCCAGGGCGAGGCCGGCGTGCTTGAGCGGGCCGATGAAGGCGAGGTTCATCGCCTGCGTGGCGAGCAGCGTGAGCACGCCGATCTTCACCGGCGTCACGATGTTCTGCCGGGCGTAGAAGCCGGGCGCGAGGATCTTCACCAGGATCATGCCGACCAGGCCGACGCTGTAGGCGATCAGCGCCTGCTGCGTCATCCACGCGTCCTGCGCGCTGAAGCGGCCGTAGTGGAACAGCGTGGCGATGAACGGCAGCGCCAGCACGGCGAGCGCGGCGGCGCTGGGCAAGGCGAGCAGCACCGTGATGCGCAAGCCCCAGTCGAGCAGCCGCGCGTACTCCTCCTGGTTGGCGGCGGCATGGTATTTCGACAGGCTGGGGAGCAGGATGGTGCCCACCGCCACGCCGAGCACGCCGGCCGGCAGCTCCATCAGCCGATCCGCGTAATACAGCCACGAGACGCTGCCGGTGACCAGGAACGAGGCGAACACCTGGTTGATCAGCAGCGACACCTGGCTGACCGACACGCCGAAGGCGGCCGGCGCCATGAGCGTGAGCACGCGCCGCACGCCGGGGTGCGAGAAGCTCAGGCGCCAGCGCGGCATCACCCCCAGCCGGATCAGGAACGGCAGCTGGAAGGCGAGCTGCAGCACGCCGCCCGCGAACACCGCCCAGGCGAGCACCAGCACCGGCGGGTCGAAATAGTGCGCGAAGAAAGCCGCACCGACGATGAACGAGACATTGAGCAGCGCGGGGGTGAGCGCCGGCACGGCGAAGCGGCTCCAGGTGTTGAGCACGCCGGCGGCGAGCGCCACCAGCGCGATGAAGACGATGTAGGGAAAGGTGATGCGCAGCAGCTGCACGGTCAGCGCGAACTTCTCCGGCTCGCCGACGAAGCCCGGTGCCGTGACCGAAACGATGAGCGGCGCGGCCACGATGCCCAGCGCGGCGGTGGCGACCAGGGCGAGGAACAGCAGGGTGGCGACGCTGTCAATGAGCGAGCGCGTCTCCTCCGGGGTGCCGGATTGCTTGTAGCCGGACAGGATCGGCACGAAAGCCTGGGAGAAAGCGCCCTCGGCGAACATGCGGCGCAGCAGGTTGGGGATCTTGAAAGCCACGAAGAAGGCGTCGGTCGCCAGGCTGGCGCCGAAGATGCGGGCAATGAGGAAGTCGCGGGCGTAGCCCAGCACCCGGCTCACCATCGTCAGGCTGCTCACCGTGGCCAGGGCCCGCAGGAGGTTCATGCGTGCGCAGGGGCGTTCATGTTAAACTCCCGCCCCTTTCAGGACATCCAGTACATGGCCAACATCAAATCGGCGCAGAAACGCGCGCGTCAGGCAGTCGAGCGCCGCGAGCACAACATGAGCCTGCGCACCACGGTGCGCACGGCGATCAAGAACGCGAAGAAGGCGGTGGCCGGCGGCGACCGGGCGGCGGCGGAGAAAGCGCTGCACGAGTCCCAGCGCATCATCGATCGCGTAGTGGCGAAAGGCATCCTGCACCGCAACGCGGGCGACCGTCACAAGAGTCGCCTGGCGCAGTCCCTCAAGACCATCAAGTAACCCGTAAGCGGCATCTCCCCACGCTGCACCGGGAAGCGGCAAGGCAGCGGCTCGCGAAATTATACTGAGCCGGGCGCATGCCTAAGCTTTCCTGCCGCATCCTGGTCATCAACGATGAGCACCTGGTCCTTCGCGAGTTCGTGAAGGGCCTGAACGCCGCGGCGCGCTCGCTCGATAATCCGCTGGGCATCAGCTTCACAGGCGTCACTACCGCGAAGGAGGCGCTCGCCACCATCGAGGCCGACGGCGACCTGCAGGCGGTGCTGGTCGACGACACGCTTTACTCGCTGTCCAAGAAAAACGGCAGCGACTCGAAAAAGCAGCTGCAGATGTCGGCGCTGGATCTCGTGCAGCGGATCACGCGCTTTCGGCCCCTGCTCGATGTCTACATCCTGATCGCCCAGGAGAAGGAGGACGACGTGGTGGATGCGCTGTTCGCCGAGTCGGTGGACGGCTACTTCTACCGCGAGGAGCGCGACTACCGGGGCATCTACCGCATCCTGAACGCCCAGATCCAGGAGCGCGCACGCACGCCGTTCTACGACGCGCTGAAGAACTACGTATGGATGGCGAAGGACCAGTGGCACACGCCCGGGCATTCGTCGGGCGAGTCGCTGCGCGGCAGCCCCTGGGTCAGCGATTTCTACGAGTTCATGGGCGAGCACGTGTTCGACGCCGATCTGTCGGTATCGGTGCCGATGCTCGATTCGCTGATGGACCCCAAGGGCGTGATCGGCGAGGCGCAGGCCATGGCGGCCAAGGCGTTCGGTGCCCGGCGCACCTTCTTCGCCACCAACGGCACCTCGACCGCCAACAAGGTCATTTTCCAGACGCTGCTCGCCCCGGGCGAGAAGCTGCTGCTGGACCGCAACTGCCACAAGAGCGTGCACCACGGCGTGGTGCTCTCGGGCGCCCACCCGGTCTACCTCGACTCGGCGCTCAACCGCAAGTACGGCCTGTACGGCCCGGTGCCGAAGAAAACGCTGCTCAAGGCCATCCAGCAGCACCCGGACGCCGAGGCGCTGATCCTTACCTCGTGCACCTACGACGGCCTGCGCTACGACCTCAGGCCCATCATCGAGGCCGCCCACCGGCACAGCATCAAGGTCATCATCGACGAGGCCTGGTACGGGTTCGCACGCTTCCATCCGCAGTTCCGCCCGACCGCGCTC
>CBDDSA010000122.1:0-5669 GCA_965233185.1 uncultured bacterium
TGCCGGTGTGGCGCTCTCGAACATGTACCCGGAGGCCAAGTCCGTCGGCCGCTGGCTGACGCACGGCTGGCACGTCACCCTTGCGTACATCCTCGGCTTTATCGTGATGCTGGCGCTCGCCGGCTGGCATCCCACCGACAAACGCGGCCAGGCGCTGCAGGGCACGATCCCGCCCGTCGCGCTGGAATACATCGCCGCCTGAGCCTGTGGCCGGCGCGTTTCGCATCGTGGTGTCGCCTTGCGGGGCGCTCTGGCAGGGGGTTAGAATCGTTGCGCTTCAACCCTATACGCGGTAGCGGTTCGTCCGCGCACATCGAGTCAAAAGCAGGAGGAGACCATAATGAGCAAGCAGGAGAAACCCCAGGCGTCGCGCCGCAAGTTCCTCAAGGGCGCAGCCGCCACCGCGACCGGGACCGCCGCGCTCGGCTTCCCGATGATCGCGAAGTCCCAGTCGCCGATCGTCATCAAGATGCAGGGCTCCTGGGGCGCGAAGGACATCTTCAACGAGATGGCCGAGGAGTTCGTCAAGCGCGTCAACGAAATGGCGGGCGGCAGGCTGCGCGTCGACTACCTGGTCGCCGGGGCGGTCGTCAAGCCCTTCGAGGTCATGGACGCGGTGTCCAAGGGCGTGCTCGACGCCGGGCACACGGTGCCGGTGTACTGGTACGGCAAGTCCAAGGTCGCGTCGCTGTTCGGCTCGGGGCCGATCACCGGCGCCGATGCGAACCAGACGCTGGCTTGGATCATGCGCGGCGGCGGCCTGCAGATGTACAACGAGCTGCTGCAGAAGCTGAACCTCGACGTGGTCGGCTTCTTCGCCATGCCGATGCCCACCCAGCCGCTCGGCTGGTTCAAGCAGCCGATCACGGACGCGAAGCAGATCAAGGGCCTGAAGTACCGCACCGTGGGCCTCGCGGCGGACTTGTTCCAGCAGATGGGCGCGCGGGTGACCCAGCTGCCCGGCGGCGAGATCATCCCGGCGCTCGAGAAGGGCGTGATCGACGGCTTCGAGTTCAACAACCCGACCTCCGACATGCGCTTCGGCGCCCAGGACGTGATCAAGAACTACATGATGGGCAGCTACCACCAGGCCATGGAGTTCTTCGAGATCATCATCAACAAGAAGAAGTGGAACTCGATGGGCAAGGACCTGCAGGCGATCTGGCAGTACGGGGTGGAAGCCGCCAACTCGTCCAACTACTGGACGGCGATGGACAACTACTCGCGCGACCTGCAGGACCTCATCAACAAGCACAAGGTCAAGGTCATCCGCACGCCGAAGTCGATCTTCGCGGAGCAGCTCAAGGCGTGGGACGTCATCACGCCCAAGCTGATGAAGGAGGACCCGTTCTTCGCCAAGGTGGTCGAGTCCCAGCGGGCGTGGGCGAAGCGCGTCGCCTACTACCACTTCTTCAACGACGCGGACTACAAGGGCGGCTACGAGCACGTATTCAAGACCAAGCTGCCGGCCTAAGTCCGTATTGCTCCGCCAATGAACTGGGGCGGCACGCTGTGCCGCCCCATTTTTCTTGACCGAATGACGCATCGCCGATGAACCGGGTCATCCTCGGCATCGACCAGATTTCCAAGACGGTGGGCCACGCCTTCGCGTGGTGCATCGTCATCCTCACGCTCGGCACCTGCTACGAGGTGTTCGTGCGCTACCTGCTGAACGCGCCGACCAGCTGGGCGTTCGACTTCAGCTATCTGATGTATGGCGCCGTGTTCTACATGGCCGGCGCCTACACGCTCTCGCGCGGCGGGCATGTGCGCGCCGACATGTTCTACCGGCTCTGGCGGCCGCGCACGCAGGCGGTTGTGGAGCTGGTCCTCTACGTGATCTTCTTCTTCCCTGGCATCCTGGCGCTGATCTACTCGGGATGGCTCTACGGCTACGACTCGGCGCGCATCCTCGAGGTGAGCGTCAACAGTCCCGCCGGGATCCCCATCTGGCCGCTGAAGATGATGATCCCCTTCGGCGCCGGGCTGATTGCCCTGCAGGGGTTCGCCGAGGTCTTGCGCTGCATCGTCTGCCTGCGCGAGGGGCACTGGCCGACGCGGCTGCACGACGTGGAGGAGCTGGAGAAGCAGATCCTCGAAGAAACGGCGAGAAAGCGCGAAGCCGGGGAGGTGGCGTGATCAGCGATCCGGTCCTCGCGCTGGTGATGCTGGGTATCCTGGTCTTCACCATCATGATCGGCTTCCCGGTGGCCTTCACGCTGATGGCCCTGGGCGTGGGCTTCGGCTACTACGCCTACTTCCAGCCCGGAACGGATTTCTTCGACAACCGCGTCTTCTACCTCCTCACCCAGAACACCTTCACGGTTCTCAACAACGATGCCCTGGTATCCATCCCGCTGTTCCTGCTGATGGGGTACATGGTCGAGCGCGCCAACATCCTCGACAACCTGTTCCTCAGCCTGCAGGTCGCGCTCAAGCGGGTGCCCGCCGCGCTGGCGGTGGCCACGCTCCTGACCTGCGCGCTGTTCGCGACCGCCACCGGCATCGTCGGCGCGGTGGTGACCCTGATGGGGCTGCTCGCCTTCCCGCAGATGCTCAAGGCGGGCTACGACGTGCGCCTCGCCTCGGGCGTGCTCTGCGCCGGCGGCTGCCTGGGCATCATGATTCCGCCTTCGATCATGCTGATCGTCTACGGCGCCCAGGCCGGCATCTCGGTGGTAAAGCTCTATGCGGCAGCCTTGTTGCCGGGCTTCCTGCTGGCCGCCATGTACATCGTCTATGTGATCGTCCTCGCCATCATCAAGCCCAGGCTCGCGCCGCCGCTGCCCAAGGAGCAGGGCAACGTGACCTTCGGGCAGATGCTGCTGATGCTGTCGAAGTCCTTCATCCCGCTGGCGCTGCTCATTCTGAGCGTGCTCGGCGCGATCATGTTCGGCCTGGCGACGCCCACCGAGGCCGCGGCGGTCGGCGCTTTCGGCGCGATCCTTCTCGCCGCGGGCTACCGCGCGCTGACCTGGCAAGGGCTGCGCGAAGCGGTGTTCCTGACCGCCCGCACCTCGGCGATGGTGTGCTGGCTGTTCGTCGGCTCCTCGACTTTCGCCTCGATCTTCGCCTACCTCGGCGGCGAGGGCATCATCAAGAGCTTCGTGCTCGGCCTCGACATGAACTCGGTGATGTTCCTGATCGCGGCGCAGATCATCATCTTTCTGCTCGGCTGGCCGCTGGAATGGACCGAGATCATCATCATCTTCGTGCCGATCTTCCTGCCGCTGCTCGCTCACTTCAACATCGACCCGCTGCTGTTCGGCATCCTGGTGGCGCTCAACCTGCAGACCGCGTTCCTGTCGCCGCCGATGGCAATGTCGGCGTACTACCTGAAGGGCGTCGCCCCCAAGACCGTGCTGCTGACGCAGATCTTCCGCGGCTGCATGCCGTTCCTGTATATCGTGGTCGTCTGCATGGTGATCGTGTATGTCTTCCCCGAGATCGCCCTCTGGCTGCCCAAGGCGGTCTACGGCTGACGGCATGGACGCTTCGCAGCTCAACTGGCTTTCCGCGACCGACGCCGCCCGCGCCGTGCGCGATGGCGCGATCAGCAGCGAGCAGCTGGTCGAAGCCTGCCTGACGCGCATCCGCGAGGCCGAGCCCGAGGTGCAGGCCTGGCAGTTCCTCGACCCGGAGCACGTGCTCGGGCAGGCGCGCGAACTCGACGATCGGCGCCGCCAGGGCGGACCGACCGGCCCGCTGCACGGCGTGCCGGTCGGGATCAAGGACATCATCGACACCACCGACATGCCGACCGAAGACGGTACGCCGCTGCATGCCGGCCGCGCCCCCGACGACGACGCCACCGTGGTGGCGATGCTGCGCCAGGCCGGCGCGGTGATCATGGGCAAGACCGTCACCACGGAGTGCGCCTACTTCCATCCCGGCAAGACGCGCAACCCCCACAACCCCGAGCACACGCCCGGCGGCTCCTCGAGCGGATCGGCGGCCGCGGTCGCCGCGGGCATGGTGCCGCTCGCCCTGGGCAGCCAGACCAACGGCTCGACCATCCGCCCGGCCTCGTTCTGCGGCGTGTACGGCTTCAAGCCGACGCACGGCCTGGTGCCGCGCGGCGGAATGCTGCGGCTGTCGCGCGCGCTCGACCACGTCGGGCTCTTCGCGCGCAGCATCGGGGACATCGCCCTGCTCGGCGAGCAGATCGTCGGATTCGACGAGCGCGATGCCGATACGCGGCCGCGCGCCCACCCGCCCTTCGTCGCCACGGCGGCGGGGGATCCGCCCATGCCGCCGCGCCTGGGCTTCGTGCGCGGCCCGGCCTGGGAACGCGTCGAGAAGGAAACCGAGGAAGCGTTTGCCGAGCTCGCCGAATCCCTGGGCGAAGCGGTCGAGCAGCTCGAGCTGCCGCTACCCGGCGACGTGCTCGCCTGGCACCGCACGCTGATGGAAGCGGAGATGGCCGCAAACCTCGACCTGGAATGGGAGAGGGGGCGCGACAAGCTGAGCGAGCCACTGCGTGCGCTGCTCGAGCGCGGGCGCGCCGTGCCGGCACTCGAATACCAGCGCGCGCTCTCGCGCATCCCGCTGCTCAACGAGGCGCTGGCCGGCATCTTCGAGAACGTCGACGCCATCCTCACGCCTGCGGCCCCCGGAACCGCTCCCAAGGGCCTGGGCGCGACCGGCGACCCGTCGTTCTGCACGCTCTGGACCCTATGCGGGATGCCGGCGATCAGCCTGCCGCTGATGCAGGGCGGCAACGGCCTGCCGCTCGGCGTGCAATTGGTCGGGCCACGGCACGGCGACGCCCGGCTGCTGCGCACCGCGAATTGGCTCGTCGGCCAAGCAAGGGGAGAAGCCCAATGATTCTCAAAGTCCTGGCCGGCCTGCTGGCCGTGTCGCTGGTGGTGATCTACCTGATCCCGCCGGTCTACAAGCTCAAGGACATCGAGCTCGGCGTGGTGGTCGCCATCGGCCTCGTAATGATGCTGGTCGACCTCGTCCAGTCGCTGCGCAAGGACGACTGAGGCGCCGACCTTACGGAGCCGACGCCAGGCTCTTCAGCGCCGCGAGCTCGGCGCGCAGGTCCTCGATTTCGCTGCGATCGGAAAACGCCGCCACCCAGTGCGTGATGCGGCCCTCGGCGCCGCGCACCGCGCCCAGGGCCAGCTCGACGCGGCGCGCCGTGCCGTCCTTCGCCCAGGCCTTCAGTTCCCAGTGCGACGTCGACTCCGCGAGCAGCCGGTGCACCAGCGCCTCGTCGCCGCGGAAGAGCAGCGCCGAAAGCGGCCGGCCGAGCGCCTCGGCGCTGCGGTAGCCGAAGTAGCCTTCGAAGGCGCCGTTCAGGTAGGTGAGCGGGCGCAGGGGCGTGCTCGCGTCGAGCACGGCGAGCGGAAACGCACAGGCGCCGAGGGCGGCGCGCCAGACGGCGCTGTCGGAAAGCAGCCGGTGCAGGGCGGCGGACGGGTCGGGCCGGGCGGCGCGATGGAGGGCGGTCATGCCGGGGCTTTTGCCACGATTCGCGCCGGCCAACAAGTGTCGACTTCAGACGACAGTACCACTTCAGGCGACAGTCCCCGGCTCAGGCGGCGCGGCGCGAGCGCTCCGAGAGCGAATAGCAGAAGCGGCGCAGGCGGGAGAGGTCCGCCGTCTCGATGGTCTGGCGCAGGAACTGCATGTTGCGGTCGATCTCGCTCTGGTAGAGGTTC
>CBDDSA010000123.1:0-10985 GCA_965233185.1 uncultured bacterium
ATCCGTTCCGACGAAGTGCAGATTTCGCGCGAAGGGCTGGACCTGATCGTATCGGCGGCCGGCTCGCACGCACGCGTGACCGGCTGGTATACCGATCCGGCACGCATGCCGACGATGACTCTGCGCTTTCAGTTCGACGCCGAGATGGACGCGCATGCGCTTACGCAAGCCGGACTCGCACTATTCGGCTCGGACGAAAGCGATGACCTCGTCGGCCTGGACGCGTTCGACGACCGCATCGAGGGAGGGCTCGGGAACGACACGCTCGACGGTCGCGCCGGCAAGGACGTTTACGTTTTTCAATGCGGCGACGGGCTCGATACGATCGTGGAGGCGCCGACGGGCGAAGGGGATCTAGAAGCAAGCGTCATCGCGTTCGGGCCGGGCGTCCATACCTGGCGATTCGAGGTGGCCGCCGAATCGCTCTTGATCCACTACGGCGAAAGTGATGCCGTCCGGTTTACCGCCTTCGACCCCAGCGACCCGCGCGCTACACCGGTATTCGAGCGCCTGGAGTTTGCCGCCGACGGCAACGTCATCTTCCTGAACGAATTCCTGCAGTATGGGTTCATCCTGAACGGCACCGACGATGACGACGTCGTGCACGGTACGGCGCTGGGCGACACGGTACACGGCGGCGACGGCAATGACGTTCTCGTCGGCGGCAAGGGCGACGACTTTCTGTATGGGGATGCCGGCAGCGACGTTTACGCATACAGCAGCGGCGACGGCCGCGACGAGATTTACGACGGCGGGCAATCGCCGGATGACACGGACACGCTGCGGTTCGACGCTTCGATTTCACCGCAGGACGTTCGGGTGGCGAGCGACTTCAACAGCCTTTACCTGCTGATCGGCGCGGGTTCGGATCGCGTAGTGTTTGTCGGTGCGCTGGATGACCCAGGCGGCCGGATCGAACGGGTGGAGTTTGCCGACGGCAGCGCCTGGACCCCAGAAGAGCTTTACGCTCGCATCGAGTCCGGCACCGGGACTGAGTTTGACGACCTGCTGTACGGTACGGAAGGCCGCGATGTTTTCGAAGGCCTGGCGGGCGCGGATGATCTGTCCGGCCTGGGAGGCGATGACCTCCTGCTGGGCGGCTCCGGCGACGACTACATCGACGGCGGCGAGGGAAACGACATCGCTCGCGGCGGCGATGGAAGCGATTACCTCGTCGGCGGTACCGGCCAGGACCTGGTCGAAGGCGGTGCCGGGGACGATTATCTGCACGTGCAAGGCCATGGCGTGGCGATCGGCGGTCCTGGCGCGGACTGGATCGACAACTACGGCGCGGGAACGGTGGTGGCATTCAATCCCGGGGATGGTGAAGACACCGTATACGCCGCCGACGCGTTCACGCTTTCGCTCGGCGGTGGAATCGGGCCGGACGATCTTGCATTGCGCGCCGACGGCGGCGATCTCGTTCTCAGGGTCTCGGATGCAGATGCCATCCGGCTCACCCGGCGATTCGAGCCGGACGCCCAAGCTTGGCCGCAGATCACGCTGCAGCTCTTCGGCTCGGTGCATTTCTACGATTTCAACGCCGCCATTGCCGCCTACCGTGCCGCCGCTCCGGGAAATGAACCCTTCGCGCTGGGCGAGGTGCTCGCCGCACATCACACTGGTTCGAGCGAGGAGGCGGCTTACGGAGGCGGACTTGCCTATCGGTATGCGACCACAGGATCGGTTTCGGCATTCACGTCGGAGCAAGTCTTTCTTTTGCTGGGCCAGGAGAACTTCGGTGCCACCGTTCATCCGATCGTAGCGGAGGTCGGAAATCAAGCGCCGATGCTTGCGAATCCGATTGGCGATCAGCAGGCATCCGAGGATGCGCTGTTCCAGTTTGTCGTGCCGAATGACGCGTTTGCCGATCCGGATGCGGGCGCGCTGACCTATGCAGCAGCGAATATTCCCGCATGGCTTTCCTTCGACGCAGAAACGCGCACGTTCCTCGGGACGCCGCTGCAGGCGGATGTCGGCGCCGCCGAAGTCCAGCTCGTGGCGACCGATGAGGCGGGTCTGTCCGCGGAAGACAGCTTCGTCGTCGCAGTAGCCAACGTGAACGATGCTCCAGTCCTCGTGCAGCCGATTGCGGCGCAGAGCGCCGTCGAAGATCAGCCGTTCAGCTTCAGCGCTTCCGCCGATACCTTCTTCGATGAAGATCCGAGCGACGTCTTGGCCTGGTTCACCGCCGGAGTCGACGGCGCCCCGCTTCCGGGATGGTTATCCTTCGACGCGGCGACACGGACTTTTTCGGGTACGCCCGGGAACCCGGACGTGGGTAGCTTGGCATTGTCCACAACGGCAATGGACGTTGCAGGCGCATCGGCCAGCGCCAGCTTCACGGTCACGGTGTCCAACGTAAACGATGCACCGGCGCTGATGATGCCGCTGCCCCTGCAGTCGTTCGAGGCCGGATCGCAGTTCACTTTCAGTGTCCCGGCGGCTACGTTTACCGACGAGGATGCCGGCGATTCGCTCCACCTCAGCGCGAGCCTTCTCGGCGGCGAAGCGCTGCCCGCGTGGCTCGCTTTCGATCCGGCAACGAACACCTTCAGCGGTAGTCCGGGCAAGCAGTTGAGTGGCAAATGGGATGTGCTGCTGACGGCGACGGATGGAGCCGGCGCGACGGCGTCCACCGACCTGGATTTGATCATCTACGCGCGCGCGGGCGCCACGGTGCGCGGTGGGAAAGGCGATGACTTCCTATACGGCGGAAGTGGGCAAGAGGTGCTTATCGGCAAGGGAGGCAGCGATCTGCTGCAAGGGAACGGCGGCAACGATCTGCTCCTGACCGGGTCCGGCGCCGACGTTGTCGTCTTCAATCGCGGGGACGGCACTGACACCGTGATCGCTGACCGCTTCGCCGACAACACGCTCTCGTTGGGAGGCGGCATAACCTACGGCGATCTCAGCCTTGCCCGGCAGGGCAAAAACCTGGTGGTCAACACCGGCGGCGATGACCGCATCATCTTGAAGAACTGGTACGCAGGCAAGCAGAGTGTGCTCAACCTGCAGATCGTGCTGGACGCGAGCGACGAGTTCGATGCCGGTTCCCCCGATGATGGCTACCGCCGCAAAGTCCAGACGTTCGATTTTCGCGGCTTGGTCAGCACTTTCGACGACGCCCGGCGGGCGAGTCCAGGCTTGACGAGTTGGGACCTTACCAACGCACTGCTGCAGTTTCACCTTGCCGGCGCCGGCGAAAATGCGCTCGGTAGTGACCTCGCCGGTTGGTACGCAAAACGGCGTGGCTTTAATGGAGTCAGCCTTGCCGCGGCTCAGCAGGCGATCGGCGCCCCGGGATTCGCGTCGGAAGCGCAGTCGTTGCGGCCGTTCGCCGGGCTGGAGGAGGGATTCGTGAAGCTGTCATGAGCATCCGTTCTGACGAATTCTCTCCGCCGCTGCTGCGCATTCAGGAGCGCCCGCCGGCGCCGCTGGCGGGCTGGCTCCTGAAGATAATTCTGCTGCTTATCACCTGCGCGCTCCTATGGGCCATCTTCGGGCCGCTCGACATCGTGGCCGTGGCCGACGGCAAGCTCGTTCCCTCGAGCTACTTAAAGATCATCCAACCGGCCGACCACGGCATCGTCAGGGAAATCCTAGTGGAAGAGGGCCAGGCGGTCAGCGCCGGCCAGGTGCTGATCAGAATGGACTCGGCCATCTCGAACGCGGACGTGCGTGCCGTGCGAGCCGAATACGAGCAGAAGCGCCTTTCGCTGCGGCGCATAGATTCGCAGCTTCGCGGCAAACGGCCGGCGCGCCAGCCAGGCGATCCAGCCGAGCTATGGACACGGGTGGAGGCGCAGTACGCCGCCAATGTGCGCGCGTATGCAAACGCGCTTGCGCAGGAGCGAAGCCTCATCGAAAAGGCGGGACACGATCTAGCAGCCGCGCAGGCGACGAAGGCCAAGCTGCAGCAGGTGTTGCCACATTACGTCGAGCAGGAAAGAGCGTTTGAAAAGCTTGCCAAGGACGGCTTTGCCGGCCGCATGCTCTATGCAGACAAGAAGCGGGAGCGGATCGAGCGCGAGCAGGACTTGCGCGCGCAGGAGTTCGCCATACGCTCAAGCCAGGCGCTGATCGAGCAGTCCGAGAAGAAGCTCGCGCAGATCAGCGCCGACTACGAGCGCCAGCTGCAGGCCGAGCGCATGGAAACCGCGGTGCAGCTGCAGAAGGCGGAGCAGGAGCTGGCCAAGCTCGAGCACCGGCACGGGCTCCTCGAGCTGCGCGCGCCCCAGGCGGGCACGGTGAAGGACCTGGCCACGCATACCGTGGGCACCGTCACCATGCCGGGCACCATCCTGATGACGCTGGTGCCGAAGAGCGAAAAGCTGGTGGCGGAGGTGTGGGTCTCGAACCAGGACGTGGGCTTCGTGCGCCCAGGCCAGACGGTGCGCGTCAAGCTCGCCGCCTTCCAGTTCACCAAGTACGGCATGCTCGAAGGCACGGTGCGCCATGTCAGCGCGGACGCCACCGAGGCGGCTTCGCCGAATACGCGCTCCGATGCCTTGGCCGGCCGCGACCGGCCGATGGGGCCGCTTGCCTACCGGGCGCTGGTGGAGCTGAAGAGCCAGGACCTCGCAAGCGACGGCATGCGCTATCCGCTCGCCGCGGGCATGCAGGCCTCGGCTGAGATCGGCTTGGGGACGCGCACGGTGGCGGAGTACGTGCTGTCACCGGTGCGCCGAGCCTGGCACGAGGCGGGGCGCGAGCGGTAGGCCGCGCGTCGAAAAGCGATAGCGCGCATCGAAGAACCGCGACACGAGAACGCGAAGCGCAGCGATTGCGCGGCACGGCGCGCGCGCGGACAATCTGTTTCGCGGGACAGAAAAGAAGGAAGGCGCGGCCGCTAGCCGCGCCTTCCGGTGGTGCCTCAGCGGCGATCGAACTGCGACTGCGCTTGGTTTGGCCCTACCGGGGACCGGCCCTTGGATGTAAAAAAGGTCGGTCTCTCGGACGGGGCTGGTAACAGCGTGCTGGCCACTCGTTCGTCATGTGTAGATTGCGCTCTACACATGGCGACATCATGCGTCATCCGCGGCCCTACAATCAACGGCGAAACATAGTCCAGGAGGACTAAGGATGCCGTTTTTCAAGAGCCTGCCGCCCCAGGCCGGGGTGCGGCATGTCCTGCAGCTGAACAAGCCCGTGGGCCGCGCCCTCATCGCGCTGCACGAGGCGCTGCTGCGCGGCGATTCGCCGCTCTCGCCCGCCCAGCACGAGCTGATCGCCGCCTATGTATCCGGGCTGAACGAATGCCAGTACTGCTTCGGCGTGCACTCGCAGACCGCCAGCGAGCTCGGCGTGCCCGAGGAAAGTCTGCGCAAGATGCTGTTCGACCTCGACAACGCGGAGCTCGACCCGCGCATGCGGCCGCTCCTCGACTACGTGCGCTGCCTGACCCTGTCCCCGCACCAGCTCGTTCAGGCCGACGCCGACGCCGTGTTTGCGGCCGGGTGGAGCGAGCGCGCGCTGCACGACGCCATCCTCACGACGTGCCTGTTCAGCTTCATGAACCGGCTGCTGGACGGCCATGGCTGCCGGGGCAACGTGCAGGTGTTCAAGGACCGCGGCAAGGCGCTGGCCGAAACCGGCTACGCCCCGCTGCTCAGGTTTCTCGAGTAGGCACGCGCGCCAGGTCGGCGAGCCAGGCGCTCGCGTTGCCGTCGGAGGGCGCGCGCCAGTCGCCGCGCGGGGAAAGCGAGCCGCCCGAGCCGACCTTGGGCGAGTTGGGCACCGCGCTGCGCTTGAACTGGCTGGTCTCGAAGAAGCGGCGCAGGAACACGCCAAGCCACTTCTTGATCTCGCCCAGGCGGTACTTGTGGCGCCAGGCGTGCCAGGCAAGGAAGGCCACCTTGCTCGGCGCATAGCCGAAGCGCAGCGTGTAGTAGAGGTGGAAGTCCTGCAGCTCGTAGGGGCCGACGGTGTCCTCCGTGCTTTGCCCGCCGGGGATCAGCTCCGGGCTGATCTCGGTGTCGAGCACGCGGCGCAGCGCGCGCTTCACCTCGTCGTCGAACTCGCCCGACTGCGCCTCCCAGCCCACCAGGAACTGGATCAGGGTCTTGGGCACGCTGCCGTTCACGTTGTAGTGCGACATGTGGTCGCCCACCCCATAGGTGGACCAGCCCAGCGCGAGCTCCGAGAGGTCGCCGGTGCCGACCACCATGCCGCCGTGCTGGTTGGCCAGGCGGAATAGATGGCTGGTGCGCTCGCCGGCCTGCACGTTCTCGAAGGCGATGTCGTAGACCTTCCTGCCCTTGGCGTAGGGATGGCCGATGTCCTTCAGCATCTGCATGCAGGACGGGCGGATGTCGATCTCCTCGGCCGTGGCGCCCACCGCGCGCATCAGCTGCCATGCCTGGTTGCGCGTGCGGCTGGAGGTGGCGAAGCCCGGCATGGTGTAAGCGAGGATGTTGGCGCGCGGCAGCCCGAGCTGGTCCATCGCCCGGGCGCACACGAGCAGCGCCTGCGTGGAGTCCAGGCCGCCGGAGACGCCGATAACGAGCTTCTTGCCGCGCGTGGCGCGCAGCCGCGTGGCGAGGCCGTTCACCTGGATGCGGTACACCTCCTCGCAGCGCGCGTCTCGGGTCGCCGGGTCGCTCGGCACGTAAGGCAGCGGGTCGATCTTGCGCTCGAGCGGCAGCCGGCCCGCGGGAACCGGCAGGGAAAAATCGATGGTGCGAAAGCGCCGCACGTCGGCGCCATGGCGCAGGGCGGCGTCGCCGAAGGTGTTCTGCCGCATGCGGTCGGCGAGCAGCCGGCCGAGGTCGACGTCGGCCGTCGCAAGCTGCGGCTCCACGGCGAAGCGGCGCGACTCGGCCGCCAGGTTGCCGTTCTCGTAGATGATGGCGTGGCCGTCCCACGCGAGGTCGGTGGTGGATTCGCCCAGCCCGGCGGCGCTGTAGAGGTACGCGGCCAGGCAGCGCGCCGACTGGTTGCCGACCAGCTGCCTGCGGTAGCCTTCCTTTCCCACCACGATGTTCGAGGCCGAAAGGTTGGCGATCACGGTGGCGCCGGCGAGCGCGGCAAAGGAGGAGGGCGGCGTCGGGACCCAGAGATCCTCGCAGATCTCCACGTGCAGCTTGAACTGCGGAAGCTCGTTCCAGCCAAAAATGAGGCCCGTGCCGAAGGCCGTAACCTGCCCGGCGAGGCGGATTTCGGTGCACGCGGTCGCATCCCCGGGGGTGAAGTAGCGCTCCTCGTAGAATTCCCGGTAATTGGGAAGGTAGGTCTTGGGCACCACGCCCACCAGGCGCCCGCGGCAGGCGAGCGCGGCGCAGTTGTAGAGGAGGCCGTTCACCGCCATCGGCAGCCCCACCAGGGCGGCGAGCGGCAGCTTCGCCGTGCGGCGCAGCAGCTCGGCGAGCGCGCTCTCGGCCGCCTCGATCAGCGCCTGCTGGTGGAAAAGGTCGTCCAGCGTATAGGCCGTGAGGCCCAACTCGGGGAACACGGCGAGCATAGCCTTCTGCTTCGCCGCCTGCTGCATCAGCGCGACAGTTCCCTCCAGGTTGTGCGCCGGGTCGCCCAGGCGCACCACCGGCGTTGCCACCGCGACGCGGGCGAAACCGTGCCGGTACAGGTTGAAAAACTCGGCCACCCGCTATTCTAGCCCAGGTGGAATATGGTGTATAAAGCCATATGCTGCTCCTCAAGGAAAAGGCCGGCTTGCTCGAGATCGAGCTGCACGACGATCTGAGCTACGTGCTGCGCTTCGGGAATCTCGTCGAGTACCGGAACCATCGCCGCCGGGTGCGCGGCCGCACGCGGCCCTACGAGTTCCGCTCGGTGGAGCAGCTGCGCTACGACTTCGAGCGCGACGTCAAGGATGCCCAGGGTTCTTGAGATCCGCGTCGGCGCCGCCGGCGACGCGCTCGACCGCTTCGAGGCGGCGTGGAACCGCGTGGCTGAAGGCCGCGCCATGCGGCCTTTGCACGTGCTCACCCTCGAAGACCTACCCGCGCTTCTCAAAACTCTGTCTCCGGCGCGGTGGCAGTTGCTGAAAGCCCTGCGCGATGTTGGCCCAATATCGATCTATGAGCTATCCAAGCGCCTCGCCCGCGACTACAAGAACGTGCACACCGACGTCACGCAGCTCGCCGCGCTGGGTGTGATCGAGCGGGCTGAAAGCGGCCGGGTAGGTGTGCCGTGGGACGTCTTGCGTGCGGAACTGGGCTTCTAGATACGTGAGCGGAATTCGGGCTCTGACCCCGATTTCCGGCTACAGCCAGCCGGCCTTGCGGAACTTGAAGAACAGGAACACGTCGATGGCCGTCATCACCGCGATGGTGAAGGGGTAACCGAAGCTCCATTGCAGCTCCGGCATCGTCTCGAAATTCATGCCGTAGACCCCGGCGATCATGGTGGGCACGGCGACCAGGGCGGCGTAGGCGGCCAGGCGCTTGGTGACCTCGTTGTCGCTTACCGAGACCATGGCAAGGGCCACCTGGATGGCGGTATTCACCGTGTCGCGCGCGGCGTCGATGGACTGGTTGATGCGCACGAGGTGGTCGAAGATATCGCGGAAGTACTCGCCCAGGCCGGCGCAGGGCTGCGGCACGCGGCCGCCGAAGAGCTTGCCCGTGTTTTCCAGCAGCGGCCCCGTGGCGTGCTTGAGCGTGGTGAGCTTCTGCTTCACGTAGTACAGCGACTCGATGTTCTGGCGCGGCGTGCGGCCGGCGAATAGCTGCTCCTCCACCTTCTCCAGCTCCATCTCGACCGCGTCCAGCACCGGGAAGTAGCGGTCGACCACCGCGTCCATCAATGCGTAGAGGACGTAGCCCGGGCCGTTTCCCAGGAGCTCGGGCTCGCGCTCGGCGCGTGCCCGCACGTCGAGGAAGCCGCGCTCGGTCTGCTGGCGCACGCTGAGCACGTAGTTGCGGCCGACGAACACGTCGATCTCGCCGGCCTTCAGCTCATCCCCGGCCACCTCGACCGTGTGCATGACCACGAACAGCGAGTCGCCGTACTCCTCGATCTTCGGCCGCTGGTGGCCGTGGCGCGCGTCTTCCACGGCGAGCTCGTGCAGGCCGAATTGCTCGCGCATGGTCTCGAGCTCGGCCGGCGCGGGCTCCTTGAGCGCCACCCAGACGAAGCATCCCGGGCGCGCGAGGTAGCCGTGGATCTCGTGCAGGCCGATGTCCGCGAGCTTGCGGCCGTCCTGGTAGGCGACGCAGTTGACCAGCATAAGGGAACGGAAAAAGGAAAAGAAAAGGGGTCAGAGCAATTTTTCGGTAACGGATGTTACTCCGATACAATCGATCATCGAAAAACTGCTCTGACCTCTTTTCTTACCCCTTCTTCCTTACCCTTTCTTTCGAGCCCTTCTATGCCGGACATCAGCCGCCGGGCGGCGAGCCTGGGAACCGAGAATGCCTTCGTGGTGCTCGCCGAAGTGAACGCGCTGGCGCGCCAGGGGCGGGACATCATCAGCTTCTGCATCGGCCAGCCCGACTTCCCGGCCCCCGAGCACGTGCAGGACGCGGCCATCCGCGCGATCAGGGGCGGCAAGCACGGCTATACGCCCTCGGCGGGCATCGACGAGCTGCGCGAAGCGGCGGCGCGCTACATGGCCGGGATGCGCGGCGCTCTGCCGATCCGGCCGCAGGACGTGGTGGTGGGCGCGGGCGCCAAGCCCTTCATCGCTTACGCCATCCTGTCGGCGACCGACTACGGCGCGGGCCACGAGGTGATCTATCCGAACCCCGGCTTTCCGATCTACGAGTCGCAGATCGCGGCCCACGGCGCAAAGCCGGTGCCCATCCACTTGCACGAGGACCGCGCGTTTTCGTTTTCCGTGGAGGAGCTGGAACGCCTCATCACGCCGAAAACCCGGCTGCTCATCCTCAACTACCCGCACAACCCCACCGGCGGGCTGCTGTCTAGGAAAGAGCTGGAGGCCATCGCCGCCGTCCTGAGGAAGCACCCCCAGGTGTGGGTGTACGCCGACGAGATCTATTCCCGGCTCGCCTATGGCGGCGAGTTCTACTCGATCGCCCAGGCGCCCGGGATGTACGAGCGCACCATCATCTCCGATGGCGCCTCGAAGACCTGGGCGATGACCGGCTGGCGCATCGGCTTTACCGCCAACCCGGCGCTCGCGCCGGTGTTCACCCGCTGGATCACGAACACGGACTCGTGCGCCTCGCAGATCAGCCAGTGGGCGGCGGTAGAGGCGATCAACGGGCCGCAGGCCGCGGCCGAGGCCATGAAGGCGTCTTTCCTTCAAAGGCGCGACTTGATCGTGGGCTTGCTCAACGAGGTGCCCGGGGTCAAGTGCCAGGTGCCGGGCGGCGCCTTCTACGTGTGGCCGAACGTCACCGAGGCGTGCCGCATGATCGGCGCGGCGGATTCCGAGGAATTCAGGAAGCGCCTGCTGAACGAGGCGGGCGTGGCGCTGCTTGCCGACATCCACTTCGGCGCTCGCGTGCCCGGCGAGGGCCAGCATGTGCGCTTTTCGTACGCGGCGTCGAATCAGGCGATCGAGCAGGGCGTCGCCCGGATGGCGGAGTTCATCCACAAGAACACCAAGAAAGCGGCCTGAGCCGAGGGCGAAAGTCATGAGCGTCTGGAAGCCGTCGGTCACCGTCGCGGCGGTGATCGAGCGCGACGGCAAGTTCCTGTTCGTGGAGGAACGCATCGACGGGCGGCTGGTGCTGAACCAGCCGGCGGGCCACCTCGACCCGAACGAGTCGCTCGCCGCCGCCTGCGCCCGCGAGGCGCTGGAGGAGACGGCGCACTGCTTCCAGCCGACCGGGCTGGTCGGCATCTATCGCTGGCGCTACGCGCCGCAGGACGTCACGTTCCTGCGCTTCTGCTTCAGGGGATATCTGCAGGGGGAAGAAAAGCGGCCGCTGGACAAGGGCATCGTGCGGCTGCACTGGCTGTCGCCGGACGAGCTGCGCGCGCGCCGGGCCGAGCATCGCTCGCCGCTGGTGCAGAAATGCGTCGATGACTTCCTCGCCGGGCGGAATTTTCCGCTCGAG
>CBDDSA010000124.1:0-9630 GCA_965233185.1 uncultured bacterium
GCCGGTTTTCGGGCGCCCCGCGGCGGCGGCCAGGGGAGAGCTGGACATCATCGCCGCCGGGCCGCCGCAGGCGCTCGAGCGCTGCCGGCCGCTGTTCGCGGTCCTGGGCAAGCAGGTGTTCGTCGTGGGCGAGCAGCCGGCGCAGGCGAACGCCGTGAAGATTGCCCGCAATTTTCTGCTCTCTACGGTGATCGAGGGTCTCGGTGAATCGGTCGCGTTAGCGCGCGCGCTGGGCGTGCCCGCGGAAAGATTCGTAGAGATAATCACGAGTACGTCGCTGGCGGCGCCGGCGTACAGGAACTACGGCAAGCTGATGGTGGAGCGCAGCTACGAGCCGGCGCAGTTCGACATGACGCTCGGGCTGAAGGACGTGGAGCTCGCGCTCGCGACGGCGCGCGAGCACGGCGTGCCGCTACCTAGCGCAGAGTTGATCAGAAACAACTTGGTCAGGGCGATCGATGAAGGCCACGGCCGCAAGGACTGGGCGGCGCTCGCCGAGTACCTCAGAAAATCCGGTTGAACCAGAGGAGCGAGAGCAGCGCGGAGACCAGCGCCGCCAGCGCCGCCGCGGCGGCGAACAGCGCGGTGATCTCGGTTTCCTTCTTCTCCATCACGAAGCGCGAGTTCAGCGACTGGTAGACCTTCTTCAGGTCGGGCGCCGAGCCGGCGTAGAAGTATTCCCCGCCGGTGATCTTGGCGATGCCCTTGAGCGTTTCCTCGTCCAGCCGCACGCGCATCGACCAGCCTTCGCCCACCAGGATCTCGCCGTGCGGGGTGCCGATGCCCACCGTGAACACGCGCACGCCGCGCTCGGCCGCCATGCGCGCCGCTTCGATGGGGTCGGGGCCGGTGGTGGGCTGGCCGTCGGAGAGCAGGATGATCACCGCCGAGCCGAAGGTGCCGGGCGCCGCTGGGGGCGGTGAGGCTTTCTCCGCCGGGCGCTTGCGCTCGCCGCGCGGATTGGCGCCGCGCAGGTCGAGCTCCATGTCCGGAAAAATGGCCTTCAGCGCGACCAGCACGCCGCTGCCGATCGCCGTGGCCCGCTGCAGCTGGAACCGGTCGATGGCGGTGATGAGGTCCTGGCGGTTCTGCGTGGGGGCCTGCACCAGCGACGCCGTGCCGGCGAAGGCCACGATGCCGATGCGGGTGGTGCGCGGCGTCTCGTTGACGAACGCCTTGGCCGCATTCTGCGCCGCGGTCAGGCGGTCGGGCTCGACGTCCTTCGCGCGCATGCTGCCCGACACGTCCATCGACAGGATCACCGTCTCGTGCTGCGAGGGCAGGCGCACCACCGCCGCCGGCCGCGCGATGGCGACGATCATGAGCGTGAGCGACAGCAGGAACAGCAGCGGCGGCAGGTGGCGGCGCAGCTTTCCCGTGCCCATCGCCTGCTTCACCATGGCGAGGCTGGCGTAGCGCACCGCGGCTTTGCGCTTCCTTCTCAAGATGAAGACGTAGGCCGCCACGAGCAGCGGCACGGCGAGCAGCAGCACCAGGAACTCGGGCCACAGGAAAGTCATACGGCGGCCCTCAGGTGGCCCGGCATGCCGCCGGCGGTCTGCGTGCGGCGCTTGCGCAGCTCGGCGAAGCGCAGGATCGCGTCCGACAGGTCATCGTCGGTGGCGAGCTCCAGCGTGTCGACCCCGGCCTCGCGGAACGCGCCGCGCAGCTCGAGCTCGCGCCGCCGCGCGAGCTCCGCGAAGCGCTTGCGAAAGCCGCGGTCGTGGCTGTCGATGAACAGCTGCTCGCCGGTCTCGGCGTCCTGCATCACGAACAGGCCGATGTCGGGCAGCTCCATTTCCAGCGGGTCGTACAGGCGCACCGCGATCACCTCGTGGCGGCGCGCGAGCAGCGATAGCGGCCGCGCCCAGCCGGGCTCGCTGATGAAATCGGATAACACGAACACGAGCGAGCGGCGCTTGACGATCTGGAATCCGCTGTGCAGCAGCTCTTCCAGCCGGGTGCCCGAGGAGCGCTCGAGCGCCGGACGCGAGGCCATGCGGTCCATGAGGTGCAGCACGTGGCGGCGACCGGTGCGCGCCGGGATCACGGTGTCGACCCTGTCGCCGTAGAGCAGGGCGCCCACGCGATTGCCGTGACGCGTGAGCAGCCGCGCCAGCACCGCGACGAATTCGTTCGCCACCGAGCGCTTGCGCACCGCGCCCGAGCCGAAGTCGACCGAAGGGGACAGATCCAGCAGGAACCAGGCGTTGATTTCCCGGTCCTCGTGGTACTCGCGCACGTAAGGCGTCTGCAGGCGCGCGGTGACGTTCCAGTCGATGTGGCGCACGTCGTCGTGGTACTGGTATTCGCGCAGGTCGGCGAGGTCCAGGCCGAAGCCGCGGAACAGGGTGCGGTAATCGCCCTGCAAAAGGCCGTCGAGCCGGCGGATGACGGTCCACTCCAGCTTGCGGAGCAGCTGCTCAGGCGCCAGCCGCGGCTCGGACATGCTCGAGTGGCTTCTGCGGCGCCGGGATCTGCTGCATCACGCGCTTGACGATCTGGTCGGGCGACTGGCCGTCGGACAGCGCCTCGTACGACAGCACCAGGCGGTGGCGCAGCACATCGGGCGCGAGGTCGGCCACGTCCTCCGGCAGCACGTAGTTGCGCCCGCGCAGGTGCGCCAGCGCCCGCGCCGCCTCGATCATGTGGATGGACGCGCGCGGGCTCGCGCCGTAGGTGATGTAGTGCCCCAGGTCCTTGATGCCGAACTGCTCCGGATCGCGCGTGGCCGCCGCAAGGCGCACCGCGTACTGGATGAGCGAGGGATCCACGTAGGCGCTGCGGCACTCCTTCTGCAGCGCCGAGAGCTGCTCGGTGCTCGCCACTTCGGCCACCTCCTGCGCCGCGCCGGTGACGCGCTCCACGATGACGAACTCTTCCTCCTCGGTGGGGTAGCCGACCAGCACCTTCATCATGAAGCGGTCGACCTGCGCTTCGGGCAGGGGATAGGTGCCCTCGGTCTCGATCGGGTTCTGCGTCGCCATCACCAGGAAGGGCTCGGGCACCTTGTGCGTCTGGCCGGCGATGGTGACCTGGCGCTCCTGCATCACTTCGAGCAGCGCGCTTTGCACCTTGGCCGGGGCGCGGTTGATCTCGTCGGCGAGCAGCAGGTTGCAGAACACCGGCCCGAGCGAGGTGCTGAAGTCGCCGGTTTTCTGGCTGTAGATGCGCGTGCCCACCAGGTCCGCCGGCACCAGGTCCGGCGTGAACTGGATGCGGCGGAAGGACCCCTGCACGGTGCGCGCCAGCGTCTTCACGGTGAGCGTCTTGGCGAGGCCCGGCACCCCTTCCACCAGCAGGTGGCCCTGCGCGAGCATGGCGACCAGCACGCGCTCGAGGAACGGGTCCTGGCCGACGACGACTTTCTTCACCTCGTAGAGCACGCGCTCCATGAGGGTGGTGACCTCCCGGCTCATTTTCTTGACCTCCATTAGAACGGCGACAGGCCGACCGCGCCCGCGGCCGACTCGATCGGCACGGCGAAGCCGATGCCGATGAATACGCGCTGCTCGGTGGGATTGAGCAGCCCGGTGACGATGCCCACCACTTCGCCCTCGGCGGTCACCAGCGGGCCGCCGGAGTTGCCGGGATTGGCCGCGGCGTCGAACTGGATGAGGTTGGTCAGCACGCGCTTGCCCTCGGGCGAGCGGTATTCGCGGCGCAGCCCCGACACCACGCCGCTCGATACCGACGGGCCGATGCCGAACGGAAAGCCGACTGCCATCACATCCTCGCCGAGCGCGAGATCCTGGGTGGAGCGCATGGTGGCCGGAACCAGGTCGTCCGGAATGGTCTTTGCCTGGAGCACCGCGAGGTCCTGCTCCGGCTGCAGGCCGATCACCGTGGCCTCGGACTCCAGGCCGTCGGCGAACTCGAGCATCAGCCGTGGCGCGCCCACGACCACGTGCAGATTGGTGAGGATGATGCCGCTGTCGACGATCACCACGCCGGTGCCCACGCTTTGCTCGACGTCCTCGCCCATCTCGTCCTTGCCCAGGCCGCGCACCCGCACCACGGAGGGCCGGATGACGTCGAACGCCTTCGCCATGCGCGAAGGCAGCGTGTTGTTCTCCAGCGTGCGCAGCACCGCGGCGTCGATGTCTTCCTGGGTGAGCGCGCGAGGCGGCACCGGCCACGCGGCAAACAATACCGCCGCGACACCGGCGAGCGCGATGCCGGCGAAAGCCTTGCGCCAGTGGGGCCACTTCTTCCGGGCCGGGGCAGCCGGGGCAGCGGCGGGCGGGTCGCCGGCGGCAGGCGTGTTTCGCTCGCCCGAGGTCCGGGTGCGGCGCGACCTGCTATAAAGCGTGGCTTTCCTCACTGCTCTCCAGTCGACCCCGAATCGCCGCTACAGTTCCGCTCACGGATGAACCGCACCGCTTACGGATGAACCGCATACTTACCACCCACGTCGGCAGCCTGATCCGGCCGCCCGAGCTCCTGCAGTTTATCCGCCTCCGGCAAAACGGGGAGCCTTACGACGAAGCTGCGTATGCAAGCTGCCTGAAAGCCGCGGTGGCCGAGGTGGTGCGGCGCCAGGCGCAGGCCGGCATCGACCTGCCCAGCGACGGCGAATTCGGCAAGTCGATCAGCTGGTCGCAGTACGCCCTGGAGCGCCTGAGCGGCTTCGAGCGCCGCCCGGCGCGCCCGGGCGAGCACGGCTCCACCCGCGGCGCGGACCGCACGCGCTTCGCCGAGTTCTACCAGGAGCTGGACAAGGCCGACGGGCCGCCCGCGCAGGTGGGCACCGCCGCCGGCCAGGCGGTGTGCGTGGCCCCGGTGGCCTACACCGGCCAGGCCGAAATCCGCCGCGACATCGACAATTTCAAGGCGGCGCTGGCGCAAGCGGGCGTGCAGCAGGGTTTCCTGCCGGTGGCCGCACCCTCCAGCGTGATTCCGGACCGCAAGAACGAGTACTACAAGTCCGACGAGGCGCTGCTACAGGCTATCGCCGAAGCGATGCGCACCGAATATCGCGCCATCGTCGATGCCGGGCTCTTGCTGCAGCTGGACGATGCGCGGCTCGCCGTAACCTACGACCGCATGGTGCCGCCCGCCACCTTCGACCAATACCGCCGCTGGGTCGCGCTGCAGGTCGAGGCGACCAACCACGCGCTGGAGGGCATTCCCGAGGACCGCGTGCGCTACCACGTGTGCTGGGGCAGCTGGCCGGGCCCGCATTCGACCGACGTGCCGCTCAAGGACATCGTCGACCTGGTGCTCAAGGTGAAGGCCGGCACCTATCTCATCGAAGGCGCCAACCCGCGCCACGAGCACGAGTGGCAGGTGTGGGAAGGCGTCCGGCTGCCCGCCGGCAAGACGCTCGCGCCCGGCGTGATCAGCCACGCCACCAACGTCGTGGAGCACCCCGAGCTCGTGGCGCAGCGCCTCGTGCGCCTGGCCAAGCTCGTCGGCCCCGAGCGCGTGCTGGCGAGCACGGACTGCGGCTTCGCGCAAGGTCCTTTTCATCGCCGCGTGCACCCGTCCATCCTGTGGGCCAAGCTCGAGTCGCTCGCCGAGGGCGCGCGCCTCGCCAGCCGCCAACTTTGGCATTGAGCGGCCGAGACTAAGTTACTTCCCGCGCCGGATGCGCCCGGGTCATAGTGCAGGAATGCGGTCTCGGGTTTCCGGCTTTACGCTTCTCGAGCTGATGGTGGTGGTCGCGATCATCGGCATCCTCGCGGCGGTCGCGCTGCCCGCCTACCAGGACTTCACCATACGCGCGAAGGTGTCCGAGGCCGTGCTTGCCCTGGGCGCATGCCGAACCAGCATCACCGAGCTCTACGCCGGCGGGGGCACCGCGCCCGACAGCGGAGGCTGGGGATGCGAGGAGGCGAGCTCGCGCTACGTTGCCAGCGTCACCACCGACGAGGATGGCGTGGCGACGGTGACGCTGGCCGGCGGTATCTCGAGCGCGGTGGAGGGCAAGAAGATCACCCTCGTCCCCATGATCAACGCCGCACCGGCGGGGGCGAGCGACATGGGCAAAGCGATCACGAGCTGGGTGTGCGGCGGCTCAGGTACGGACCTCGCCGCGAAGTACCTGCCGGCTTCCTGCCGCGGGCTGTAGGCCGCGCGGGCGGCCGGTGAACTCGAAATCGATCTCCGGCACCCGCCCGCTCACGATGTCCGCCAGCGCCCGCGCGCTGCCGCACGCATGCGTCCAGCCGAGCGTGCCGTGCCCGGTGTTCAGGAACAGGTTCGGGTAGCGCGTGGCCCCGATGTAGGGAACGTTGGAAGGCGTCGCCGGCCGCAGGCCGGTCCAGAACTGCGCCTGCGCCATGTCGCCCGCCCCCGGAAACAGCGCCTCGGTGCGTCGCAGCAGTGCGCGGCAGCGCGTCTCGTTCAGCGCGGTGTCATAGCCGTTCAGCTCGGCGGTGCCGGCGATGCGCAGCCGATCGCCCAGGCGCGAGAACACCAGCTTGTACTCGTCGTCGGTGAGCGAGACCGAGAACGCCTTCGACGCATCCTTGACCGGCACGGTGGCCGAATAGCCCTTGGCCGGATAGATGCTGAGATCGATGCCCACCGGCCGCGTGATGAGCGGGCTGTAGGCGCCCAGGCTCACCACGTAGGCATCGGCCTTGAGCATCTCGCCTTCGACGTGAATGCCGTCGATGCGCCCGCCCGCCTTCAGCAGCGCGAGGATGTTCCTCTGCAGGAATCGAACGCCGCGCTGCGCGGCGAGGGCGGCAAGGCGCTGCGTGAACATGTGGGCGTCGCCGGACTCATCTGAGCGGGTCATGCTGCCGCCCACGAGGAGGCTTTTCGAAGAAGCAAGTGCAGGCTCGATCGCCACGCATTGTTCCGGCGTGAGCATCTCCAGGTCGCAGCCGTGCTCGCGCATCACGCGCGCGGGCTCGAGGGCGGCGTCGAGCTCCGCCTGGCTCGTGTAGAAGTGCAGGATGCCGCGCGCCAGGTGATCGTATTCGATGCCGGTTTCCTCGCGCAGCGCTTGCAGCGCGGCGCGGCTGTACAGGCCGAGCGTGACGAGTTGCCGGATGTTGCGCCGGGTGCGCGCGGGCGTGCATTCGCGCAGGAACGACAGGCCCCACAGCCACTGGCGCAGGTCGGGGCGCAGCCGAAACAATAGCGGCGCGTCCTCCTGCGCGAGCCATTTCAGCACCTTCAGCGGTGCCGAAGGATTAGCCCAGGGCTCGGCGTGCGAGACCGAAACCTGGCCGCCGTTGGCGAACGAGGTCTCCATGCCGGCGCCGGGCTGGCGGTCCACGACGGTGACGTCGTGGCCCGACTTGCTGAGGTACCACGCGGTGGTGACGCCGACCACGCCGGCGCCGAGTACCAGGACTTTCATGCAGGCTCCTTGAGGACAGTTGCGCCGCTCCCGCTGTCCTTGGAACCTGAGAGATTCGCCCGCCGTAGCGGACTTGCTCCTTCGGTGAGCGGATCGCTTGCGGATCCGCTGCTCTCCAGTGTCGGCTGATCGTCCGCGCCAGTCCGGATGCCTGAGCGGTTATGGGAGGTTTCGCCTTCGGCGGCGCCGCGCATGCAGCTGAGGCAGTGGCGGCGACTCTCCTGGTACGGACCCGGCCATTTTAAATGAAAACGGCCGCGTTTACGCGGCCGTTCCCAGGGACGGCAAAAACTACCTCGCGGTGCCGCCGGAGCTGCCCGAGGTGCCGCCTGACGTCGGCGAGCCGGTGGTGGACGCGGTCTCGCGCGTGCCGCGCACTTCGATGTCGACGCGGCGGTCGGGCTGCAGGCAGGAGATGAGCTTCGAGCCTCTCACGCCCTTGCACTGGTCGCCGGTGACCGGCTGGTTCTCGCCGACGCCCTGCGCCTGAACGCGCTGCTGCTCGATGCCCTTTTGCGACAGATACTGCTTCACCGATTCGGCGCGCTCGGCGGAAAGCTTCTCGTTGTACTGCGCGGGCCCGATACGGTCGGCGTGGCCCACGGCCAGGATCGACTCGACTTGCGCGTCCTTGATGCGATCGGCGAGCTCGTCGAGCTTCTGCTGGCCCTCGGGGCGCAGCTGCGCCTTGTCGAACTCGAACAGCACGTCCGACTCGAGGGAAACCTTCTCGATCACCGGCGCCGGCGCAACCGGAGCGGCGGCGATCGGGGCAGGCGGGGGCACGGCCACCACCGGGGCGGGCGGCGGCGCGGACACGGTTTGCACGGCGTCGCAAGGCGCCATCGCCTTCGCCGGGGTCCAGTCGCTGGTCTTCCAGCACTGTCCGTACGGGGACTTCCAAACCTGGTCGCGTGCATCCGACACGTAGCCCGGCGTTTCCGCAGTCGCGGCGCCGGCGACCGCGGTCAGCGCGAGCGCCATCGCTGCGGCGGTCCTTTGGGGGGTAAATCGCTTCTTCATTGAATCGTCTCCTTGGGCAGACGTTTGCAGAAATGTTGCAGTCCAGGCGCCCATGCGCCGGGTGGACTACCAGCAGCAAACGTCGTGCCGCACCGTCAGGCGAAGGGCGGCGGCACCTCGGAGCGCCCGAGCTCGAGGTTCGACACCTCCGTGGAGACGAAGCGCGCCAGGGCGATGATCATTCTCTGGCGCTCCGAAGTGAGGCGGTGGGGATCCTGCAGGGTGAGCTGCGCCTGCTCGACGATCTGGTTCAGCTTAACGAGAAGATTCTGTTGGTTCATTTTTCCTAACCCTTCAGACACGAGCGCACGCTAGCAAAAGTTGGCATAGGCTGGATGTAGTGCCTGCTGTCACTGTGGCAGCCGCGCAACGATGCGTCGCTGCGCGGCGTCGCGCTTCGCGGCACGGCGCTTGCACGCCGCGGTGACCTGATCGGGGACAGGTAAAAGGGACGGGCTCCTAATCCTGTCCCCGGTGTGCGCTGTCGAAAACCAGCTTGGCCGCCACGGCGTCGCATACCGCCTGTCCCAGCGCCTTGAAAATCACCGTCGTTCCGGGGGCCGGCGGGGGCCAGGTGCCGGCGAGGATCTCGCCGATCTCAGCGTACACCCGCGCGCCGGACAGGATCACGTCGCCCGATTCCTTTTCCGCGGCTTCGCGGCTGTCGGCGACGATCACGTTTCGCATGGCCGCGTCGTCGAGCTCGCGCCAGCTCGGGCGCACCGCGCCCACCGCGGCGACCAATGCGCCGGGCTTTAGCCACGCGCCCTTGAGCACCGGCTCGGCGGCATGGGTGACGGTGCACACGATGTCGGCGCCGGATACGGTTTTCTCGGGGGAAGAAAAGGGCAGGCCCTGGATTTCATCCGCGCAGCGCCTCACATTCTCCTCATTGCGGCTCCACACGCGGATCTCGGATACCGGGCGCACGGCGCGCAAGGCGAGCGCGTGGGTGCGGGCGAGCGCGCCGCTGCCGAGCATCGCGACGACCTTGGGCCCGGGCGAAGCCAGCGCATCGACGCCTATCGCCGAGACCGCGGCGGTGCGCAGGGCCGTCAGCCAGGTCGCATCCATCCACGCGAGCACGCGTCCGCTCGACGCGTCCATGAGCAGCAGGGTGGCGAGCATGGTCGGCAGGCCGCGCGCCGCATTCGCCGGGACCTGGGTGATGAGCTTTACCGCGAGCGCTTCGGCCGTGAGCGCGGGCTTGAGGAAAAGCAGGCTGTGCTCGGAGGGAAGCTCCATCACCAGGCGCAGCGGCTGGACCACGCGGCCGGCGGAAAGCTCGA
>CBDDSA010000125.1:0-4710 GCA_965233185.1 uncultured bacterium
AGCCGCTCCTCCTGAAGGAGATCGCTTCGCTGGGCGGCCGGGACCCGAGCGCCGTCCCGGGCGGCGTGCTGTTCGCCGGGGACTGGACGGGCTGCTACCGGGTGAATTTCTGGTCGCGCATCGCCTCGCGCGTGCTGTGGCGCATCGGCGCATTCGATTACAAGAGCGAGCAGGACATCTACGCTTCGGTGAAGGCGCTCGACTGGCTGCGCCACTTCAAGGTGGAGCGCACGCTGCGGGTCAACGTGAGCGCGCAGAAAAGTCCGCTGAAGAGCCTGGAGTTCGCCACGCTGCGCATCAAGGACGCGGTATGCGACCGCTTCCGCGACGAGCTGGGCCGCCGGCCCGACGTCGACCGCGCCGCGCCCGACGTGCGCATTCATGCCTTTCTGGAAGGCGCGCGCGCAACGCTGTACCTGGACACTTCGGGCGAGCCGCTGTTCAAGCGCGGCTGGCGCCACGGGGTCGCCGACGCGCCGCTGCGCGAGAACCTCGCCGCCGGCATCATCATGCTCACCGGCTGGCAGCCCGACGCGCCGCTGCTCGACCCGATGTGCGGCGGCGCCACCTTGCTGGTCGAGGCGGCGGCGATGGCGCGGGGGCGGGCCCCGGGCGCGCGACGCGGCTTCGGCTTCGAAAAGCTTGCGATCTTCGATCCTGCCTCGTGGGCGAAGGTGCAAAGGGAGGAAGGCCAGAAGCAGCCCAACCTGCGTCTTTTTGGCAGCGACACGGATCCCAAGGCGCTCAATGCCGCCCGCCGCAATCTCGCCGAAGCGGGCATCGAGCGCTGGGTGCAGCTCGAGCGCAGCGACATCCTGGAGCGCGCCGCGCCCGCGCCCTCGGGCGTAATGGTGGCGAATCCGCCGTACGGCGAGCGCATGGGAAGCGCCGACGAGCTGGCCGCCTTTTATCCCAGGCTGGGCGACGCGCTGAAGCGCAACTTCGCCGGCTGGCGCTGCTTCTTCTTCACCGCCGACCTGCGGCTGCCCAAGCTCATCCGCTTGCAGCCCTCGCGGCGCACGCCGCTTTTCAACGGCGCGCTGGAGTGCCGCCTGTACGAGTTCGAGATGGTCTCCGGGTCGCGGCGGCGGGGCGGCTGAAGCTCCAGCGCGGATCTTCGCTGGTCGCACGGGCGCGCGGGCCGAGCGAGCGCGGCGAGCGCAGCACCTTCGGGGCCACGGCGGGAAGACGGGTGGCGCGCTCGTGCGCGGGCCAGTCGAGGCCGAGCTTGCGCATCAGCGCCTGCGCGTCATAGGGGGCGCGCACTTTCACGTCATTGTCGAAATACACGTACACGTCCCTGCCCTCCTCGTCCCAGCCGCGGATGCGGCGCGCCCAGCTTGCGAGCGCCCGGCTCGAGTAGCCGCTGGTGTAGATCTCGAGGTCGCCGTGCAGCCGCACGTAGACGAAGTCGGCGGTGACGTGGAACATCTTCGGCCACTTGCCGGCCGTGTCGGCTACCACAAGCCCTATGCCGTGCTTTCTCAGCAGCCGGAGGAACTCCTCGTTCATGAAGCTGCGGTGCCGCACCTCGACCGCGTGTCGCAGCGGCCGGTTGGCGTCGATGGCGAGGCGCGCGCGGCCGGTCATGCGCGCGTCGCGCTTCCTCGCCAGGGAAAGAGCCTGCTTCGTGGTGCGCGGCAGCAGCCGGAAGAACGCCTCGAGCCGCTCCGGCCGGAAGTGGAACATCTCGGGGAACTGCCACAGGAACGGGCCGAGCTTGTCGTCGAGCGCGAGGATGCCGGAGGCGTAGAAGTTGGCGAGCGGCTTGTCGATGTTGTTCAGCCGCAGCATGTGCGTGATGTAGCGCGAGCCCTTCACCGCGAACACGAACCCGGGCGGCGTGTCGCGGTACCACGCTTCGTAGTACTCGGGACGCTGCAGGGAATAGAACGAGCCGTTGATCTCCACGGTGGGGAAATGCGCTCCGCAGTACTCGAGCTCGCGCCGCTGCGCGAGGCCCGCAGGATAGAACACGCCGCGCCACGGCTCGTAGCGCCAGCCGGAGATGCCGATGCGCACCATGGGCGAGGCTACGCGAACTTCAGCGTCTGCCAGGATTCGAGCTTGCGCACGCGCTCGAGTGCCCCGTGCTCGGTGAGGTCCAGCGTGAGCGGCGTCATGGACACGTAGCCCTGCTCGATGGCGCGGCGGTCGGTGCCCTCCTCCGTGGCTTCCACCGGCACCACGGTAAACCAGTAGTGCGTGCGCCCCATGGGATCTTTTGCGGGAACTACCTTGCCGTCGTAGTGCCTCACCGACTGGCAAGTCCACACCGTGCCGCGCGGCGGCTTTGCGGGAAAGTTCACGTTGACCAGCGGCAGGTCCGGGACCTCGAGCAGCATCTCCAGCACCTTGGAAGCCCACGGCTTGAGCATCTCGAAGTCCGGCTGCTCGCGGTCGGTGGCCGGCGCGCTGAGCGCGATGCCGCGCAGCCCGAGCAGGGCCGCCTGCTTGGCGCCGGCCAGCGTGCCCGAGTGCCATATCGCGTTGCCCAGGTTGGTGCCGATGTTGATGCCCGAAAGGACCAGGTCCACGCCCTCCCACAGCGTGGCGCCCAGCATCACGCAATCGCCGGGCGTGCCGTTCACGCGGTAGGCGTCTATCTGCTGAGGCAGCGGCGTGCGCTTGTAGGTGACCGGCCGCGACGCGGTGATGGAATGGCTCGCGGAGGACATTTCGACGTCCGGCGCGACGATCCGCACCTGGCCGAACCGGGAAGCCACTTGCGCCAATGCGGCTATGCCCGGGCTATAGACGCCATCGTCGTTGGTGATGAGGATGCGCATGATGACTTCAACCAGCAATTAGCGTGCGCGTCACGCTGATCTACAACCCCGGCGCCGGCCGCCAGGACGGCGACGCGTCGGCCAAGCTGGTCGGCATTCTCCAGGCGCAGGGCCATGCGGTGCTCCCCAAATCCTCGAGCGATCCGGACTGGAAGCAGGTGCTCGCCGAGCCTGCCGACGTGGTGGCCGTGGCCGGCGGCGACGGCACGGTGGCACGCGTGGCGAAGGCGGTCGTTGGGCGAGGCCTCCCCGTCGCCCCGTTACCGGCCGGCACCGCGAACAACATCGCCCGCACGCTCGGCCTGGTCGAGCGGCCCTGGGAGGAGCTGGTGCGCGCGTGGCCCGCAGCGCGCCGCGTGAAACTGGACGTCGCCACGGCGCGCGGGCCCTGGGGCGAACAGCATTTCATCGAAGGCGCCGGTACCGGGCTGTTTGCCTGCCTGCTCGGCAGCTCCGAGCCCGCGCGCCGGGTCGCCCAGCTGGCGCAAGCCCGCGAGCGCGTTGCCCTGGCCCTTGAGATCCTGCGCAAGCAAGCCGCCGACTGCGACGCCGTCGAGATCGCGGCGGATCTCGACCGCGAGGACATCTCCGGGCGCTACCTGCTGTTCGAGGTGGTGAACCTGCCCTACGTCGGCCCGAGCCTCTACCTCGCTCCGGACAGCCAGCCGGGCGACGGTACGTTCGAGGTGGTGATGGTCTCGGAAGCCGAGCGCGACCGGCTGCAGAACTACCTGGCGAGCTGGCAGGACAATCGCGAGCGCCTGTCGGTGCTGCCGACGCGCCGCGGCAAGCGCCTGCGCCTGCATTGGAGCGGCTTCGACCTGCACATCGACGACGAGCTCCTGCCGGGTGCGGCGAGCGCGCCGGTGGCGCTGGACATCGGAAACCTGGCCGTGGAGTTCATCGCCCCGGACGCCAAGCCTGAGGGCTAGACGATGTCGAGGTGCTCGATGCCCTTGGTAAGGTCCTTGTCCTTCGCTTCCTTGCCGTGCAGCTTGATGGTGAGGCGCACCTCGTTGGTGGAATCCGCGAAGCGCAGCGCGTCCTCGTAGCTGATGCGTCCGGCCTCGTACAGGTCGAACAGCGCCTGGTCGAAGGTCTGCATGCCGAGCTCGCGGGATTTCTTCATGATCTCCTTGATCTCGTGCACCTCGCCCTTGAAGATGAGGTCCGAGATGAGCGGCGAGTTGAGCATGATTTCGACCGCTGCGGCGCGCCCCTTGCCCTCCTTCACCGGGATGAGGCGCTGCGAGATCACCGCCTTGAGGTTCAGCGACAGGTCCATCAGCAGCTGCTGACGGCGCTCCTCCGGGAAGAAGTTGATGATGCGATCCATCGCCTGGTTGGAGTTGTTGGCGTGCAGCGTGCCCAGGCACAGGTGGCCGGTCTCGGAGAAGGCGATGGCGTGCTCCATCACCTCCCGGTCGCGGATCTCGCCGATCAGGATCACGTCGGGCGCCTGGCGCAGCGTGTTCTTCAGCGCGGCCTCCCATGAGTCGGTGTCCACGCCCACCTCGCGCTGCGTGATCATGCAGTTCTTGTGCGGGTGCACGAACTCGACCGGGTCTTCGATGGTGATGATGTGGCCGTGGGAGTTCTCGTTGCGGTAGCCGATCATCGCGGCGAGCGAGGTGGACTTGCCGGAGCCCGTGCCGCCGACGAACAGCACCAGCCCCCGCTTGGTCATGGCGACGTCCTTGAGCACCGGCGGCAGCTTCAGGTCCTCGAAGTTCGGGATGGTGGTGGTGATGACCCGCAGCACCGCGCCTACCTGGCCCTGCTGCACGAAGCAGTTGACGCGGAAGCGGCCGATGCCGGACGGGGCGATGGCGAAGTTGCACTCCTTGCTCGCTTCGAACTCGGCCGCCTGCCGGTCGTTCATGATGGCGCGCACCAGCATGGCGGTGTGCTGCTGGGTGAG
>CBDDSA010000126.1:0-33151 GCA_965233185.1 uncultured bacterium
CTAGTGTAGTGCTTCGTTCTGTTTGGAACTTAACCTGCGATTGGCGCGAATGACTTTGGCAAGGATGTCGTTGGCCTTCGCCGTCCAGACGAAGGCCTTGGGGTTTTGGTTGTGCAAGCCGATGTACTCCTTGATGGCTGCGATCAGTTCAGGGACGCTGCGGAACACGCCATTGCGCAGGCGTTCGGTCGTGATGTCGCGGAAGAATCGCTCGACCATGTTGAGCCAGGACGCTGAGGTCGGGGTGAAGTGGACATGGATGCGCGGGTGCTTGGCCAGCCACTCCTTGACCTTCGGATGCTTATGGGTCGCGTAGTTGTCGCAGATCAGATGAAGCGATTTGTCCTGCGGCGTTTCACGATTGATCTGACGCAGGAAGGCGAGCCACTCGACATGACGATGGCGCTGCTCGCAGCGCGAGATGATCGTACCGTCGAGAGTATTCATCGCGGCAAACAGCGTCGTGGTGCCGTTGCGCTTGTAGTCGTGCGTCATGGTGGCGGCACGGCCGGGTTTCATCGGCAGGCCGGGCTGGGTCCGATCCAGCGCCTGCACCTGGCTCTTTTCGTCGCAACACAACACCAGCGCATGCTCGGGCGGGGACATGTACAGGCCGACGATGTCTTCCAGCTTCTCGACGAACTTGGGATCGCGCGACACCTTGAAGCGCTTGACCCGGTGCGGCTTGAGCCCGCGCGCTTTCCAAATACGCTGGATCGTGGTGTCGCTCACCCCGGCCACCGCCGCCAGCGTCCGGGTACTCCACTGGGTCGCAGCCTGCGGTTTGGTCTGCGTGGTCAGGCGAACGATCTCCGCGGGATCGACCTTGGGCTTGCGCCCACCGCGTGGCAAATCCTGTTCGATGGCCTTGAGTCCGCCTGCAGCGTAGCGCTCGCGCCAGCGCCCCACTTGAATCCGCCCCACCTTCATGATCTCGGCAATCTTTCGATTGTCCAGCCCATCGGCCGCCAGCAACACGATGCCCGCCCGTCGGGCCAAACGTACTTCCGTAGTATTCGAATGGGCCAGCTTCATCAACTGATCCCGCTGCGCCTCATCCAGATCAATCGCACTCGCCACTCGCATCGCCGCCTCCCGAGCTCATGTTATGGCTCTTGGATCGGGCACAATAACGTTAGTTCCATTAACTGCGAAGCACTACACTAGATGGTGAACGAGTCGATCGCGCGCCGTGCGCGCAGCGTGGTGGCCCGGCGTCAGGCTGCGACGGAGTCCGCGCGTTGAGACGCGCAGGGTCGCCATGCGCCTATGCTGCGCTAGTTGTCGTGGCTTGGCTTCACTTGTTACAGGAGCTGAAGCGCACGTCTTTTGGCGGAGCGCCTTCACCGGCATCCTTCCCCGCAAGTCGGCGTGTTCCACGCTTAGTGGCCGTGCCAGAGCTTTGGTGCCGCCGAGGGCGTTAGCAGCGCCCAGCAGCCCTTGCGCGTCATTGGCCTTTAATGGCCTACCTTGGAAGTCCGTTTGACCGTTATGTATCAGCTTGATTTTTCGAGAATGAACTGATCAGGTGGTACAGGGCGGCCGAAAAAGTAGCCTTGAGCTTCGTCACACTTCAGGTTTCGCAAAAGCTCCGCTTCCTCACTTGTCTCTACGCCCTCGGCCACGACGCGCAGTCCAAGTTCGTGGGCCATCAGTATCACGGACGCTACGACGGAGTGCGCCTCACGCGTGTTCGTCATCTGCCGAACAAAACTCCGGTCGATTTTCACCGCATGTACCGGAAGCGACACGAGGTAACTGAGGGACGAATAGCCAGTGCCGAAATCATCGATGTATAGCTGCCCACCTAGCTCACGCAGTTGGTGAAGCACCTTGCGCGCGTTTTGGGGGTCCTCGACCAATGCCCCCTCAGTAATCTCGTAGTGGAGGAGTTGAGGAGGTACATTCCAGGTGCTAAGCAAATAGTTCAATTGCTCAAGCAGTCGTGGGTCGTGAAGATTGCGAGCCGAGAGGTTGATCGCCACTGGGAACTCTTTCCCTTGGTGTCTCCAATCCCTAATTTGTCGGATCGCTTGTTCGGTTACGGCAGCCGTCAATTGCCTGATGAGCCCTGTTCGTTCCGCAATTCCGACAAATACGACAGGGGAGATGTTTCCTTTAGTCGCATGCTGCCAGCGCACAAGCGCTTCAGCGCCAGAAGTTCGGCCGGACTGGAGGTCGACTTTTGGCTGGTAATGGAGGCGAAGTTGCCGTTCCTCGATCGCGCGGCGTAGATCGACGGCTAGTGCAAGACGTTCAGGGTCTTCCTGTTCAGATGACCCTTGGTAAAGAGACATTCCAAGCTCGCGCCGCACACTCTCGGAAGCGGCCAGGGTCGCCCTTCGCAACAGCAGTTCGGACTTCTCTCCGTGCGCCGGATAAATCGTGCCGCCCACTGATATACGGGGATCGATAGAAACAAGCCCCGCGCTGACCGGCGTATCCAGTAACGTGTGTAAACGACGGCCATACTCAGCAGTTGCACTCGCGTCCATGCCAGGCAGCAGTACTGCGAAGTCGTCTGCGGCCATTCTGGCAAGGTATCGGTCATTGCCCAGTTCGGACCGAATATTGGCCGCTACCTCGAGTACCGCAAAGTTGGTGGCGTCATAACCGAGGCTTGCCTGCAGGTCTTCAAGCGCGGAAAGCTTAAGGACAAGGATTGAAAACGTCTTTTGCTCTTCGGCTGCTTTTGCTATGGCGGAGTCAACGGCAAGGAGAAAAGGAAGGCGTCCCGGGAGTCCTGTCAATCTGCGTTGGCCTTTTTTCTGGGAAACGGTTCACTGTGGACAAATGCTCGCCGTCCGAGCGCACCCTAGCCAGAGGAGGAGGAGGAGAAGGCTTCGGATTGCCCGGACGGCGAGACAAGCCGGTGCAATTCATTTTCACTGCCGGTGCCCGGCGCGCGGAGGCGGTTGCAGCGCTTCGCCGGCCCACGTTCTGACGCGCCGCCACGCATCGACCGCCGCATCCATGGCGAGTTCCCAGCGTTCCGCCATTTCAAAGTGCGCGGCATATCGCTCGCGCACGGCGGGCGGCAGCGATTTTGCTGCCTTGTCCCAGAACGAACCGCTACGCATGGCGCACTGCTCTTTCCGCCAGGACCCTGCCGGCCCGAGCGGCAATCGAGTTGAGTGCCGATGCGCCGGCCCGGAGCAGCCGAGCGATCTCGGCCGCGCGCGCGCGGCGGGCGGCAAGTTCAAGCGCGTGCAGCTCCTCGAGGCTCAGATAACGCAGTTTCGTCATCGCAATCTCCTTTGCGTTTCCAGTTTCCTTGGAGACGATGACAGAGCCTGCGTTCCATGGCCGCCAGCGATAAAAACTCATGTCCACCGTGAGAAAGAATCACGTTTCCGGTCACATAGCCGCAACTTCCTGCTGCTCAGGGCGCGCCCAGCAACACCGTGATCTCAGGGAGCGGTACTGGCTTGCTCACAAGGTAACCCTGCATCTGGTCGCACCTGAGCAGGCGCAAGATGTTTGCCTGGGTTTCGGGATCGACGCCTTCCGCCACCACGGCAAGCTTGAGCGAATGGGCGAGCGAGACGATCGTCTGTACCAAGGTCATCGTGTTGGGGTCGTCGAGCATCGTGATGATGAACGAGCGGTCGATCTTGAGCGTGTCCACGGGAAGCCTTGCCAGGTACGCGAGCGAGGAATGGCCGGTGCCGAAATCGTCGATGGCGACTCTTATGCTCGATGCACGGAGCGCCTGGAGGGCGGCCTTTAAGGCCTTCGCCGTGTTGACACGCTCGACCTTAACGCCGCCGAAGCTCTTGCGCAATTCACGGACAATAAGATCGGCGTCACCGGCGGAGTCGTCGACGATCAGGACTTGCAGCTTCCTGTCGGCCATGCCGCGATTGTCGTGCTACCAACCCCCGCAATTCCAGAACGCATGACTCGCCATGCGAGCCTGTGGCAGTTTGCGCGACACGCCGGTAGCCCGAGTCCGGGATTGATTCCTTCTCAGCCTACTTATCCGTTCGTCCGGTACGCCGATGTATGTTTTATGCGATTGGTGCTCCGTCCCGCATCGTTTTCGCCGCTGCCACCATGTTGGCGAGGCCTGCGCGCGTCTCGGGCCAGCGCCGGGTCTTCAGGCCGCAGTCGGGATTGACCCAGAGATTCGGCGCGGGCAGCACGGCGCGCGCCTTGCGCAGCAACGCGAGTATCTCCTGCTCGCTCGGGACGCGGGGGGAATGGATGTCATAGACACCCGGGCCGATCTCGTTCGGGTACTGGAAGTGCGCAAAGGCGTCGAGCAGCTCCATGTGCGAGCGCGCCGTTTCGATGGTGATGACATCGGCGTCCATCGCCGTGATCGCCTCGATGATGTCGTTGAACTCCGAATAGCACATATGCGTGTGGATCTGCGTCTCGTCGGCCACTGCGCAGGCAGCAAGCCGGAATGCCTCGACCGCCCACTCGAGGTAGTCCGCGCGCTGCGCCCTGCGCAGCGGCAGCCCTTCGCGCAGGGCCGGCTCGTCGATCTGGATGATCCGGATGCCGGCGGCTTCGAGGTCTCGCACCTCATCGCGGATCGCGAGCGCGATCTGCTTCGCGGTACCGGCGCGCGGCTGGTCATCGCGCACGAACGACCACTGCAGGATGGTGACCGGCCCGGTGAGCATCCCCTTGACCGGCTTCCGCGTCAGCGACTGCGCGTACTGCGACCACTTGACGGTCATCGGCGCGCGGCGCTCGACGTCGCCGTACAGGATCGGCGGCTTGACGCAGCGCGAGCCGTAGCTCTGCACCCAGCCGTTGCCGGTCACCGCGACGCCCTCCAGCAGCTCCCCGAAGTATTCGACCATGTCGTTCCTCTCGGGCTCGCCGTGCACCAGCACGTCCAGGCCGATCTCCTCCTGCCAGCGAATGGCCGCCTCGATCTCGGCGCGGATCGCCGTGTCATACTGCGCCTGCGTAATTTCGCCCTTCCTGAGCTGCTGCCGCAGCTTGCGCACTTCGCCGGTCTGCGGGAAGGAGCCGATGGTGGTCGTCGGGAACGGCGGCAGATCGAGCGCCGCGCGCTGCTTTTTCTGGCGTTGCGCAAAGGAGCTGCGGCGCCGGCCGTCTTCCGGACGCGCCTGCGCGACACGCCGCTGGACCGAAGGTCTGTGGGTGAGCGCAGAACGCCGGCGGCTCTCGACGTCGAGAATGTTTTGCTTGAGCTTGCCGGCGTATTCCTTGCACGTTTCAGGAAGCGCGAGCCCCCGAAGCGTGGCCACCTCGTCGAGCTTCTGCCGCGCGAACGAAAGCCAGCGCTTCACCTCCGCGGATAGCGACGCTGTTTCCTGTTCGAGCGCCAGGTCGCACGGTACGTGCAGCAGGGAGCACGACGGCGCGAGCGCCACCCGATCCGCGCCAAGCTTGTCGACCGCCTTCGCGACGAGGCCGAGCGAGCGCTCGAGATCGTTCTTCCACACGTTGCGGCCGTCCACGACGCCGAGCGACAGCTGCCGCCCGGGCTCGAGCAGCGGCAGCAGCGCATCGAGCTGCCCGGGCGCTCGGGCGAGATCCACGTGCAGCATGTGCACGGGAAGCCGCGCCGCGAGCGCGGCATTGTCCTCCAGGCCCGCGAAGTAGGTGGCAAGCACGATGCGCAGCCCGGGACAGGCTGCGGCGATGGCCTGGTACGCCGATGCGTAGGCGCGCGCGCCCCCTTGCGGCAAGTCGAGGGCGAGGAAAGGCTCGTCGAGCTGCACGTAGCGGGCGCCGAGCCGCTCGAGCTCACGCAGTATCTCGAGATAGGCGGGAAGGAGCCGCTCGAGCAGATCCAGGCGGTCGAACTGCGCGCCCTTCTGCTTTCCCAGCAGGAGGTAGCTCACCGGCCCGACGAGCACCGGCTTGGCATTGATGCCGAGAGAGCGAGCCTCCTGGAGCTCGTCGAACACCTTGCGCGCGGCGAGGCGGAAGGACTGATCCTTCGTGAACTCGGGGACCAGGTAGTGGTAGTTGGTGTCGAGCCACTTGGTCATCTCCATCGCGACAATGTCGAGGCCATCGCGCTGGTAGCCCCGTGCCATGGCGAAGTACAGCTCCCAAGACGCCTCGCCGAAGCGCTCGGCAAGCGGCCGGTAGCGGCTTGGAACCGCGCCCAGCATGAGCGAGAGGTCGAGCACGTGGTCGTAAAAGGAGAAATCGTTGCAGGGAACGAGGTCGATGCCCGCCTCGCGCTGCAATCGCCAGTTCTGCGCGCGGATGGCGCGCCCTGCGGCGAGCAATTCCTCGAGGCCGGTCCGGGAAGACCAGTAAGCCTCGCAGGCGGTTTTGAGCTCTCGGTGGCTCCCGATGCGCGGGTAGCCGAGGTTGTGCGTAAGCATGCTTCACCTTGCCTTTCAGCGGTTGACGCGACCGATCAAGTGGCGAACGCGCCGCGAAGCAGAGCAAGGCGAACGTGGCTCCCGGCTCTACGAGAGCATGAATCCACCCGACAGCGCCCCGGATCGCGGAAGCATCGCCGTGGCGGACAAGGTAGGTCTCCTGGCTCGTAACACTCTCGCCGCCCTTCCCGCTCCCTGCGGCTGGAGCAGTGGGCAATGCCGGCGAAAGCTCAGGCGTTACTTACAGTTGCGCAACAGCTCGTGATTTGCACACGATTCCCGGTTACTTCGCTTAGCGCGAAACCCTGTCCGGTGGATGAACGACATCCGGGGCGAAGAATAGCCGCCGGTGCCGTCCATGTAAATCCACAAACCCGCCGGTTGCGAGCGGGCGGTTATCAATCGCCGCGATGATCTACGCCACCTACGCCGATCTATGCAACTGCGCTTTCTGCGTACCTCGGCTGTTGGGCTTCTTTGTGGGGATGACGTCGCGAATGTAGCGGTCGATCAATTCTGCAGCAGTGTGCTTCTTCGCTTCGCTTGTCTTGAAGTGACGTCCCTCCCGAATTGCTGCTTCGGTTTGCTGCGCCCAGCGCCGAGCGTCAGTGAGCCGTTCGAACGCTGCCGACTGTGGAGGGAATCCCTTAATCCTGACGCGGGCGCGGTATCCGCGACCACGGGCTTCGATGACTGCCATGCACAGCACTCCTTTAACGATGATTGAATTTTCCGGGAGAGTGCCGTCGGCTGACAATGATGGCGTGGTCTAACTATCTGACTAAAAAAGCTTATTATGAAAAGATCAGAATGATCAGGCGCTGCTGGGCTGCGAAGAGCGCAAACCACAAAAGCCGGGAGGAGTTCAATAAGAGAGGGCGTGCCCCTGCCCGGCGGGGGACCACAGTACGCGCCAGTGACTCACGCGCTCGGCGATCGTCTTGCCGCCGTCGTCCGACCGCCTCACGAACGAGTTCTCGCCCGTCATCAGCACGTCGTGCGGGTCGACCATCCTCGGTTCCTGCTCCATGGCGCCTCCTCGTTTTTTGGCGGAGACTACCTTAGCTCAGGGCGCGTGCAACAGGTTCTGGTGCGGCCCCCATGAAGCGCCAATTCACCGTCTTCGGCTCCTTTGCGTCGCGCGCACTACACGAAGTGGCATGCAGCCTCGTGAGCCTCGCCGACGCCGCGCAGGAGCGGCGCTTCCACGCGACAGCGCTGTGCTTGCTGCGGGCAGCGGCCGAACAACCGACACACGCGGGCATCGGGGTCGATCGGACTGCGCGGCTCACCCTCGACCATAGCGCGGCCGGGCGCTTGCCTTCCAAGCACCGGAATCGCCTGCACCAGGGCGCGCGTGTACGGGTGTGCCGGCGTGCGGAACACGCGTCCCGTCGGGCCGTGCTCCACGATGCGGCCAAGATACATGACGACGACCCGGTCGCAGAGCATGCGCACGACGTTGAGGTCATGCGAAACGAAAAGGTAGCTCAGGCCCAGCTCCTGGCGCAGTTGCGAAAGCAGCTTGAGCACCGTGGCCTGAACCGATACGTCGAGCGCTGCGGTCGGCTCGTCCAGCACCAGGAGTTGGGGGCGCGTGACGATGGCGCGCGCTATGCCGACGCGGGCTTTCTGCCCACCGGAAAGCTGGTGCGGCAGACGGGCGAGGAGCGCCTCCGGCAATCCGACCTGCTGTGCTGCCTGATGCACGCGGGCGCCCAAGCCCTTGGGCGAGCTTTCCAAGCGGTGCAGCGGCTCGGCGATGCTGGCGAAGGCGCTATAGCGCGGGTCGAGGCTGTCGCCCGCGTCCTGGAAAACCATCTGGATGCGCGCGCGCCAGGCGGTTCGGGCGAAGCTGCGCGCGGGGATGAAGCCGATGTTACGGCCGCTGAACAGGATATCGCCGGCCGTCGGATCGAGCGTGCGCGTCACCAGGCGGGCGAGCGTAGACTTCCCGCAGCCCGACTCGCCCACGAGACCGACGCACTCTCCCTTCTGTATGTGCAGGCTTACGCCGTCGACCGCGTGGAGGGTACCGCGCCCTTGCAAAGGGAAGTGCTTCTTCAGGTCGACGCATTCCAGGATCGGCGTCACAGCGGAGCGAAGCACCAGACAGAATGCCCGGGCTCGTGGTCGATGCGCGGGGGGCGCTCTGCGCCGCAGCGCGCGCTGGAGCGCTCGCATCGCTCGAGGAAGCGGCACGCCGGCAGGTCGCTGCGGCGCAAGTCGGGCAGATTGCCCGGGATCGTGGCGAGCTCGTCCAGGGTGCGCTTCAGCGTCGGCATCGAGCGCACCAGCTGCGCCGTATAGGGATGGCGCGCGCTGCGGAACAGCTCGCCGGTCGGCGCCGCCTCGACCACGTGACCGGCGTGCATGACCACGATGCGGTCACAGTTCTCGGAGGCGAGGGCCAGGTCGTGCGTTATGAACAGCGTTCCCATGTCGCGGCTGCGCCCGAGCTCGCGCACAAGGGCGAGGATCGACGCTTGCGTAGTGACGTCGAGGCCGGTGGTCGGCTCGTCGGCGATCAGGAGCTGCGGCTTGCAGGCAACGGCAAGCGCGATCATGACGCGCTGACACTGCCCCCCGGAGAGCTCGAACGGGTAGGCAAAATAGCGCCGCTCCGGGTCCGGGATGCGCACCTGGGCCAGGCACTCGATCGCCTTGGCGCGGCGCAACGCGGCCGGCGTCGTGGTGTGCTCGCGCAGCACGTCTTCGAGTTGGGCGCCGATGCGGCGGATCGGGTTGAGCGCGGTGCGCGGGTTCTGGAAGATCATCGCCACCTCACGGCCGCGCAGTTCCTGCATCTCGCGCTCGCCGAGCTTGAGCAGGTCCCGGCCGGCGAAGCGGATTTCTCCGCCGACGACCCGCGCGGCCGGGTCGAGGATGCGCATGATGGCGTAAGAGAGCACCGATTTGCCGGAGCCGGACTCGCCGACGAGGCCCACCGTGGCGCCGCGCGCGATGGCGAGGCTCACGTCCTGCAACGCGCTCACCACGCCCGAGCGCGTGCGGAACTCGACCGACAGGCCGCTCACTTCCAGCAGGTTCATGTGCGCATGCGCGGGTCCAGCAGGTCGCGCAGCCCGTCGCCCAGCAGGTTGAAGCTGAACACTGCCAGCATAAGCACGGCGCCCGGGAAGAAGGCGACCCACCATTCTCCCGAAATGATGTAGGTCGCGCCCTCGGCAACCATGATTCCCCACTCGGGCTGCGGCGGCCGCACGCCCAGGCCGATGAAGGACAGGCCCGCCGCGTTGAGGATCGCCCACCCCATGTTGAGCGATATCTGCACCATCAGCGGCGGCAGCACGTTGGGAAATACGTGCCTCGCGAGCGTACCGAGCCCCGAGTTCCCCGCCAGGCGCGCCGCCTCGACATAGCCGGCATCCCGGCGCACGTTCACCTCGGCGCGCGTGACGCGGATGTAGAACGGCAGGTTGATGATGGCGGTGGCGAGTACGATATTGGCCACCGTATTGCCGAGCGCTGCCACGATGCCCATCGCAAGGACGAATAGCGGAAAGGCCATGATCGTGTCGGCGATGCGGCCCACGAAGCGATCGGTCCAGCCGCCGTAGAAGCCGGCGAGCGAGCCGAGCACGGCGCCGATGGCGAACGAGGCACTCACCGCCGTGACGGCGATGCCGAAGTCCAAGCGCGCGGCCACCATGATGCGCGAGAGGATGTCCCGCCCGAGAGCATCGGTGCCGAACCAGTGGGCCCTGCTCGGCGCCTGCAGCGCCGCCGAGGTGTCGGAGGCGAGCGGATCGTACGGCGCCAGCCACGCGCCGAACAGCGCCAGGACCACAAAGCCGGTGAAAAGGGCGAACGCGCCAAGCGTAACGGGGTTCTCGGTGGCCACGTAGCGCGCGTGGCGCAGCGTCGCATTCATCCTTCGACCCCGGCACGTGGGTCGACGAGGCCATAGATGACGTCGATCGTGAGGTTGAGCGCCACGTAGAGCAGCGCCATAGCAAGCACGAAGCCCTGCACCGGCGCGTAATCCGAAGCGACCAGCGCCTCGATCACATAGGAGCCGATGCCCGGCCATGCAAACACCTTCTCGACCAGCACGTTGGAACCAAGCAGGAACGAGAACACCATGCCCAGAGTGGTGATGATCGGCAGCAGCGCATTGCGGAACGCGTACCCGTAGAGCACCTTTGCGCGCGGCAGCCCCGCAGCGCGTGCCGTGCGGATGAAGTCGGACGACAGCACGCCCAGCATCGCGGCGCGTGTCATGCGCATGAGCGGCGCCATGACGAACAGCGCGAGGGTCACTGCCGGCAGCGCGAGCTGGGCGGCCGCGGCGCGCCACAGCTCCAAGTCGCGCGCGAGCAGGCTGTCGACCAGGTAGAAGCCGGTCACCGCCGGCGGCGCGGAAAACGTGACATCGAGCCGACCAAGCGGCGCCGGTGCAAGGCCGAGCAGGAAATAGAAGACGTAGGCCAGCAGAAGTCCGGTGAAGAAAGTCGGCAGCGACACCCCGACAGTCGCCGCTACGCGGCAAAGATGGTCCATCCACGAGCCGGGCCGCGTCGCGGCGAGCACGCCCAGCGGCACCGCCACCGCGATGGCGAGGAGCAGGGCGCAGAGCGTAAGCTCCAGTGACGCCGGCAGGCGGGTCGCCAGCTCGCGCAACACCGGCTGGCCGGTGGAGAGCGAGGTGCCGAGCTCGCCGTTCCCAAGATCGCGTACGTATTGCGCGAACTGGTGCGCCAGGCTGCGGTCCAGGCCGAGCGAGCGGCGCACCTGCTCGATGGCTTCCGCACTCGCGCTGGGACCCGCGAAGTACGCCGCCGGGTCGCCCGGCAGCGAACGGGTCAGCACAAAGGTGACGATGATGACGCCGACCACGTTCGGCATAGCGCCCAGCAGTCGCTTGAGGATGAGACGCGTCATGCGGCGAAGCTCACATGAGCGGCCGCGACGCGCCAGCCCTGTGCCGTGCGGATCCAGGTCTGCTGCTGGCGTCCGCTGCGGCCAGAGGCAATGCGGCGGTACTCGCAGCTCGCCACCGCGAAATCCCGCCCGAAGGTGGTGATGGAAAGGCGAGTCAGCTCGCGGCGCAGGTCGAGCGCCTCGCGCGCGGCGCGAAAGCGCCGGATTTGCTCGCTCCCGTAGAGCTGCTCCTCCAGCCCGTAACGCACGACCTGCGGCGCATCCCAGAAAAGCTCGTGGAGCACCGCGACGTCATTGTCATTGAGCGCACCCTCGTAGCGCACGAATGCCGCGCGCACCTCGGCGAGGATTTCAGGAAGATTGATCTGCAATGGCTTGTGCGACCCGAAAGCAGCGGTCTTCGCGCCACGGTGCCGCGATCACCTGAATGCCCACCGGCAGGCCTTGCAATTCGCCCGCCGGCGCGCATATCACCGGCAGACCGATGGCCGAGAGCGGCTGCGTCAACAGGCCGGTGTTCGGCCGCACGACGATGTCCTTGCCGCGGAGCATCCTCTTCTCTTCGCCGATGCGCGTGGCCGGCCACGGCGTGGCCGGCGCGAGGATCACATCGACACTCTCGAAGAGCGCCATGGCGTGACGGTGGCAGGCGCGGCGCACGCGCTGGGCCTGGACGTACCATGCGGCCGGAATGAGGGCGCCCGCGACCAGGCGGTCCTGGATCAGAGGCTCGAAATCTTTCAGGCGCTCGCGCAGCGCGGGAAGGTGAAGCTGGGCGCTTTCAGCGGCGGTGATGAGAAAAGCGGCGGCGCGCGCGAGCGCAGCATCGGGCAGATGCACCGTCGCCCTCGCGCCAAGCTGCGCCGCGATGCCTTCCATCACCGCGTAGGTTGCCGGCTCGCAGTTCTGCTCGAAGTAGCCGCCGGCCAGGGCGATGCGCAGGCCTTCCGCACCTTTGCAGAGCACGCCCGAAACCGGCTCTGCAGGGCGATTGGCGCAGGCAGGATCAGCCGGGTCGGGCCCCTGCATCGCGTCGTACGCCGCGGCGAGAAGCGGCAGCGTGGCCGCGAGCGGGCCGGCGTGGTCGAGGCTGGCGACGAAAGGGTATACGCCCGCGCGCGATAGTCGCCCATACGTGGGCTTCAATCCCCACACGCCGCAAAAGGAGGCTGGGACGCGGATGGAGCCATTGGTGTCGGTACCGAGGGCGAGCGGCACCATGCCCGCCGCTACGGCGGCCGCCGAGCCGCCCGAGGAGCCGCCGGCCACGCGCTCGGCAGCGCGCGGATTGCGCGTAGGCCCGTAGTGCGTATTCTCGGTCGTGAAGCCGTAGGCGTACTCGTCCATGTTGAGCGCCCCGACGCACACCGCGCCAGCCGCTTCCAGCCGGCGTACGAGCGTTGCGTCCACGGCGGCCGGCGGCCGGTCCCCGTTGATCTTCGAGCCTGCGAGCGTAACAACGCCGCGCAGGTCGAACAGATTCTTCACTGCGAACGGCACGCCGGCGAGTGGGCCGGCGGCGGGCCGCGGCGAGCGCAGCGCACGTTCCGCGGCGATGTGCGTGAAGGCGTTGACGGCGCGGTCCTTCGCCCGGATTTCGGCGAGGAGGGCGGCCAACTGCTCGGTCGAATTCACGGACGCCATACAGGGGCCTGCTCCTCCTCGGGCGCGAGCCTGTAATCGAGCACCGGCCGGGCGATCTCTTCGATGCGCTGGAACTGCGCAACGATGCGCGGCACCCGCTGCGCGCCAATTTCCAGCCGCAGGATCCGCAGATAGGCCTTGATGCTGTCCTCGTTCACGCCTTTTCCAGGTCCCGGTAGTCCGGCTGCAAGTGGAACCAGTACGTGTAGCCGCGGATGCTCTTTTGCATTGCCACGTCCATGGTCGGCTGCGCGAGCGGAATGCGGGGGACTTCCTCGAACGCCAGGTTGATGAAGCCGTGCACGCCCCTTTCGTACTTCTTGCGGTCCGATTCGAAGCGTGCCGCGTCGATCAGCTTGTCCATCTCCGGGTTCTGGTAGCTCATGGTGTTGAACACCGCGTTCTGCCCGTGGTAGCACCAGAAGAAGAAGTACTCGGGATGGTTCAGCCAGCCGCCGAAGCGGTTGAGGATCATCGGCATCTCCTTCTTGAGGAGCGCGCCGCGCCAGTTTGCGCCCGGCACCTTATTGATCGTCGCCTTGATGCCGATGAGGGCGAGGGACTCCTGGATGAGGATGCACGCCGGCTCGCTCACCGTGGCGCTGCCGAGGTCGAAGGAAAGCGTGGTATCGAAGCCGGCCTCCTGGCCGGCCTCCTTCATGAGCGCGCGCGCCTTCGGGATATCGTAGACGTAGCCCGTGGGCTGCGGCCAGGCGAGGCCGCTTGCCTTGTTGTCCTTGTCGCCCCACATCGGCAGGGCGCGCCGGTACATCGCGTTGGCCATGATCTTGTCGTAGGGCACCGCATAGGCGACGGCCTGGCGCACCTTCGGATTGTCGAAGGGCGGCCGCGCGACGTTCATGCCGAGGTACCACAACGCGTTCTCGACCGGGGTCGCCGCCACCGCCACCTTGCCGCCCTCGCTCATCTCGAGGAAGTCCTTCGCCGGCATCTCGTAGCTCATGTCGATGTCGCCTTTCTCGAGCAGCGCGCGCCGGTTGCCCGCCGAGGGCACCTCGCGCTGCACGATGCGGCGGATCTTGGGCAGGCGCCCGCTCCTCCAGCCGTCGTAGCGCTCGTAGACGATTTCCTGGCCCGGCTTCCAGCCCGCCATGCGGTAGGCGCCGCCGCCGGCGACGTTGTTCTTCGTCCAGTTGAGCGCCCACGGGTCTTCGGCCGTGGCGTGCTTTTTCACCAAAGCCGAGTTGAAGATGCTCGGCACCGGCACCGCGAGGTCCATCATCGCGAGCTTGTCCTTGCGCAGGAAGTTGACGCGCAAGGTGTGGTCGTCGACGACGATGAACTGCTCGGGGCTCTCGAGCGAGCCGGCTTTCATCTGGAAGGTCGGGAACCCGCCCACGGTGACGGCCCGGTCGAGCGACCACTTCACGTCGCGCGCTGTCACCGGCGTGCCGTCGTGAAAACGCGCGCCCTTGCGCAGGCTGAAAGTTACCGACATGCCATCCGGGGCAAGCTGCCAGCTCTGCGCGAGCTCCGGCTCCAGCTTCGTGTAGTCGTACATGAGCACGCCGTTAGGGCCTTTCTTCTTGCCGAATGTCATCAGCCGGTCGTAGCAGAGCCAAGACACGCCGTAGGCCGGGCGGTTGGCGCCCACCGTGTGGATGTCCAGGGAGTTGGGCCCCGTCTCGTTCGCCACGACCAGCAGCTCCTTGCGTCGGTCCGACTGCGCTAAGGCCTCCAGGGGAAAGGCAGCCAGCAGCGCGCCGGATGCGAGGAAATCACGTCGTTTCATATCAGCCTCCCTCGGCTGTGGATTGGAGATAATTGCGCCAGCCGCCGTAGGCGGAGATATCGGCGCTGTCATCGGCCGCGTACTGCTCGCACAGGAATCCTTTCACCTCTTCGCCGTCTTCGAGCTCGAGCGTTCCGATGCCCAGCGGCGCTGGAATCGCCGCAACCAGTGCGCCGAAGCCGGCAGCGGGCATTTCCCAAACTTCGACCTCGACGCTCGCCCCGGCGCCGTTGGAGACGCGCACCAGCCCGGGCTTGAATTGCGACAACCGATGCAGGCGGTAGCGGGCCGCAGTGCGGGCCGCTCGCAACAGGCGGGCGCCGCGTTCCGTGAGCTCGGCGTTGAGCGCCATGCCGGAGAGGTGGGCGCCGACCACCGCGATGCGCACGCTGTCGTTTTTCTGCGGCATGGGGGTTTCGCCGAGGAAGCGCGCGCCGAGCGCCGCCAGTCCGCGGTCGCTGAACGCCGGACCGACGAAAGTGAGGCCGAATGGAATGCCGTCCGGCCGGCGCCCGGCGGGAACCGTGAGCGCCGCATAGTCGAGGAGATTGACGAAATTCGTGTAGAGACCGAGGCGCGCGTTGAGGCCGATCGGGTCGGCTTCCACTTCATCCAGGGTGTAGATGGTCGGCGCGCCGGGCACAACCAGCACGTCGGCGTTGCGCCAGAGCGCATCGCACTCGCGCTTGAGCGCCGCCAGCCGATACTGCGCGCGGAAGGCGTCGATCGCCGAGTAGCGGCGTCCTGCCTCGATGACGGCGCGCGTGACCGGGTGCAGCTCGAGCTTGCGGCCCTCAATGGCGTGGAGCCGCTCCGCCAGCCAGGGGCCGTCGTAGAGCAGCGCTTGGGCTTCGAGGAAGGGGGTGAAGTCGGCCTCGACGCGTACGCCGCCCAGTCGCTCCAGATCCGCGAGGGCGGCTTCAAAGAGCGCCGCGTACGCCTCGTCGCCGAAGAACTCCAGTTGGTCGGCGCGCGGCACGGCAATGCGGGGGGGCGCTGGCACTGCCGCCTCCATGCCGGTGCGCGAATAAGGATCGGTCGCATCGAACCCTTCGGCGACTTCAAGCACGCGGAGCGCTTCGTTAACGCCGGATGCGAGCACCGAGACGCAGTCGAGTGTGCGGCATGCGGGCACCACGCCGGTCGTGCTTACACGCCCGCGCGTCGGCTTGAGGCCGACCAGGCCGTTGTAGGCGGCCGGCACGCGGCCTGAGCCGGCGGTGTCGGTGCCCAGCGCAAAGGCGCAGGCGCCGCTTGCCACCGCCACGGCAGATCCCGAGCTCGAGCCGCCGCTGATGTAGCGCGCGTCGAACACATTCCGGCAAGCGCCATAGGGCGTACGCGTGCCCACCAGGCCGGCGGCGAACTGATCGAGATTGGTCTTGCCTACAACGATGGCGCCGGCGGCGACGAGTCGGGCCACGGCCGTCGCGCTCTGCTGCGGGACGCGCTTGAATCCGGGGCAGGCGGCCGTGGTCGGCAGACCTGCTACGTCGATGTTGTCCTTGACCGCGAATGTGAGGCCGTAAAGCGGAAGGCCCGAGCGCTCCGCGCTGCCGAGCGCTTCCAGCCGCCGCGCATGGGCAAGCGCCCGCTCCTGCGGCACGACATGGATGAATGCGGGGTTGTCCTTAAGCGCGGCGATGCGCGCGTAGGCCTTGTTCACCGCGGCGACGGGCGTTTTGTTTTCTCCCACTGCCGCGGTAGATGCACAGACCATGCCAGTGCGCAAAACACTGGGCACAAAGGGAAACTGCCTGCGACCGGCGCCGTGCGCGCACCAAATCAGGGCCGCTGAGGCACCGGCAGCGTGCCCGTCCCAAGTATCCTGAGAACGAACAGGCAGTGGTGGCCCTCCGTGTGCGAGCAGCTCATGGATGAATTGCTCGGCGGCGACGCCGGGTGGCGAAGCATGCTTACCGCCGCGAAGATGTAGCTATCGAACCGCTCGAGCAGGTGCTCGCCATGACATCGGCTAACGCGCCATATGTGTGTGCACCAGCACGGCGCTCGCCTTGTAGTGCGGCGCCGCGCCGGATACGCTTGCCAGATGACGTACTGCGTTGGCGTGCTTCTGCAGCAGGGCATCATCTTCGCCTCGGATTCGCGCACGAACGCCGGGCTCGACAACGTGTCGAAGTTTTGCAAGATGACGGTCTTCGAACGCCCCGGCGATCGTGTGATCGTGCTGCTCAGCTCGGGAAATCTCGCGGGCACGCAGGCGGTGATCAGCATCCTCAGGCAGCGCGGCGAAGTCAATGAAGGGAAATGCACGCTGTGGTCGGCGCGGACGATGTTCGACGCGGTGACCTGCGTGTCCGAAGCGGTGCGCGCGGTGGGCAGCCGCGACGCCAAGTACCTGGAAGCGACCGAGGTGAGCTTCAACGCATCGTTTATCATCGGCGGCCAGATCGCCGGCGAGTCGATGCGCCTGTTCCGCACCTACGCCGAGGGGAACTTCATCGAGGTCGGCGAGCACATCCCTTACCTGCAGACCGGAGAGGCGAAATACGGCAAACCCATTCTCGATCGTGTCATCACGCCGTCGGTCAGCCTAGCGGACGCGACAAAGTGCATCCTGGTGTCGTTCGATTCCACCATGCGCAGCAACATGTCCGTGGACATGCCGATCGACCTCCTGTGCTACGAGCGCGACGCGCTGCGGGTGAGCATGCGCCGGCGCCTCGAGCACCACGACGCCTATTTCGACGAACTGAGCAAGGCGTGGAGCGAAGGCACCCGCGAGGTGTTCCGCAAGCTTCCTGTGCTGCGTTGGTAGGCGGCGCGTCCCTTCTGATTACCTGCGAGCACGGCGGCAACCGGGTGCCCAGGGAATATCGAGCGCTGTTTGAAGGATGGGGGCCGGTGCTCGCCTCGCATCGCGGATACGATCCCGGCGCGCTGATGCTCGCACGCGCGCTCGCCCGGGCCTTTCACGCGCCCCTCGTCGCTTCCACCGTCACGCGCCTGCTGGTCGAGCTGAACCGCTCGCCCGGCCATGCCCAGCTGCACTCCGACATCACGCGCCGGTTGCCGCGCTCGGAAAAGGTCCGCATTGCCGCCCGTTACTACGAGCCCTATCGGCGCGAGGTCGAGCGGCGCGTCGCCGCTGCCGTGGCTGCCCGGCGGCCGGTGATCCACATTTCCGCGCACAGTTTCGTCCCGGTGCTGAACGGCCGCACGCGCGACGCCGATGTGGGTCTGCTCTACGACCCGGGCAATCCCGAAGAGCGGGCGTTTTGCGCCCGCTGGCACAGGTCGCTCGCTGAACGCGCCGCGCGATTGCGGGTGCGGCGCAATTACCCGTATCGTGGGTACGCCGACGGGCTAACGACGTACCTGCGTCGACAGTACGGGCGCCGCGGCTATCTCGGCGTGGAGATCGAGGTCAACCAAAAGCATGTGCTTGCCGGCGGCAGACAGTGGCGAATGCTGCGCGAGCTGCTCGTGCAGTCGGCCGCCGAAACCATCCAGGGAGCGCCACGATGAGAATCGGCGTCGGCTATGAGCTCGTCTACGAGTGTCCGCAGCCCACCTTCATGATCCTCATGCTGAACGTCCATTACTCGCGCGTTTCGGACCTGGAGGTGCCGGACCACATCGTCACCTCGCCCCCGGTTCCGATCACCGGCTACCGCGACAGCTTCGGCAACTGGTGCACCCGCATCGTCGCGCCCGCCGGGCAGACGACCATCAGCGCCCATGCAGTGGTGCGCGACGGCGGCCAGCCGGATGTGGTGATGCCGCATGCCCGGCAGACGCCAGTCGAGCAGCTGCCCGACGACACCCTGATCTTCCTTTTGGGCAGCCGCTACTGCGAGACCGACCGGCTCATGGAGACGGCGTGGAAGCTTTTTGGCAGCACCGCGGAGGGCTGGCCCCGCGTCCAGGCAATCTGCGACTACGTGCACGAGCGCGTTGCTTTCGGCTACGAGTTTGCCAGCGTGACGAAGACGGCATTCGACGCGCACGAGGAGCGCCGCGGCGTGTGTCGCGACTTCGCCCACCTGGCGCTTACCCTGTGCCGCTGTATGAATATCCCGGCACGCTACTGCACGGGCTATCTCGGCGACATCGGCGTGCCCGCGAGCGATGCGCCGATGGACTTTTCAGGCTGGTTCGAAGTGTTCCTCGACCGTCAATGGCATGCGGTCGATGCGCGCCACAACAGGCCGCGCATCGGGCGCATCCTCATCGCACGCGGGCGCGATGCCGCGGATGTGGCGATCAGCACCACCTTCGGCCCAAACCGCCTCGTGCGCTTTGCGGTGCACACCGACGAGCTCAGCGGTTGATCCACGACACCTCGGGGGCGTCGGCAAAGATGCGTCGCAAGCCGTTCGACCAATAGCGGCTGATATCGCGGAAGTAGGCGGACCGAGGCGGCCACGCAGTAGGTCATGGGCGATCGTAGCAGCTCCTACTGCTGGGTCTGGGCCACGGAGGCGGCGGCGCGCATCGTTTCGGCGCCGCCGCCGACCCGCATGCCGCGGATCGGGCAGGCGTCGAGGTAGTCCGCGCCAATGGCGAGCTTTATATGGTCCTCGCCGGCCGCGCGGCTATTGGCTATGTCGAAGCTGCGCCATCGGTCCAGCACCCAGGCTTCGGCCCAGGCGTGGCTCGCGACGCCCGCGCCATCGGTATAGATGTACCCGGAGACATAGCGCGCCGGTACGCCAAGGCGCCGGCAGCACGCCACGAAAACGTGGGTGTGATCCTGGCAGACGCCCGAGCCCAGAGCGAAGGCCTCCGCCGCTGTGCAGCCGGCGTGTGTGTCGCCGGCCCGAAAGGGCATGCGCCGCAGGATCGCGGCCGCCATGTCGGTCAGGCCGGAGGGCGAGCTCGCGCGGCCGCGGTATTTCTCTGCAAAGGCGGCGAGCTCGGTTTCCGCCCGGGTGAGCGCCGTGGGCCGGGTAAAGAGGAGCGGCGAGAGGGCCACCGGGTCGGCGCCCTCTTCGTAGGCCATGCGGGTTTCCACCGTGCCGCTCACGCGGATGCCGATTTCCGAAACCGGCTTGTCCATGGTGAGCACATGCAGGATGTTCCCATAGCCGTCGGTGGTCCGCGTGGCCGGCACGGGGGTATCCAGGCGCCAGGACAGCACGGTCTGGCGGCCGTTGCTGTGCGGCGTCACGCGCAAATATTGCGTGGAGCTGCGCACCGGGGTGTCATAGCTGTACTTCGTCTCGTGGCTGATGTCGAATCTCATACTGCTCCGAGGTAGGCGCGCTGGATGCGGCTGCCGAGCTCGGCAATGTCGTCCAGGCCGGTGGTCAGGTACTCGTGCAACCCGTCTTGAAAAATCTCCTCGATCTCGGCGTGCGTAACCCGGGCATGGAGCTCGTAGGCGAGGCGCTTGGCCGACTGGTCGCCCTGGCCGTTGATGCGGTCCATCGCTTCCTTCACCTGGTCGAAGCAGGCGGCGAGCGAGCGCGGCATGCGCCGCTCGAGGATCAGGAGCTGGGCCACCCGCATCGGAAGGATCTGGTCGCGGAAAAGCGAGCGGTAGGTCTCGAACGAGGATACCGAACGCAGCAGCGCCGTCCAGTGATAGTAGTCGAGCGCGCCGCCAACGTCGTCGACCGAGGGCAGAAGCACGTGGTACTTCACATCGAGCAGGCGCGCGGTGTTGTCTGCGCGCTCGAGGAAAGTTCCGAGCCGCGAAAAATTGAACGCCTCGCCGCGCATGATCGTTCCGTACGTGACGCCGCGAAACAGGTGGCTGCGCTCCTTCACCCAATCCAGGAACCGGTTGGCGCCGGCGCCGGTGATGCTCTTCGGGTCGAGCGCCCGCACCTCGAGCCAGGTGGCATTCAGCGTCTCCCACATCTCCGAGGTGATCTGCCAGCGCACGGCGTGGGCATTCTCGCGCGCCCAGTCCAGGCAGCAGACGATGGAGCTCGGGTTCTCGCGGTCGAGCGCGAGGAACTCGATCAGGGCCTCGACCGAAAGCTCCTTGTGGCGTTCGAAGAACGCCTCGGTGGCGCCGGTGATGGTGAGCGGCGCGAGCAGATTCTGCCGCTGCAGGTCGCGCTCGCCGAATAGCACCAGGTTGGAGGTTACCGCGAGGATGCGTGCCATGCTCTCGGCGCGCTCCATCTGGCGGCTCATCCAGTAGATCCGGCCGGCAACGCGCGCGAGCATCAGTCGACGACCCAGGTATCTTTGGTCCCGCCCCCCTGCGACGAATTCACCACGAGCGACCCGGCCTCCAGCGCAACGCGGGTGAGGCCTCCCGGCACCATCTTCACTTCCCGGCCGGAGAGCACGTAGGGCCGCAGGTCGACGTGGCGCGGCGCGATGTTCTGTCCGACGAACGTGGGGCAGGTGGAGAGCGAAAGCGTCGGCTGGGCGATGTAGTTGGCCGGGTTCGCCTTGATGCTGGCGCGGAACGCCTCGAGCGCCTGCGGCGTCGCTGCCGGGCCGATCAGCATGCCGTAGCCGCCGGAGCCCTGTACCTCCTTCACCACGAGCTGCGCCAGCCGGTCCATCACCAGCTCCAGATCTTCCGGCCGCTTGCATTGCCAGGTCGGCACGTTGGGAAGAATCGGTTCCTCGGAAAGATAGAAGCGGATCATCTCGGGGACGTACGGATACGTGGACTTGTCGTCCGCAACGCCGGTGCCGATCGCGCTAGCGAGAGAGACGTTGCCGCTGCGGTACACCGAAAGAAGGCCCGGAATGCCGATCACCGAGTCGCCCTGGAAGGCGAGCGGATCGAGGTAGGCGTCGTCGATACGACGGTAGATCACGTCGACGCGCTGCGGCCCGGCAGTGGTGCGCATCCAGACGTAGCGGTCCTTCACGAAAAGATCGCCGCCCTCGACGAGCTCCACTCCCATCTGTTGCGCGAGGAAGGCGTGCTCGAAATAGGCGCTGTTGTGCGGACCCGGCGTCAGCAGCACCACCACCGGATCGCGCACCTTGGGCGGGGCTGTGGCGCGCAGCGTCTCGAGCAGCAGCCCGGGATAGTGCTCCACTGGCTGCACTGTCTGGCGACCGAAGAGCTCCGGAAAGAGCCGCATCATCATCTTGCGGTTCTCCAGCATGTACGAGACCCCGGATGGAGTGCGCAGGTTGTCTTCCAGCACGTAGTACTTCCCGTCGTCGTGCCGCACAAGGTCGATGCCGGCAATGTGTGAGTAAACGTGGTGCGGCAGCTCCAGGCCGACCATCGCCACCTCATAAGCCTGGTTCGTAAGAACCTGCTCCGCCGGGATGACGCCGGCTTTGAGAATTTCCTGGCCGTGATAGATGTCGTGCAGGAAGCGATTGAGCGCGGTAACCCGCTGCTCGAGCCCGCGGGCAAGCTGGCTCCATTCGGCCTGCGGGATGACGCGCGGGATCGTATCGAACGGGATGAGGCGCTCGGCACCTTCTTCATCGCCGTAGACGGCGAACGTGATGCCCACTCGATGGAACAGCAGATCCGCCTCGCGGCGCTTCTCGGCCACGCGCTCGACCGGTGTCTCGGCGAGCCAAGCGGCGAGCGACCGGAAATGCGCGCGCACCTCGCCGTCGTCGCCGCGCATTTCGTCGTAGTGGCGCCGCTCCAAGTCGTCTCCCCCGTAGGAGCAAGACGTAAAGCAACCATTATGCCGGCGCTTCCGGCGTGGGAGCGCGCGGGAAATCGCTTCAATCGGGTGCGTTGCTGCGGGCGCGCGCCCCGTAAAGAGGCGCGCCTACCGCCAGTCGGCGGCCGAGCTGGCTGACGTAGCGCTGCGCCGCCGATACGTCGAGCCGGCGCACGGTTGCGCTCGACGTCCTCCGCCACCACGATGGCGTCGTCGACGACGATGCCGATGGCGAGCACCAGGCCGAAGCAAGCACAGGCGATGTACGGCTCGCGCGGCCGGTGCGCCCGGTGCTTGCGCCGGCATAATCTCTCCCCGTGCCGGTATAGTTTCCCCGATGGAGAAAGAGCAGCCCTTGCGCGAGGACCGCCGCCTCCTCGGGCGGCTGCTCGGCGAGGTCATCCGCGACCAGGTCGGCGCCGCGACCCAGGAGCGCATCGAGCACATCCGCCAGACCGCGGTGCGCTTCCGGCGCTCCGGCGAGGACCGCGCGGTGAAGGCTGAGCTCGAGGGCCTGCTCGATGCGCTGCCGATCGACGAAACGCTGCACGTGGTGCGCGCGTTCAGCTACTTCTCGCACCTGCTCAATATCGCCGAGGACGCGCACCAGAACCGCCGCCGCCATGCGCACGCGGATGCCGGGGCCGAGGCGCGCCCGGGAAGCTTCGCCCTCGCGCTGGAACGCTGCAAAGGGATCGATTTCGAGCAGTGGTTCCGGCGGGCGCGCGTGAGTCCCGTCCTCACTGCGCATCCCACGGAAGTCCAGCGCCAGAGCATTCTCGAATGCGAGCGCGAGATCGCGCGGCTCATCGCGCAACCGGCCACGCCGGCGCGCGACGAAGCGCTGCATGGCGAGGTGCTGCGCCTTTGGCTCACGGCCATGCTGCGGCTCGCCAAGCTCGAGGTCGCCGACGAGATCGTCAATTCGCTCGCCTACTTTCGCCTCACCTTCATCCCGGAGCTGCCGCGCGTGTACGCGGACCTCGAGCGCGCGCTGGGCCGCGGGCATTGCCTGCCGCCGTTCCTTACCGTGGGCACCTGGGTCGGGGGGGATCGCGACGGCAACCCCAACGTCGGCGCGCACACGCTCGAGACCGCGGTGTCGCAGCAGGCGCGCCTCATCCTTGCGCATTACCTGGAAGAGGTGAACCTGCTTGGCCGCGAGCTTGGGCTTTCCGCGCGGCTCATGAAGACGGCCCCCGAGGTGCTCGCGCTCGCGGAGCGCTCGGGCGACCGCTCGGCGCACCGGCAGGACGAGCCGTACCGGCGCGCGGTCGCGGGCATTTACAGCCGGCTGGCCGCGCTCTCGCCCTATGCCACCGCGGAGGAGTTCGCGCGGGATCTTGACATCCTCGCGCAGGCATTGGCGGCGCAGGGGGCAGCGTTGCTCGCCGAAGGCCGCTTGCGCAGCTTGCGCCGCAAGGTGAGCGTGTTCGGCTTTCACCTCGCCGCCATCGACCTGCGGCAGAGCTCCGACGAGCATGCCGCGGTGGTGGCGGAGCTCCTGCAGCGCGCGGGGGTGCACGCCGCCTACGAGACGCTGGCGGAAGAAGAGCGCGTCGTGCTGCTCGCGCGCGAGCTCGCCGGGCCGCGTCCGCTGCGCTCGCCGCACCTCGAGTACTCGCCGCAAGTCACGAAGGAGCTCGGGGTCTTCGACGCGGCCGCCCAAGCTCAGGCGCGGGCGGGCGCGGCGGTCGTATCGAAGTACATCATCTCGCATTGCGAGTCGGTGTCCGACCTGCTGGAGGTGGGGGTGCTGCTGCGCGAGGCGGGCCTGCTTCGCCCCCGGGGCCAGGATAAGTATCCTGGCCTTGGCTTGCAGGTCGACGTCATCCCGCTTTTCGAGACCATCGGCGACCTGCAGCGCTGCGGCGCAATCCTGGAGCGTGCGCTTTGCGAGCCGCTTTACCGCGGCTGGGTGCGCGCGCGCCGCGATGAGCAGGAGGTGATGCTCGGGTACTCCGACAGCAACAAGGACGGCGGCTATCTCACCTCGACCTGGACGCTCTACAAGGCGACTACCGACCTGATGGACGTGTGCCGCAAGCACGGCGTGCGCCTGCGCCTCTTCCACGGCCGCGGCGGCACCGTGGGCCCGGCGGCGGGCCGAGCTACGAGGCGGTGCTGTCGCAGCCGCCGGGCAGCGTCGACGGTGCGCTGCGCCTGACGGAGCAGGGCGAGGTGATCGCGAGCAAGTACACCGACCCGGAAACCGGCCGGCGCAACCTGGAGATTCTCGTGGCGGCGACGCTCGAAGCGAGCTCGCTGCACGCGCAGACCAATCCGCGCCATGCGCAGATCCTCGACGAGATCTCCGCACTTGCGTTCGAGGCTTACCGCGGGCTCGTGACGCTGCCCGGCTTCATGGATTACTTTCGGGCCGCCACCCCGTTCGCCGAGATCGCCGGCCTCAACATCGGCAGCCGTCCCGCCTCGCGCCGCCCCTCGAAGCGCCTGGAGGACCTGCGGGCGATCCCGTGGGTGTTCAGCTGGAGCCAGGCGCGCGTCATGCTGCCGGGATGGTATGGCTTCGGTGCCGCCGTTCGCGCCTGGCTGGCGAAACCAAAAGCTTCCCTGGAGGAATTGCGCGACATGCACGCGACGTGGCCGTTCTTCCGCGCGCTTCTGTCCAATCTCGACATGGTGCTGGCGAAAACGGACCTGGGCATCGCGGAGCGCTACGCCGAGCTCGCTCCCGCCGCGCTGAGGGAAGAGATTTACCCGAGGATCGCGAAAGAGTGGCGCGCCACGCGGGAGCAACTTTTCGCGATCACGCAGACCAGCGACTTCCTGGCCGACAACCCCACGCTCGCGCGCTCGATCCGCAACCGCTTTGCGTATCTGGATGCGCTGAACCACATCCAGGTGGAGCTGCTGCACCGCCACCGCGCAGGCGACAGCGACGACCGCACCGTGCGCGCCATCCATCTCACCATCAACGGCATTGCGGCGGGGCTGCGCAACAGTGGCTGAGCGGCGACGGCATCCTGCATGCCGCAAAGCAGGTGTGCCGCAGGTACGACTCCCATTACGGCGAGAGCGTGTTCCTGGATGCCACCGGCATGCCGCCCGACCTGCCCGAAGGCAGCGCCTTCGCCGGCCGGCCGGTGCGCTACCGCGAGCTGCTCCCGGGCCGGGGGGCTGAAGGAAATGCTGAAGGGCGGCTCGCCCGAGCACATCGAGCGCTTCATGGCCACGCACCGCGCGCAGGGAGTTCAAGGGAGTGTGGTGCATGGCAGTGATCGAAGCGCGCGGACGAGGTTACCGCGCACGAGTACGGATCAAGGGATTCCCGCCGCAATCGGCCGCGTTCGACCGACTCACCGATGCGCGACGAAAAGCTTATTATGAAGAGATCAATATGTTTACGAAGAAATTGCCAGCGTGTTGACCGCAGTCTTAATGCGTGCCGGATCACGAATTGCGCTAGTGCCTTCCTATTATCTTTGGGCTAGCTAGTGGCCCAAAATTGGCCCACGGAAACAGAAAAGCCCGCGATTAACGCGGGCTTAACTTGGTAAGACTTTGAAGTTGTTGGTAGGTCGTGGCGGATTCGAACCGCCGACCAACGGATTAAAAGTTTGAGTCCTTATCCCTAAGTTGTTGTTTAGCGGCCCGCCCTCATCCCGCCAAACGTCGCCAACGCCCGCCTGGGCCCTACGTTTTCCCTACGATCTCCGCGCTAGGTTGACAGCGAGAATTCTGAACTACACCGTCGCCTAGGCAGCGCGCTTCTCGATCGGTCGGACGGCGATTCTTAAACCGGTCGCCTTGAGAACAGCCTTCAGGCTTCTCAGCTCCGGATTGCCAGTCTTCGAAAGCATTTTGTAGGTGGCCTCTCGCGTCAGCTTCGCCTTGCGAGCCACGTGCGCAATCCCGCCCTGCGCTTGGGCAATCTGGCGTAGCGCCAACATGAGCGCCGCCTGATTGCCGTCCTCGATGACGGCTTCCAGATATGCCGCCGCTTCGACCGGGTCCTTGAGCTGCTCGATCAGCCAAGGCTCGTACGGCAGGCTAGCGGGAACCGCGCGGCTTTTCTTGCGCGGTGCGCGCTTTGTAGTCCCGGAAGTAATCTTTCGCACGTTTAATGTCCTTGTCCTGCGTTCGCTTGTCTCCTCCGCAAAGGAGAAGCACCACCACCTGGCCAAGCCGAGCGAAGTACACGCGATAGCCCGGACCCCAATCGATTCGCAATTCCATCACGCCTTCACCGACGGGCTCCGAATCACCAAAGCTTCCCGCCATCAGCCGAGCCAGGCGAGCTCTAATGCGTGCTCGCGCAGCCGCGTCATTCAACGCGGCCAACCATTCCGGAAACGGCTGCCTGCGGTCGGCCGTCTGGTAGTACCGTAGCTCCACGGTTATTGTAATTTATAAGTTACAAAGAGGCAATCCCGATGTTGCCCGACCCACCGTATCAGCGCTGCGGCCGAACCGACCAACGGACTGTTTTCGCCGAGGCAAATCACGCAAGTCGTTGAGCGGTAATCGGAGCGTTAACCCGACCGACGGACTATTTCTCTACGAATTCTCTACGTTTTAGAAATGCAAACGACCTAGCTGAGCGCTAAGCCGTTGAAATTTGGTAGGTCGTGGCGGATTCGAACCGCCGACCAACGGATTAAAAGAAGTTCTCGACGCGAACTCTAGCGAAAACCGGAGCGGCCTAGAGTAAGAAAATTAAGGGGTTAGCTTCAAAGGGCTGTTCCAGATTGCGTTCGCTTGCGCTCGGTTCTTCGTAGCTGGTGGCCCAGAAGTGTCCCACGCCCCCAACAGGGCGGGTCGTAAGCTATGGCGACGTTTTCTCCACGGGGCTTATGACGATCATCGCCACCGTTCCGGTTAGCGCGCCGCGATATTGTCGAGAGCCTTAGCCCAAAGTTCCGGCGATCCCTCCAAGCCCCAGTCCACCGTCGCCGGCTCTCCATCCTTCAATTCGTCTTTCCAATCTCTGCACCAGCCCGCAAGGGTCTTAATGGTTGCAGGGCGCGACAACTCGAATTCGTCACCCTCCACGAAACCGTCGTTGTTCGTTCTCAGCCCTTCGAGCAACTTCCCCGGGATCGCGACAACTTTCGCGTGTGTGAACTTCAGGAAACCCTCGAAAATAGGCCGCGGGCCAGGCTTGTTGTCCGCATGGACGTGAGCTACCACCGTAACACCCGCGGCGATTGGGTCGTACTGTGTGAGCACGTGACCCAAGGTCAGGCACGTAATGGTCCTGCCGAGCCCACGCTTCCGCTGGGAGTTGGCCACCATGAGACCACCGATTTCCCAAGCCTCGCGTTCGTACTTCTCGCTGCGTCCGAGCTGAAAGTACGAGAGGGCTAGATACTTCCCTTTCTCATCCTTCGCTGCCCAGATCTGTCCGTCCTTGGCCAAGCGCCCATAGTCATCGAGCGTGCGCGGGAAAACGAGGTCATTGCTGGCACAGAAACCGCTGTGCCAAAGCCACGCGTCTCGTCCTTCCTCCGGGTCGACAAGGGATAGCCGAATCACAGCACGGCATCTTTACAAGATGCCGCGCTGTGGTCAAACAAGCTTAGCGAACTGCGGCCCTCCGAATAAACGATGGGCGTACTTGCGCATCGGCCGCTTTCTCGAGAGCGCGAACGTCTGCCTCCGCCATGTTTACGAGAGCACGAATAACCGCCGGCCTCATAAACTCATGTGGCAGATGCTCGCCACGCACCCATCTACCAATCGTCGGGCGAGCAACCTTGAGCTTGCGCGCCAAATCGACATCGCTCCTGCGAAGGACCTTTACCGCTTGTCCGAACAGATACACGAATGTCTTCGCGTTATCCGTGTCACGTAGACCAACTCGTAGCGTGTTGATTAGGGCTTGAAGCGTTCGGGCCTGCACCTCATTGAGCTGGGTAATGCTCTCTTCCAGTTGAGGTTCGAGCTTTTCCAGTACCGCAGCCATGACACCACTCCATTGGGACATCAAAGATGCGAACAGAATGCACTGGAAAACCCCAGAAGTCAATATCCATAAGGCTATGATATTGTTGTAGTTATAGCTCTACAACATGTGCAATATGCACAAAACCGATACAGGTGATTGGTTACAACTTGTAACTTTACCTTTCCTGGAGCGTCATTGCCAACGTAGCCCATATCAGCATTCGATTCGGTACAAGTGCGCTCTGACAGAGACGGTTGCCAACGACCCTCTCTGCAGGCATCGGGCGACTTGAGCGTCGGAAAAGCAAGGGCCGCGAGAACCGGCCCTTCGAAGATTCATTTGTCCTTGGATGCCAACTACGCCAGAGCTAGCGGACTAGAGAAAAATCGGCCCGTGTGCAGCAATAGTGGCCGAATGAAGAGGCTCGGGTGCGATTTTCTAGACATCACGGGGGATTGAGAAGACCAGCCGCGCCGGCCTTGGCACGCAGCCTAAGTGCTTGGCGTTTCCCACAAGGCAGTGCGTCGTCTAGGAAACGCGAGGGGCTGCGCCCCTTGTGCTCCCGGGAGGATATGACGTGCCCCCCGATTTAGTACGGAATCGAAGTGGAGTCCGGGGTTAAAGATACGGTGTTTTTAAGCTTTTCGCGCACGCGATCGGCGGAACGCCGAGAAGCGTGCGCCTCTTTGAACTCTTCGGGTGTTTGATCGTCAAGGGAGCTGTGCGGTCGCTCGGTGTTGTATTCGACTCGCCAGGCTTCGATCGTCGAGCGCGCGTGCTGCATGCTCATGAACCAGTGCTCGTTCAGGCATTCATCACGCAGGCGCCCGTTGAAGCTCTCGATGTAGCAGTTATCCACGGGCTTGCCCGGGCGAATGAAGGCAAGACGCACGCCGCGCTTGTACGCCCATGCGTCGAGCACCTGACCCTCGAACTCTGGCCCATGGTCCACCGTGATCGATGAGGGCAAGCCACGAAGATCGCGCAGGCGCTCGAGCACGGCGACCACGCGGCTGCCTGGAAGCGAGGTGTCGACCTCGATCGCCAGGCACTCGCGCGTGAAGTCGTCCACGACCGTGAGCGCTCGCAGCTTCCTGCCATCGATCAGGCCGTCCGCGACGTAGTCCATCGACCAGCTCTGGTTGGGGGTTTGCGCCGCGGGCACCACCAGCCGCTCGGTGAGACCGATGCGCTTGCGCTTTCTCTTGCGCACCATGAGCCCTTGCTCTCGATACAGGCGATACGTCCTTTTGTGATTCACCGACCAACCCTCCCGGCACAGCAGCACATGAATCCTTCGGTAGCCGTAGCGGCGCTTCATCGCCGCGAGCTCGGCAATTCGATTTCTCAGCTCCAGCGCCGGCGAGCGGCAGCTCGCGTAGCGGTAAAGCGAGCGCGAGATCCCCACCAGCCCACAGGCGCGCGTCACGCCCATCGCGCGCTCGGCAGTGAGAATGCCCACCGCCTCGCGCTTGCACTGCGGGCTCACCACTTTCGGCCGAGCAGATCCTTCAGCGCCGCGTTGTCGAGCGCCTGGTCGGCAACGATCCGCTTGAGCTTCGCGTTCTCCGCCTCAAGCTCCTTGAGCCGACGCAGGTCCGCCACCGTCATGCCCGCGTATTTGGCCTTCCAGTTGTAGAAAGTCGCGTCCGAGATCCCGTGCTTGCGACACAGTTCCAGCACCTTCGCGCCGGCCTCGGCTTCCTTCAGAACCGCAATGATCTGCTCTTCGCTGAACCGCTTTTTCTTCACGTCCGCCTCTCCTGTTTTGGCGGACTCTACCTCAGAGCCGTACTATTTCAGGGGGGCACGTCAAAGCGAGCGCAGATCCGCTACGAAGCCGGCGAGCGCTCGCCCGACGAGGGGCACCTCGCCAAGATCGCCTGGCTGGCCGGAAGGGATGATCGCTTATCACCATACGGCTGGTGAGGATGCGAAGCCACGCGAGCACCCATGGACGACCGCGTTGGCGGACCAGTCGCAACGCTACGTAGACTTCAAATCCGAGCCGGGGTTGATTAGAAGCGCCCTCGAAGACTGGGTGCCCTACAAGAACGAGCGGTTTGCTGAGTCGTTCTTTCAGCTTATGGAGTGGCTGCATAGTAGCGAGAACCATCTTGAATCGAATGACTGCGCCTTCCGCGATGCACACCTGAACACTACTGATCGGCAGTTCAAGTTCGCGAAGCGGTGCGATGGCCGCCTAATGATTCTGTATCGGGACATATACCTGAATACGCAGCCGCTCGCCGTTAATTGGCTTTTCAACGCGACGCTGAAGACGTTGCAGCAGATTGACCCAAAATTTCTCACCGCTGCCGTTGGGTTGTCACGTGCAAAAGCCGTTTACTTGGCGCTCGGCGATGGCGTCAAAAGAGGGGGTCTCGGCGATCAAATATCCCTTTCGTTCTTCGCCTACGGGGACAGCCGCCGCGCCGCCCATGCCAGCATGGAGCGGCTACTTCGCAATGTTTACCAAACGCTGCACATGGCCAACGCGCGCATTGCGCGAGGTGAAGTTCAGGCGCTTTTCAAGCCCGCACCGTGACAGGCAGGACATGCTGTGTCTGAACATCGCGCGGTTCTACGCTACCGTAAGTTGACGATTTTTCTGGAGCCGGGCTTCGGAGATTATGATGAGATGCGCCCGCTTGAGCGCTTCCCCGCTCAAACACCGTCTTCCTCGGTCGAAGGCAAGTCGTCCCGTCGACTTTTCCGAACGACGAACAAGAACTCGCTGCGCGGCTTCCGGTTACCAGCTTCTATAGCGAACACGACTGGCATCGTTTGAACTTTTGGAGCGTCCTTTAGGCCGGCGTCGAGGAGAAGCGACATCCTCGTGTACTCCCCACCTCGCATTGCGAAGTGTTCATCTTCAATGACCGCGGAAGCCGGTAATCGGTCTTGGGATCCGACATTGAAGAGAAAACTCGGAACGATGTTGCGATCAAAGTTGACGAACAAAGGCCATTTCCTGAAAACCGCTCGCCCGCCTTCGCCCCATTCGGCAATCCCTATCGCTACATCTCGCAGCCAAGGGGCGTAGATGATCCCCTCTTTATGGCCGCGCAGTCGCAGCCGGGTCACCGCCACTTGGCGCGAGATGCCGAATTGCTGCGCTAGGTTTGCCAGCTCGCCCGGGGTTATGGCGTTCGGCCGATTTTCGAGCAGGCGGTCTAGCGCTTTTTCGGGCCAAAGGAGTAGTGGGGTGAGGCGTTCGGTTTCTTCTTCGATTTCCTCAACGAGCGCGCTGATGCTCTGATCATCGCCCAGCGGCTGCTGTAGCCGCAATCCGAAGTGACCCGGACGGAATGCGAGGGAGTGGAGGAGTTCGTGGGCTATCGTATTTCTAAGTCGAACCGGGAGAGGGTTAGAAGCATCTTCCCCCGCGATCTCCTTGAAGTCCACCTTGTAAGTTTCACTATCGACCAGTACCGCGAGCTTGCTTCCCCGAGAGTCGCCGCGTTGCGCCGGCACCGATGCCAGCATGCCTTCGACAAGCAGCGGCCGAATGACCAGCGACACGTCGAAGCGTTCTAGGAGGTTGCGGATCGGGACGAAGCCAGACGCGTCTGCTACAGCATCCGAGATAGTCGTGCAGGCGTCAGCGATAGACTGCAGGTCTTTCGCAGCCAGCATTCCGGTGCTCGCTAGTTCGAGTCTTTTTCTAGCGCCGACTTCTCGATCTGCCTGAGCTTCTGCTCCGTCAGCTCGTCTCGCTCCCGATTGAATCGAGCCTCAACGCCGGACGACGCACCGATGTCGTATTTCGATAGCTCCTGGGCGAGCAAATATCTCTCCGCTGGACTGCGGTTCTGATTGCGGAGGATAAAGTGCCGATGATGTTGGCGAAGACGACCCCGCTCGACTGACGGAATGTAACTCCGGAGGATTCGCGTGCTTTCCGCGATGAAGTCGGCTTTCGACAGCGCCGCGCGACCGGGACGCTCGATGGAACCCGCCCCCGGGCGGACAGCGTCGGAGACGCTGGCCGAATCGGCGATGGCGACTGAGAGCACGGTGTACTGGTTCCCTTGTAGAACGGCATATGCGCGCTCCTCAGCGGTGGGCGCGCGGAGTTCGAGATCGGGCCGTATGTCGTCTTCGCCGAGTATCTGGAGCTTCGCATAGGGATTGCCGAGACGGCGGAGATAAGCCGTGATGGCGTCCTTGCCCTTCGGATTTGTGCTCATGCGGCTGCCGTCAAGAGGTGATAGCGAAACACTGCGCCAGCCGTTTGCACGCGCTTCCCCTAAGTCACTCTTTTCACGCGTTTCTTCGGTCGTTCAAGCGGAGAACCGGCTCGATTCCAGCAGGCTGTCTCAAGACCGGCGTCGCTCAGCCGGCTGCACGCACTAAACGACAGGCACCGAGTAGGCACCGGCTGACGGTCGGTGCCGCTGATTACACGAAGCTTGGCCCTAACCACTTGAAAGTGTTGGTAGGTCGTGGCGGATTCGAACCGCCGACCAACGGATTAAAAGTCCGCTGCTCTACCAGCTGAGCTAACGACCCGGAGTGAAGGCTTGTCTGCGCTGCGGTCTGCGTAAGGCGCGGAAAGGGCTGAATTTTATCAGCCCCGCGGGGCGTTTCGCCAGCCTGCTAGCGCTTGAACGCGGCAATGCGCTGCTTCGCGCTCGCCGCCGCGCTGCTCGTCGGATATTTGGCGATCAGCTCCTGCAGGGTCTGCTGGGCGCTCTTGCGGTCGCCCATGGTTTCCTGCGAGCTCGCGATGCTGAGCAGCGCGTCGGGCGCCTTGTCGCTGTCGGGCCAGGCAGCGAGCACCTTGCGTTGCGCGGCAATGGCGCTCTTGTAGTCGCGCTGCCCGGAGTGCGCCATGCCGATCCAGTACTGCGCGTTGGGCGCAAGCGAGCTGCTGGGGTAAGTGACCAGGAAGCCCTGCATCGCGGAGACCGCCAGCGAATAGTTGCCCAGCTTGAACTGGTCCAGCGCTGCCTGGTAGGCGCGCATCTCGCCTGGCGACTGCTGCGGCTCGGCCGGCGCCGCGGCCGCCGGGGCAGGCGGCTGGGCCGCGGCG